>DROJ01000343.1 GCA_011321935.1 Bacteroidota bacterium | reverse complement strand
TCGGTACAAAGTGGTCAAAAAGAACACAAAGAAGCCAAAACCAGCCCCGAAAACATAACGGTCAAAAAATTATATCGGACAGTATGGGCGAACTCTCTGCCTGATCCTTGAGGCAGAAGGTTTCCCTGTGCGTCCAAAGTCTAATACATCAGGTGTACCGTCATTATTCAGGTCAGCTATTTCTGAACCAAAGGCAAGAAGTGGAAATATCAATATGCTTGGAGGTGTTTCAAACGTACCTGTCCCATCATTTTTGCCCAACCTGACACCAGAATTATTGTACCTGTCACATGCAAAAAAATCGAGGTCATTGTCGCCGTCCCAGTCTTTTAGTATGGCGGTGCCGCTATAGACGCTGATGGTTTGTGACTGGGAGAAATTTCCATTTCCATCATTCTTGTAAACCCCACCATTCCAACTGGAATTCCCATTGATGATGTCAATATCATTGTCTCCGTCAATATCGCCCACCGACACGGTTCCCCTTGGGCCTATCGCCTGATTGTCCCAACCGTTTTGCAGGGCAAAACTTGGGTTGCCCATGGTACCGGTGTTCACCCAGACTTGGTTGTCGTCCCCGGCATTGCTGCTGCTGTTGAGAAAAAAAATATCCTGCTTGCCGTCGCCATTGAAGTCGGCGATGGCCGTAGATACAACATTCCCTGTTCCCGTAAAAATGGGCCCTGAACCGTATTGGGTGAAAACCCCCGTCCCGTCGTTTAAATAAGCTTTACCGTTGCGGTGTACAAAATCGAGGTCGCCGTCACCGTCCAAATCCCCGGCGGACATACTCCCATAGACACCCCCTGTGAAAATTTGCGTGCCTGCGTCAAAACCGCCCATGCCATCGTTTTTGTAAATCCAGACAACACTTCCCTCGTCTATTACGATAATGTCATCGTAATTGTCGCCATTGAAATCTTCCACAAGAGGGTAATATAACCTGGACAGGCTGCCGGAAGAGGCCCCGATACATGCCCCGGCCGTAAAGCTGTTCGTTTGTGCATTTAATTGGCCAAATGACGGAATGTCCATACTGGCAAGCAGCCAAATAAAAAGGAACGCAATCAAAAGTTTTGTAAATTTTGCCATGAGTTATAAGTGTTTAAATGTGAGGGTTTATTACGGGGTCACTTCAAGTGCCCCCGTAATTTAACTGCTTTGTTTTCAGGTATTTAAGTTAGCGGGGCATTTGAAATGACCCGCTAACAATGACCCGCTAACATTGGGGGCTATTTTATCATTTCCAGCCGCCTGTCCAGTTCCACGTTGCGGTACTCGAAATAGCGGTGGATGCCATAGGCCAGCCCGGCGATGAGCAGGGCACATGCCAGCCAGTAGCGGATGGCAGGATAGATGGGTTTATGTTTAAGGAAAGCCATTTTCAGTACGGTCATGTCTATTCAGTTTTGACAGCACAAAAGAGGGGGAAGAACTGGGAGGGGAGCAAAAAAAGGGGGTGACAAAAAGGTGACAAGTGGATGACGGGCAGGGTATTTTGTTGAAAATCAGCGACTTAGAATCCACAAATCAAAAATCTTCCTACCACTGGACATGAGTCACAAAAGGGGCGCTGCCCCTTCAAAATCGCTCCATGTCCTGTAGTAGGAAAAATCCTGAACTACAAAAACAAATCATCCATCGTCACCTCATTTTGGACGAGGGCCTTGGCGTGCTTGTTTTTTTCAATGCCATAAGTGGTGATAAAGGTGAGGAAAACAGATTTCCGGGTTTTGGTGACCGCTTTGAACACACTGATTTTAGTCCTCAGTTTTTCGGCGTAATCTTTAGTTATGGTAAATTTTCCGAGCGAAAACTTGACCTCGCAAAGGTTGACGACCTGGTCCCGGCGGTCAATCAACAAATCCACTTGGGCCGCGTTGTTTTCCGTGGCCCCTTTCCAAACCACATTTTTTGAAAACACCCCATGAATGCCCAGTTTCTTTTTGATTTGGGCAATGTGGTCGAGGCAGATTTGCTCAAAAGCGAAGCCCTCCCAGGCCCGCGCCATTGGGTTGTCAATCATGTTCAGCCAAACGTTTTCCCCCTTGTAAGGATGGTTTTTGATGAATTTGAAATAGAACATCGAATAGTGGTCGGACAGGCGGTACTGTGTGTTTTTTCGTTTTTCGTCTATCGGCACATAGGCATTGATGAAGCCGCTTTCTTCAAGGTTGGCAAGTACCTTGGTCAGTGTACCGCCCGAATTGATTTTGGATGCTTTCACAATCTCACTGCGCTGCATACCGTACAATTTGGTGGAAAGTGATTCGACCACCTTTTCATAAATTTCATGTTTTTTGAAAAGCGAACGGTAGAGGTTGAAAAATTCATTTTTGAGGAAACCCGTTTTTTCAAAAATTAAAGCCTGGATGTTTTGGGCCGCGGACATTTCGGGGTTGACAACATCGAGATAATAAGGGATGCCGCCCAACACCATGTACAGTTGAACAATTTGATAGCGGGTGAAATTGCCCTGCTTTTTGGTGAGCAAAATTTCAGCCTCCCTCAAGCTGAAAGGTTCTATTTTCATTTTATGAGTCACCCGGTTGTGCAGCCCTCCCGTGTTATTGATAAGTTCGTTCATCATCCAGGAAGCGGCCGAGCCGCAGGCAATCAGCAAAATATCTTTCCGGTTGCTTGCCCAACTGTTCCAGAAATGTTCCAGCCCCATCACGAAGTCCGAGCCCGGAGTGTCAAACCACGGCATCTCGTCAAAAAAGACAACTTTTTTCCCGGTGCTTTCAATGGTTTCGAGATGGTCTATCAAGCGCTGAAAGGCCACCAGCCAGTTTTCTGGTTGGCTGTCAAAAAACAAAATGGACTGCCGGGAAAGGGAGGAGTGGAAGTTGAACAACTGCTGCTTTGTTTTGGCATTCGCCAAACCTGAAATCTGAAAGCTGAACCGGTAATTGAAAAACTCGCGGATGAGAAATGTTTTCCCGACGCGGCGCCGGCCATACACCGCCAAAAATTCCGGCTTGCCGCTTTCAAGTATTTTCCCGAGCTGATGGATTTCTTTCTCCCTGCCGACAATGTTTTCCAAATTTTCCATAATCATCCAAATATTCGGTGAATCTTTGTTTTGGCTGCAAATGTATAAACTTGCAGCCAAAACTGCGTTTTTATAATCAGTTTTGGCTGCAAATTTATACATTTTCAGCCAAAACAATATTTTCACATGCCGTTTTGGCTGCAACCAAATGCACAGACGGAACATGCCCACACCGTCAGCCCCCCACCTTCCGCCTCAGCCTTCCCCTCGTCTGGTGGATGGTATTTTTGTTCACGCCGAGCATATTGGCCATTTCGGCGGTGTTCAGGCCGAGTTTTTCGAGCACCAGCAGGCGGGTCTCGGCGGGGGTGATACCGGGGCACCGCTCCTTTTGCCGGGCGATGAAACCGGGGTGTGCCTTTTCAAAAACCGTTTTGAAATCCTTCCAGTCCGCGTGGGTGAGGATGGTGGCGGAGGTAAGCTGTTCGAGGTATTCGCTGTGCCTGCCGTCGGCAGCGAGTTTTTCGTTTTCGAGGCGGAGGTTTTCCACCAGTTCCGATTTTTGGCGGAAGCCCCGGGCCATGTTTTCGAGTTCCGTTTTGGCGGCAGACAGTTCTGTTTCTTTTTGGCGTCGCTTGGCCTGCAGCCGGCGGAAATTGGCAAATGCCAGTGCCAGCACCAGGGCCAAAATGGCCAGCGCCGCATTTCGGAGCCATTGCTGCAACTGCTTTTCGCTTTCCACCAACTGCAGTTTTTCGGTATATTTTTCGGCATCGAGGCGCTGGTTCAGTTTCTCGAACTTCCGGGCATCGTTCCTGCGGCCGAGGCTGTCCCGGATGGCCTGGGCGAGGCGGGCATAACGCAGGGCGGCGGCGGAATTGCCCTTTTTTTCGTGGTATTCCGAGAGGTGCCGGTACAGCTTGAGGGGCTTGAAATAACCGAGATGGGACTGGAGTTCCGGCATCTCCTTGATGGACAGCGCCCTTTGCAGCAAGGTGTCCGCTTCGTGCATTTTGCCCAGTTTCAGCTTGATGGGGACGAGCACTTGCAGGGCATCGAACTCGGCCAGATAGGCAGTGAGGTTCCCGTCGTTTTCCTGCGCCCTGCTCAGGCTATATCCCCGGCTGGCATATTGTTCGCCTTCGGCAAAATGGCCCTGTTCGATGAGCAGGCCCGCTATTTCAATGGAGGCAAAGCCCTGCCAGAATTTTTTCCTCCACAACCGGTCGGGGTGGCCTGTCTGGAGGTTTTGGTGGAACCGCAATATTTTCCGGGCATACCCGATGGACCTTGCATAGTCCTTTTTTTCTTTCCAATAGGTCTGCAGATAGCTGAGCACCTGCGTATAATTATAGGCCCCTTCCTCGGTCGGTTCGACAAAGCGCTCGGCCACGGAGAGGTAGCGGAAGGCTTTTTCAAAATCCTCCAGTTCCCACATAAAATTGGTGAGGTCAAGCAGGATGCCAGCCAGCCCATAGTCCCTGAATTTTTCAAAACCGATGGCCTCTATCTGCCCGAAGGCTTTCTGCACCTCGACGTATCGCTGCTCAAAACTCAGGTTTTTGGGGTTTCCCATTCCATTTGTCAAATAATGGTGGGCCACCGTTTCCTCCACCTCATAGCCCTTCTTTTTGGCCTCGGCCTCCATTTCGAGCAAAAAATCACGGCCGGTTTTCCCCTCCGGGAAATCAAAGCCCTTGCCCCCGGAAGCGAGGCACATCCGGTATTTCAATGCCAAAACAGCATGGCGGTCGTTTTCCTCCCGGGCTATTTCCAGCATCCGGTTGAGCATGGCGGACAGGGCGCTCCCGTCCGGGCTTTTGTAATAGGGGTAGTCCTGCACAAAACGGTATCGCTGTACCGGGGGCATGGTGCGGAAAGCGGCTTCGTCCCATGCCTGTTGGGCAAAGGAAATATGCTGGAAGCAGCAGAGAAGGGATATGGTGAGGAGGTGGCGCAAATGGGTATTTATTTAAAGTCCGGCGCGAAAATAAGTAAAGCGGACGGAAGTCCGCTCCCCCAAAAGTGGACGAAGTCCGCTTTTGGATGCTATGCCCATTGGTGATTGACGGGGCAGGCAAGGTTTGCCTGTCCCGAGCGGACTTCGTCCACTTGGCGGGAGCTGATTTCCGTCCGCTTTACTGGGCTATTGGTCTTCGCCCTTGCCGACGTCGGTGATGAACATAAAAATAAGAAGCCTGCTTATGAGCGGTGATATTTCCAAAAAAAAAAACGCATTATCGTTTCTTTTAATGTAAAAACATTGTTATTTTTGCCCATCTCTTAACCACTAAATCTGTTGAATTATGAAATCAAAATTTCGCTTTCTTCACTTCACTTCACTTCACTTCACTTAGTTTAGTTTTCCTGTTTCTATTGTTGTTTACTGCCTGCCAGAAAAACGAGCTTGCCGACCCGGCCGGGGAGGAGGCCGTGCAGGAGGGCGCGCTCTTGCTGGAGGCTGGGGCCGAACCGATGATGGGCGGCGGGCAACAGGACTGCGACTGTCTTTATGAAATCCTCGACGTAACGGTTGACAACCCGCCAACGGGCGGTGCTGGTGACCATGTTGAGCTTCATTTCTTTGCCGACGCCTTATGCTCCCCATCATTAAATATCCCATACTTTTCGGCATATTTTTACGACGCTGATGTGCAATGTGGTGGTGTGGGCTTGGATGACGAAACAGAAAAATTCAATACAATTGGTGGCTATCATCAATTTAATTGTGATATTCCCCGCTATGATGCTTTCGATCTTAAATTAGATCAAAATTGGTGGTGGCTTGCCAACTGCAACCCAAACTTCAGCCAGATCACCGGCTCGATAACCTACCGCATCAAGTGCAGGGAATACGTTTCGGTGGCACCGAAGGCCTGCAGGCCGGTAATCGAGAACGGGTACGTTGTCAGCAATACAATGACATCCAGTTTTACGGGTCAATTTGGTGGCAACAGCCAGTTTGACAACAGCCCCAATGTCAAGATGGGGCTGTACGTACTCACCCTGGGAGGAAAGCTTAGGAATGGCTGCGGCTGCGAACCTTATATTTTCGAAAATTAAAAAATGTGCCCCTTGCCTTCATGGCAGGGCAAAAAAGTATTTTTAAAAAAACAAACAACAAAAGGGGGCGGAGCCTTCAAAAAAGCACCGCCCCTTTCCCAGAACAGCCCACCCTTCCTTATCTTTCGGACTAATTTCAGTGGCTTGGATTTTGCCACTCTTTTTTATTAAAAACCTGTCCATAATCAGCTTGAATATGCCCGTTAGAATATTCTGCTTCCAGCTTGCTTTCCTCTGCTTTCCCTTTTTCTCTGTGGCACAACCTCCTTCTTTCCAGTCAACGATGGACTCTTCCGGATTTTATTTGCTGGAGACCATTGTTAATGCGGAAGACGAAATAGCATTACTGTTCTCAAAGGACTGGTATGGGTCGTCAGGCATTCTATATACCGTTCCATTTGGTACGTCATCGGGGGAGAATCAAGGTTTCATGGCCCGTCTCGCCGACAACTCTTTTCGCATGCACGATGCTGGGCATTTCGGAAGCAAGGCCATTTTTTGTTACAAGTATCAAAATGGCACTAGTATGCCTTTTATGAGTGCTTTTGTCTCGATAGACATGGAAACAGGCGACTATTGGGCAAAGACCATTGACTCTGTCGGAGGTGTTTGCCAAATAGATATGCTCAGCAACGGGGACATCCTTTTTTTAGTTGATAAAGACAGCCATAATTTTTGTGCATACAGGCTGGACGCCAACGGGAACGTTCTTTCCCAGAGCGGATTTCGGCTCGAAGACAGCTTTCCTGATGAGTTTTCCCAGTCAGTGGCCACCGATCTGGCTATTGGCCCAAACGGTGATGCCTACCTATTGGGGTATTCCACCTCCAATGGTGTTGGTAGTACAAAGGCCTTTGTTTCCAAGATGCCCACATCGGGCAATGTGCCTATTGCGAAGGTAATAGATGGTAGGTTTTACCAAAGTATGTTGTTTACCGATATTGGGCCGTTATTGATAAACTACGACGGTGTATCTTCCTTCCCGCTCTCGTTCAACAACATCCTCTCGGCCTTCGGCCAAAACGCCACCCTCGTGCAGCTCGACCCCGACCTCAACCTCGTATGGGCGAAGGAATATTACGGCGAGAACTTTTCCTACAAATCGGCGGGCATCGCCAAGTCCCCCTCCGGCGGGCTGCTCATGGGCCACTCCACCTTCGGCGCATACCCGGCGGTACTGACCGAACTGGACGGCGAAGGCAACATCCTCTCGCAAAAGGGCTACCCGAACTACGGGCCGCAGATGGACATACTGAGCGACGGCTCGCTGCTCATGAGCTCGCAGTACAGCTTCGGTGCCGGCGGCAGCACCACCCTCCGCCCCGTCATCGCCAAGACCGACCCGGCAGGCAACATAGCGGGCTGCAGCACCCTGCCCACCTGCCTGCAGTCGAGGGACATAGAGGTGCAGCTTTCTCCTCTGGGCATAGAAAATTATGAAGCCACCGACACCTTGGAAGACATCGAACTGGAGGTGGCGCCCGTCAGCTTTTCCTTTTCCGAAGGCTGCGATTTCCCGCCCGTGCCCTCCCCGGAGTTCACCTTTCCCGACACCCTCTGCCGGGGCGACAGCGCCACGGTGGCCAACACCAACAACCGCCTCGCCAATGCCCACCGCTGGCACCTTACCGGCCCCGGGGTTGACTCGGTGGAAACGGACAGTTTCGATTTCGGCTTCCGCTTCCACGCCCCCGGCGAATACATCCTGGAACAGGCCGTCTGGGTCCTGGGCTGTGCCTATACCTTTGAAAAAAACATCACCGTGCTGCCCGGGCTCGAAATAAACATCACGCCCGAATACATCTGCCCGGAAGGGCCCTATGAAATCGGCGTGTCGTCCGGCCGAAATATCGAAACATACCTCTGGAACACCGGCAGCACGGCGGCCTCCCTGCCCGTTGCCGCCCCCGGCCTGTATTCCGTGCAGGCAGGCGACGGGTATTGCAGTGCCCGCGATTCGCTGGAAATAAAGTTCCTTTCGGACATCATCGGCAGCGGCAGCCCGATAGTACTGCCGGAGGACACGGTTGTCTGCGAAGTGCACCTGCCATATGTCCTGGATATCGGAAGTGCCTACTCGGACGTGTTTTTTATAAACAGCGACACCATATACGACGGCCAATATGTTTTGAACGACAGCGGCACCTATGCGGTCGGCACCGACATACATGGCTGCTGGTTTTCAAAAAAATACGGGCTCGAAACAAGCGCCTGCGAGGCGGCCATCTACCTGCCTAACGTGTTCAGCCCCAACGGCGACGGCGCCAACGACCGCTTTTTCCCGCAGGGGAGAGATTTTGAAATTGTTTCCTTAAAAATATTCGACCGGTGGGGCGGGCTGCAGTACGATGGCAGGGGCGCAGGTGCGGCATGGTCGCCCGGCGGGGGCGCGGTGCAGGGGCTGTATCTGTACCGCCTTGTTTACCGGAACCTGCTGACGGGGTTGGAGGGGCAGTTGGCCGGGGAGGTGGTGGTGGTGAGGTAGCTGGGCTTTGGCAGCAAAGTAAAGCGGACGGAAGTCCGCTCCCCCAAAAGTGGACGAAGTCCGCTTTTGGATGCTATGTACATTGGTGATTGCCGGGGCAGGCAAGGTTTGCCTGTCCCAAGCGGACGAAGTCCGCTTGGCGGGAGCGGACTTCCGTCCGCTTTACTGGCCAAAAATCCGCACTTCTGTCCGGCGGTTTGCTTGGTGTTCCTCCTCTGTGCAGTCCACCCCGTCGGTGCAGTGGTTTAGCAATTGGTCTTCGCCCATACCGATGGCGGTGATGCGGTTTTCGTCCACGCCTTTTGCCACCACATAAGCGACGGCGGCGCGTGCCCTTTTGAGGGAGAGGCGGCGGTTGGAGCCTTCGTTGCCGCGGGAGTCGGTGTGGGAGCGGAGTTCGATTTTTATTTTGGGGTTGCGCTGCATGAGGCGGACTACTTGGTCGAGTTCGAGGGCAGCGTCGGGGCGTATTTCGGATGCGCCGAAGTCGTAATAGATGTGCTGCAGATTGACCAGCGTTCCCTCCCCGGAGGCCTCGTTGTTGTTTTCGGTCAATTCCAGATCGCGGGTCACGAGGGCATCGCTGCCGCTCATGGCAAGGGTGGAAACGAGGGCATTTCCGCTGCCAAAATTTTCTTTGGAAGCCTTCACCACGTAGTCGCTGTTGGGGGCCAGGCAGAAGGAATATTGGCCGTCGCCGTCGCTAGTCGTTTCAAGGTTTTGGCCGCTGCCGAGTTCTGTCAGGGTGACCATTGCGCCAGCAAGCAGAGCTTTGTTTTGCTGGTCAATGACCCGTCCGCTGAGTTGGATGCAATTGTTGGGTTGCAGCGCAAAACAGCCTTTGTTTTTGGTGGGCGAAAAAATATAGTTTGCCTTTTCATAGCCCGGCATTTCGGCGCGGAGGAGGTATTCGTTTTGGGGGTCGAGGTGGAGTTCGAGCCAGCCGTTCAGGTCGGTTTGGAAGTTGCCGCTGATGGCTTCGGCGGGACTGAAGGGGTCTCGTTTGCTGATTTGTTTTTCGAAGCTGCCGTTTTCGTTTGCGACGAGTTTTACCACCTTGTCCTGCTCGTAACCGATGAACTCGCCCGCCTTGTTTTTTGAAAAAACAGCGACCGTTGCGCCCCTCAGCCGCTTGCCCGTTTTTTCATCGGAAATGCAGATTCGGACCTTGGGTTTTGGCGTCTTTTTATTGGCCTGCGGCGAGGGCAGCGAGAAGTGGTAAATGTCGTCTTTGCCGAGGCCGCCCTCCCTTGCCGAGCTGAAAAAACCTTCGGTGCCGGTGAGGTCGAGCACGTAGCCGAAGTCGTCTTTTCGGGAGTTGAAGGGCAGGCCGAGATTGGTGGCCGCCGTCCATTCCGCATCTTCATTTGCTTGCGCAAAAAATATATCGAGACCTCCGTAGCCGCCCCAGCCATCGCTGGCAAAATAGAGGGTACCGTCGTCGAAAATAAAGGGGAACACCTCGTTGCCGGGCGTATTTATTGCCGGCCCGAGGTTGATGGGATGCCCCCATTTCCCGTTTGAAAAACGGGCGAGGTACAAGTCCATGCCGCCGTAGCCGCCTGCCCGGTCGGAGGAAAAATAGAGCGTTTTGCCGTCGGGGCTAAGGCTAGGGTGGGCGTCGTTGCAGGTCTCGTCGCCGAGGTCTATCTCGCCGTCTTTGAGCCAGCCCTTTCCGTATTTTATGGCACTGAAAATTTTGAGCTGGTGCTCGCGGTTTGTTTTTTTAAATAAAATATTGCGGGTGTAAAGCAGTGCCTCTCCGTTGGGCAAAAAACTGAGCGGCCCTTCGTGGTATTTGGTAGCGAGGCCGATGGAAAATAACCGGGGTTCAGTGAGGTTGCCACTGTCATCGTATTCCGAAAAATAGAGCGAAGAAAAGTGGTCGCCCGTCCATTTGTCTTTTTGCTGGTTGAGCTGGTTCAGCTTGTTTTTGGGCTGTCGGGAGGAGACGAAGACGATGCCGTTTTTATAAAAAGAAGGGCTGAAATCCAGTTTGTCGGAATTGACTTTTTTCAGGTTTTCTATCACCGCTTCGCTGGGTGAATTAGCAGCCAATTGCCGGTCAATAGCCGCTGCGAGGTGCTTGCCGCGCTCGTCGTTTTGGCCGCTCATCACTTCCGCATATTTTAGGTAAAATTGTTTGGCAGTGGCCAGCTTTCCGTTGCTCTGCAGGGCTTGGGCATAGTGGAGGTAGTTGATGGGGTCGTAGCTTTTTCCGATGATTTTGGCGTAGCATTTTTCAGCGTTCTGGGTGTCGTGGTTGAGGCGGTAGCTGTTGGCGAGGCGCTCCATTTCGGCGGTGCCGAGTTCGGCGTTTTCATAAATTTCGAGTGCCTCGTGATAGGCTTGTTGCTGGTAAAGCACGTCGGCCTTGTGCGCCGAAATGGAGGTTTGCGAAAAGCCAATTTGCATAAAAAGGGAAAAGGCCAAAAGCAGGGCCGGAGGTGTAGAAATGCGTTTTGGAGAGGAGAGGGACAGAAGCTCAGTGAAACAGGTCATAACAGGTGGATTGGTGCGGAGACATATTATTCTTTTTGGAAATATCAAATATTGAACCAGTTCCGCCCACCGCTTTGTGCCAAAATAAAAGTACCCCACCGCGTGTACCGCAGTGGGGTATCCGGCACCAACCGAGGATGTATATCCTCGGTTTAGAGCGACCTGTGCGTGCCGTCGCATTGGCCGTTGTGCTTGTTGCCTGTCATTTTGCAGGTACACATGCCCACTGTTTTGGTTACTTCCTGTTTGAAAACGACGGGCGTAAATGGCCCGCCTTTGTGGGAGCCGTCGCAAAATGGCTGGTTGGAGGATTCGCCGCAGGCGCACCAAGCATAGGTCTTTCCGGCTTCGAGTTCTACCCGGATGGGCGAGGTGCCGGCTTGTTTTGGATTTTGCATTCTTCTTGTTTTTGAGTGAGAAATTTTTGATTTAAATTCCAGAAGCAACAGCAGTTGCTTTTGGATCGGCCAAAATTAGCGCTATCGCGCAAAAATAAAAACAAGAGCTTGCCACGCGAGGGCATGTTTCCCCGATTGCTCGGGGAAATATACCCTTGCGGGAAATCACTCGATCAGCACCGTGTCCCTCGACACTTCGGAGGTCAGAAAGAAACCGAGTGCCCCCTTGTCCACATTGCCGGTGATATTTGCCGGAGGCGAATCAAAAATGCCGCCTTTGTAGATGGTTTCTTCTTGGATGGACAAGAAGAAATCAAATGCCTCCTTGCCGATGCCGTATTGCTCGAAGACAAAAGTTTCGCCGGGTTCGGCTTCGATGTACAGAATCGAGGCGCCGTCAATGACGTTGCCGTCCACAAAATCGTCGGGGGCCACTTCCCAGAAAGTGCGTTCGGGGTTGTCGGGGTCGTCGGCGGGGAAGGCCCTCCAGAAGTAGTTGTCGCCCAGGCCTTCCGGTTCGTTGGAATAGAGCAGGAGGTCGTAAAACTTCCTTCCGGTGTCCTCGTCGGGTTCGGCTTCGGTATCTTCTTCGGCCTCCACTTTTATGATCGGGGCGACATCTTTCAGCGTGGACACTGCGGTATAAGTTTCCCCTTTCCACTCGATTTTGAGGGTGTAGGCAGTACCGATTTGGCCAGTCATGTTTTCATCGGTAAAGTAGTTGCCGGGCGTATTTTCCGAAAGGGAAAAAGTGTTGGTGCCATCGGAGATGGTAACGGTTGCGCCCTCTGCGGGCGGCGGCGTTTCGTTGTCGAAATAATCGGAGGTGAGGCTGAGGGAGACTTTGTGGGCCTTGGTCTCGGTGGTCAGCAGCCCCTCCACGACGAGCCGTTGGAACTCGCCTGTGTTGAGGTCGGGGTGTATCTCTTCGGTACAGGCGCTGAGGGAAAGGAAGGCGGTGAATGCTAATATTTGATATGATTTCATTGTTGTAAAATTTTTGGTTCAAGTGCCGGGCACACCGGGGGCGCCCGGCATCTTGATTGGATTTTTTAGAAATGAAAATTCCAGGTAACCGAGGGCAGGATGGGGAAGATATAAGTCTTTTCCGCAATAGAACTTCCCCGGTTGTCGGGGTCTTCTTTAAAGGTGATGGTATAGGCGTTGTGCCGGTTATAGACATTGTAAACCGAAAAATTGAGGTCCCAGAACAGCTTCCTACCAGCCTTTTCCTTGCTGCGCAAAGTATAGCCGATGTCCATGCGGTGGTAGTCGGGCATCCTCGCTGCGTTGCGGTCGGAGAAGACGGGCAGCACTTGGCCGTTGTAATTGAAACGCCCGGTGGGGAAGGTGGTCGGGGCGCCGGTGCCGTACACGAAGTTGAAAGAAAAGCTGTTGCGGCGGTTCATTTCATAATTCAAAACAAGGGCAAGGTCGTGGGTTTTGTCGTAATTGGTGGAGTACCACTCGCCCCGGTTGATCTCCTTGATCTGCCGTTCCGATTTGGCCAGCGTATAGCTCAGCCAACCGCTCAGTTTGCCTTTCGTTTTTTTGACCATAAACTCGGCGCCGTAAGCCCTCGCCTTTCCGAAACGCAGTTCGCCTTCCAGTTCGCGGTTCAACAATAACTGGGCGTGGTCTTTAAAATCCAGCGCATTTTGGGTGGTTTTATAATAAACCTCCACCGAGGTCTCGAACATATTGTTCTGCAGGTTTTGGAAATAGCCGAGCGCCACTTGGTCGGCCAACTGCGGCTTCACGTTCGGCGACGAGGTGATCCAGATATCGAGCGGCGAAGCCGACTGCGAATTGGAGGCTTGGTGGAGGTACTGCACGGTGCGGTTGTAGCTCGCTTTGACGGACTTGTCGGCAGCTATGCGGAAGCGCAGGCCGAGCCTCGGTTCGATGTTGAAATAAGAATTATAGACCTCGCCTTTTTTGTAAACCAGCGAATCGGCGAAGTCGTATTTTTCGTCGTAGGAATAGACCGTTGCCTCGCCCACGTTCTGGAAAAGCGATGCGCGGATGCCATAAACGGCACTCAATTGGTCGGTCAGTTCCTGCTCGTTGCCGATGTAAAGGCCATGCTCAAAGGACTGTACCTGCGGCATTTTCAGTGAAGTGAAAATGGAATTTTCGCCGATGCCCCGCGCGTGCCCGAGGTTCATGTGGTGCCTGGTTAGCTGGTAGCCGAAACGGATGCTGTTCCGAGGGTTGAGGTAATAGTTGTAGTCCAGTTTAGCGGAAAGGTCGCGGATGTCGGAGTCCCATCTGAAGCCTTCCACGTCGGTCTCGTCGCTGAGGGAATAGTCAAAACGGCTGTAAAGCAGGGTCAGGTTTGAAAATAGTTTGTTGCTGTAAACATGGTTCCAGCGCAGGGTGCCCGTCCCGTTTCCCCAGCCGATTTTGGCAGTGGAAAACTTCATCACGTCCCTGCCAAAATAGCCCGAAAGGAAGAGCCTGTCCTTGTCCGAAAGGATGTAATTTGCCTTTAGGTTGAGGTCGTAAAAATAGAGCTTGTTCTTCTTGTTGACGGAGTCCTTCACGAACAGTGGGATGAAAACATCGGCATAAGTCCGCCTGCCCGAAACCATGAAGGAGCTTTTGTCTTTAACGATGGGCGCCTCCAAGGTCAGCCGCGAAGAAATGGTGCCGATGCCGCCCGAGCCGCTGAATTTTTTCTTGTTGCCGTCCTTCATCCTGATGTCCAGAACGGAGGACAGCCGCCCGCCATAAGAGGAGGGGATGCCGCCTTTGTAAAGCTGCACGTCCTTGATGGCATCGGCATTGAAAACGGAGAAAAAACCCAAGAGGTGGGAGGCATTGTAAACGGGCGCCTCGTCCAGCAAAATGAGGTTTTGGTCGCTTGCGCCGCCCCTCACAAAGAAGCCGGACTGCCCCTCGCCGACCGACTGCACGCCGGGCAACAATTGGATGGCCTTGATTATGTCCACCTCGCCAAAAACGGCGGGGATGGTCTTTATTTTTTCGACCGACATCTTCTCCCGGCTCATCGAAACGGACTCCACGTGGCGGTCTTCTTTTTCGGCCTTTACCACTATTTCCGTATCCGTCGCCAATATCGCCGACTCTGTTACGGAGACATTTTGCGTGGTGTTTTGGGCCAGGTTTATTTCGATGGACTTGGTGTCGTAGCCGAGGTAGGCATACTCCAAACGGTAAGTCCCGGCGGGCAAAGTGAGGGAATAAAAACCGTACAAATTGGTCACGGCACCTGCCCCGGTCCGGGGTTCAAAAATACTTGCTCCTATCAGTTCTTCGCCCGTAGCGGCATCTTTTACATAGCCGCTTACGGTGAATTCTTCTTCCTGCCCCGAAACAAAGGACAGGCAAAATACGGAGAGAACAATTAGCAGATTCCAGCGCATAAGTTGATTTTTTTTTAAATGAACAATCGGGTGTATAAAGTCAGTTAAAAGACGACATGGAATTAATATACCCCCTAACGGCCATTTTTTTTTATAAAAAAACAAGACTGGTGAGAGGGGCTTTTATATTGGATACTGTTTTTGGAAAAAAATAATTTACCGAAATATAAATAGCTGTTTTTCAGTATTTTACAAATATTTTTAATAATTTTTTGTTATATAAACCCAGAAGCGGGGATATTTTTTGAAAATATAGGTTTTCCCGTTTTTGGCCCGTTTTGTCGGTAAAAATAATTGTTCCGGCTGCTTAAAAAGGTGGTTTGTCGAAAGGCGGGATAGTCCGCATTATTTTTTCTTGAAATGAGACATGGCAATCCGATAAAACAAAAGGCAGGAGGAGTTGGAAGGGCATGGAGGAAGGGGCGCAGGGTGGTCAATTGGGAGAGGGGGAATAAATTCCCCCTCTGTCGGAAGGGCATGGAGGTACCGGTGCGGATCGGCAATTGGCAGGGCCTCCCGCCCGAAATGGGACAAGGCAATCCGAAAAAACAAAAATCTGTCTCCAAGCCCTTCCAAAAGAGCGGGAATTTATTCCCGCTCCCTGTCGGAATGGCATGGAGGCAGGGGCGCGGGGTGGTCAATTGGCAGGGCCTCCCGCCCGAAATGGGACAAGGCAATCCGAAAAAACAAAAATCTGTCTCCAAGCCCTTCCAAAAGAGCGGGAATTTATTCCCGCTCCCTGTCGGAATGGCATGGAGGCAGGGGCGCAGGGTGGTCAATTGGCAGGGACTCCCGCCCGAAGTGGGACAAGGCAATCCGAAAAAACAAAAGTCTGTCTCCAAGCCCTTCCAAAAGAGCGGGAATTTATTCCCGCTCCCTTTCTAAATTCCCCAAAAAAATTTCCAGAAAAACCAGTGTTATTTTCCCAAAAGCTTTCGAGTTTGCCCATAACTGATATTTTTGCGCAGACAAGCCACATTTGCCAGAAAACGATATTAGAACAAAAAATCACCTGTGAGAAAAAACGAGGCCATCTTGATAGACCTGCAGTACATGCCGCCCGTGCATTATTTTGCGAAGCTGTTTTCCCATCCCGTCGTATATATCGAGGCGCACGAAAACTATGCAAAAGGCTCGTACCGCAACCGCTGCCACATTGCTTCGGTCAACGGCCTGCAGCGCCTCAGTATCCCGTTGCGCAAAGGCAAGAACCGACAAATGGGCATCCGCAATGTCCACATTTCATACGATGAACCCTGGAAGGGCAGGCATTGGAACGCCATCAAATCGGCCTATGGCAACTCCCCTTATTTTAAGTTTTATGTGGACGACCTCCGCCCCTTTTTCACCCACAAGCGGTACGAGTACTTGTGGGACTTCAACTTCGATATGCTGCTCTATTTCATCCATGCCTTCAGGCTTTATACCGAGGTGCGGCTGACCACTTCTTACGAGCGAGAACCCGGCGGTGGCATCATTGACCTGCGGGGGAAAATCAACCCAAAACAGGAATGGGACGACCCCGGTTTCCATCCAGCGCACTACCCGCAGGTATTCGAAGACCGGCACGGGTTTTTGCCAAACCTCTCTTGTGTTGACCTGCTCCTCTGCGTCGGCAGGGGGTCGAGAAGCGTTATCAGAAGAAGCGTCGAATAATGGTGAATAGCCTGCCCCGAAACCTCGGGGGTGAATGATTAATTACGTCCTGCCCTGGGGTTTCGGGCTAAGCCCAAATAGATACGCCCCTTGCAAAAAATATCAGCCTGCAAATTATTTAAGAACAGCACGTACTTTTGCGCGTACCCCCGAAACCCCCGGGGCAGGACGTAATTAATCATTCAACACTAATCATCAATCATTAAAAAAAATGCCCATCCAAGTATCATCAGAAATAGGAAGGCTCAAACAGGTCATTGTACACCGGCCGGACGAAGGTATCGCAAGAGTATCGCCCAAACGGGCCGAAGAACTGCTTTTTGACGACATCGTTTACCTGCCGCAGATGCAGGAAGAGCACGATGTGTTCACCGACGTACTGCGCGCATTTTTGGGAAAAGAAAATGTGCTGAACACCGACAAGTTGCTGGCAGAGGCGATTGCTGCCGACAAGGAGGTCACCGAAGAAGTGATTGACCTCATTATCCAAGATGAGGAGCTGCCCAAAGTTTATAAAGAAAAATTGCTGGCCCTGGACAACAAAGAACTGGCCGAGGTACTGGTGACGGGCTACCTGAAAAAAGAAGACTATTTCCTTTACGACCCCATCCCCAATTTTTTGTTCACCCGCGACATAGCCGTAACCGTCAACGACCATGTGGTCATCACCAAGCCCGCCAAAGAGGCACGGCACCGGGAAAATTTTCTGGCAAGGTTCATCTTTTCCGTCCATCCCATTTTTGCCCATTTAAGGAAAGAAGGCCGCCTTATCAACATGAACCATGTGGAAGAATTCCCGCCTTCGCGCAAGGGCGAGCCCGTTTTCATCGAGGGCGGCGACATGATGATCGTCAACAGCGACTACCTGCTCATCGGTTGCAGCGAACGCACGAGCGCACATGCCATCCACCTCTTGCGGGACAAATTGTTCAAAGAAAAAGTGGTCAAAAACGTGGTGCAGGTCAACATCCCAAAAGAGCGCACCTGCATGCACATTGACACTGTTTTCACCCTCATCAACAACACCCACACCGTCTGTTTCAAGCCGATCGTGGTGGACGGCCTCGCCTCCAACGTGGAAGTGCACAAGATCAACAGCACCTCCAAATTTTACCATTCCATCCGCGATTTTATGCTCAACGAGATCAACCCCAACATGCAGTTCATCCTTGCCGGCAACGGCGAAAGCCCCTACCAAGAGCGCGAACAATGGACCGACGGCTGCAACCTCGTGGCCATCAAGCCCGGCGTCGCCATCACCTACGACCGCAACCCGCACACCGAAACTGCTTTCAAAAAAGCCGGCTATAAAATCCTCCACGCCCGCAAATTTTTGAAAGACCTAAAAGCCAAAAAAATAAAAATAGAAGACATCGAAAATACCATCATCACCCTCCCTTCCAACGAACTGTCGAGGGCAAGGGGCGGCTCGCACTGCATGACCTGCCCGATTGAAAGGGAGTGAAAAATGAAAAATGAAAATTAAAATAGCCTGCCCCGAAACCTCGGGGAAAATTAAAATGAAAAACTCCGCCCGTTGCATTGCTTGAGAGTGGTTCTTTCAAAGAATAAAAACCGGCGCCAAGCATATCTACGGATGGAATTTTTAATTTTAATTTTAATTTCCATTTCCAATGTACAGCCATACTTTTCATAAACGGGTGCGCTACGGAGAGACCGACAAAATGGGCTACCTCTATTACGGGCGCTACGCTGACCTGTATGAAATCGGACGGGTAGAAATGCTCCGCTCGCTCGGCCTGACCTATAAAAACATGGAGGAAAAGGAAGGCATCATGCTCCCCGTAAAATCCCTGCAAATGCGCTTCGTGCGGCCAGCCAATTACGACGAACTGCTGGCCATAAAAACGACCCTGCGGCACCTGCCGCAAAAGGACATTGTTTTTCAGGTGGAGATTTTTAACGAAAAAAACAAACTGGTGAACGGCGGCTCGGTACGCCTCGCTTTTGTGGAAATGAAGACCAACAAAACGGTCGGGGCGCCGGAGTTTTTATTGGAAAAACTGAGGCCGTTTTTTGGCGTAGCCACCTAATTTATTAGGTAGGCTCAAAAAAAATAAAAAATACGAACTTGGGGCGAAGCCCTAAAGTTTTGACAAAAATAATGGGAAACAAACCTGCTGATTTCAGCTTAAATATATTCATAAAAAACGGCCAAAAAGACACTGCTTGGGAGCGCATGAACAGCTTGGGAAAAGCAGGCACACCTTTCCTGTTCCTGACAGATTTTAGCGGCCAGCAAATAGAAACCTATACTTTTGAGGAACTGGAAGACAGCAATATTTTATTTGATATTCAGGGTTTTACAAATATTGACAAAACACCTTTTTTGCCAAAAAAATGGTATTTCGAAAAACAGTCCATCTCTTATGACCAATACTTGAAAGGCTTCAAACTGGTGCAAAAAAACATCCGCGCCGGCGAAACTTTTCTGCTCAACTACACCTGCGCTACGCCCGTCCGTACCAACCTTTCGCTTCCGCAAATATTCCATTTGAGCAGTGCAAAATACAAATTGCTCTGCCCCGGAAGGTTCACCTTCTTTTCGCCCGAAACTTTTGTAAAAATAAAAAACGGCCTCATCCGCACCTACCCGATGAAAGGGACCATAGACGCCTCCCTGCCCAATGCGCGGGAGCAGATATTGGCGGACAAAAAAGAAATTGCGGAGCATAATACCATCGTTGACCTGCTGCGCAACGACCTGAGCCGGGTGGCCAAAAAGGTGCGGGTAAAACGCTTCCGTTACGTCGAAAAAATACCCACCAACGGCAAGCACCTTTTGCAGGTCAGTTCCGAGATCACCGGGCAACTGCCGGATGGGTGGCAGGGGCAGATCGGAAATATTTTCAAAAAACTGCTGCCCGCAGGCTCTGTCAGCGGCGCACCCAAAAAGAAAACCATCGAAATCATCCGGCAAGCGGAGGGGCAGGAAAGGGGCTTTTATACGGGCATCGTCGGCCTGTTCGACGGCCAGCAATTGGACAGCGGCGTGGCCATCCGCTTTATCGAAAAAACGAAAAACGAGATGCAATTCCGCAGCGGCGGCGGCATTACCTGCTTCAGCGACCCCGCCTCGGAATACCAAGAAATGGTGGACAAAGTTTACCTGACCACACAAAACAAACCCGCCCCAAAATGCAGTTGATAGAAAGCATCCGAACCTGCAACCGCCGCCTCGAAAACATCGCTTGGCACAACGAACGCCTCAACCGCAGCCGCAGGGACTTATTTGGCGCCAGCCATGAAATTGACCTGCGGGAGGCCATTGCCGTTCCGGCTGCTTTGAGCCGAAAGCTGCACAAGTGCCGGGTGCTCTACGGCCCTGAAATTCAGCAAGTTGAGTTCATTCCCTACCAACGCAAAACAATCAATAACTTTGAACTCGTGCAGGCCGACCATCTGGATTATGCCCATAAATATGCCGACCGCAGCCAACTCGAAAAACTGCTTTCCGACAGCACTGCCGACGAAATAATCATCGTAAAAAACGGCCTCCTGACCGATGCCTCTTTTGCCAACCTCTGCTTTTTTGATGGCCAAAAATGGTGGACGCCCGCCCTACCTTTGCTGCCCGGCACCAAACGGGCCAAGCTATTGGCCGAAGGCCGAATACACCCCGCTGATATCCGCCCCGCAGACCTCCGTTTTTTTAAAAAAATAAAATTGATAAACGCTGTTTCAGTCTTCAGTCTGCCAGTCCGCAGTCTTCAGTCTTGTTGGAGATAGCATTCAGGTATTAGGAGCTATCTCCAACCAGACTGAAGACTGGGGACTGAACTGGGGGAATAAATTCCCCCGGTTCAGTCTTCAGTCTGGCTGGGGTCCTAACCTTTTACTTTGGAATACAGGCTTGAATAATATTGAACCGTGATCGAGTTTCTAATTTCGGCTCCAACAAGACTGAAGACTGAAGACTAAAGACTGCGGACTGAACCGGGGGAATAAATTCCTCCGCTGTTGGAAGGGCACGGAATCCTTTTCATAAATTGCCTCATTGCCCGCAATTTCAAAAACAGGCCTCAAAATTTACAGCGCCGTTTTAAGCAAAGCAGAATTATGCCCCAAAAAATTGCGATAAATCCCAATAAATCCCTTCTTGCCCTTCCAACAGAGGGGGAATTTATTCCTTCAGTCTTCAGTCCAACAGTCCACAGTCTTCAGTCTTGTTGGAGATAGCTCCCAATACCTGAATGCTATCTCCAACAAGACTGAAGACTGAAGACTGACAGACTGAAGACTGACAGACTGCCGACTGAAAACCGATTAATCTTTCGTTAAATCCTTTTCGGCAATAAACAAAAGCGGTGTACCTTCGGGTTTTTTATGAATTATATGAAATGTTTCCATCCATTTATTTGGAGCAGCAGATGGGGGGCATTTTGGAAATGCCCCCCATTTGTTTTTGCGACCAGCAGCAAGGACGGAGTTTCTTTTTTTTATGGCAAAAAAAACAATTGGGAACAAGGACCTTCCGGCAGGGCAGCCTAACGGCCAGCCGGAAAAGAAAAAAAAGCGGAACAGGCTGTTCCGTTGGGGGCGCAATCTGCTCCTGTTTTTGGTTCTGCTCATTGTTTTGCCCATCCTCATTTTCCAGATTCCTATCGTACAGGACTACTCGGCCAAAGAACTCACCAAATTCCTTTCTAAGGAACTGAACACCGTGGTCTCCGTGGAGAAGGCCGAACTGGGTATTTTTTACAACATCGAGCTCAAAAATTTTTATGTGGAAGACCTCAAAGGCGACACCATCCTCTATGCCGGCCTTTTTGAAGTTGACCATACGGGGCTGTACCGGCTGCTCTGCAAGCAGCTCGAAATCGAATCGCTGCGGCTCGACGATGCCTACTTTGTGGAAGGCAGGCAGGCAGGGCAGGAAGCCAAAAACTACCAGTTCATCATTGATTATTTTACGAAGGGAAAAAAGAAAAAAAAGGAGGACGACGGGCAGGGCAGCCCCTTTGTTTTGAGCCTCGACCACATCCTGTTCAACAACCTCCGCTTCCACAAACCCGACGGGGCGAAAGGCGAGACCATTGATGTTACCGTTCCAAAATTTGAGGCCTTCATTGACAAATTTGACCTGCCGGGCAAGCGGATCGAAATGTCGAGGGTCGGCATTTTTGGGCCGGACGTGCGCCTCGATCAGTACGTCGGGCAGCCCTTTCCCGAAAAAGAACCGCTGCAGCAAACAGTAGCGGAGGCCTCGGAAAACGTGCCGCCGGACACCAGCAGGCTGCATGTTTTTATAAAAAAATTTGACCTCACGGGCGGCATGTTCAAAAACAGCAACCGGCGCAAAGAACCCGTCAAAAAGACCGGGGCGGAGCGGCTGAATTTCAACTACCTCGACGTTTACGACATCGGCCTGCACTTCCGTGATTTTGATTTTACCAACAAGCTTGAATTTACCGGAAAAATAGATTCCTCCTCGCTGCGCGAGCGCAGCGGTTTTATTATTGAAAACCTCGCTTCGCAAAATGCCGAGCTGACCTGCGAGGGGCTTTCTCTGCTCGGAATGGAGCTGCGCACCCCGCAAACGGCGCTGGGCGACACGCTGGTTTTTAAGTACAACGGCTACCACGACTGGGAGTCGTTTCCGCAGGAGGTGAAGATGGACCTGCGTTTCAGCGAGGATGCCTACGTGGCCTTGAAAGACATCATGGCCTTCGCTCACAAGCTGAACAACAACCCCTTTTTTAAGGAAAACAAAGAAGAGCGGGTCAACCTGACGGGGCAGTTCAAAGGGACGGTGGACCGGCTGAACGGGAAGAATTTGAAAATGAACCTGGCGAACGGGCTGTTCATCGAAGGTGGCTTCAGTACTTTCAACCTGACGGTGAAGGACGAGCAGTTTATCCACTTGGAACTCGACCGCCTGCGCACCACCATGCTCACCCTGCGCAAGCTGATTCCGGGCTTCAAGCCGCCCGAAAATTTTGACCGACTCGGCAAGCTCGATTTCAGCGGCAACTTCGACGGCTTTTTTGTGGACTTTGTGGCCGATGGGCAACTCCAGACCGACATCGGATCGGCCAGTATGGATGCCAATATGAAGCTGCGCGGCGGGCTGGAAAAGGCGCTCTATTCTGGCCAACTGAACTTAAAAGATTTTGACCTCGCCACTTGGACGGGCAACAAGGATTTTGGCAAAATTTCTTTCAAAGCGCAGGTGAAGGAGGGCAAGGGACTGACCCTCAACGCTGCCGATGCCAAGCTGGACGGGCGCATTGACAGCCTCGTTTTCAAAGGCTACCATTATACGGATGTGAGCCTCAACGGGGAACTGAAAAAGAACAGGTTTAAAGGAGACCTGCTGAGCAGGGACAAGAACATCAATTTTGACTTTGGGGGGGAGGTGGATTTTACCGACAGCATCCCTGAATTTGATTTTAAAACCGACATCCAGCACTTGGCACTTAAGGCGCTGCACCTCTCGGACAAAGACCTGCAGTTCAGCGGAAAAGCGGAACTGGAGCTGAAAGGCAAACGCTTGTCGGACGTGGTCGGGGATGCGCAAGTGACTGGTTTTCAGGTGATAAAAAACCAGACGGATACCCTCAACATTGACTCGGCGCTGGTGCGTTCTACGCTGGCAGACAGTGGCGAAAAACAATTTACCCTCCATTCCAACCTCGGCAACCTCGACATCAACGGGCAGTTTGACATCGAAAAAATACCGAACAAATTTGTCGAGTTTATCCACGAAAACTACCCCCGTTTTGCGGACAAGCTGAAGCTCAACATGAAACCGGCGGGAGCGGACACGATGCAGTTCGAGTATGTCGTGGAGCTGTTCGAGCTGCAAAATCTGGTCAATTTTTTTGATGAAAAAATAAACGGTTTTGATGAAACCAAGATCAGCGGTGCCTACGACGGCTATGCCGACAACCTTTCGCTGGAGGTGGAAATACCAAAATGGAGCTACCAAAACACGGTGTTCAAGGATGTCTATGTGCGGGCCAACCTGGACAAAGACGATGGCACTGTCCAGCTCGGCGTAATCGAAACGCAGCTCGGCAAAAAACGGAAACTGTCGCCCGTTTCCCTCATCGGGACGGTCTATGAGGACACGCTGGAATTCCTCGTCATCTCTTCCAATTTTTTTAAAATACTCGACAATATCAACATCAACGGCGTGCTCTCGATAGAGGACAACCAAGATTGGCGCATCAGTTTCAAGCAGTCCGATCTGGTCATCCTGAACGAAACCTGGAACATTGACACGACCAATTTTATCCGCATCGGGGAGGGCAAAGTGGAGACCGAAAACTTCCAGCTTTTTAATGGAGAACAACACATCGCCCTGCGCAGCTACCAAGAAAAAGGGCTGGAACTGCAGGTGCGCAAGGTGCCGCTGGAGTCCATTGACTTCCTCCGCAACATCAAAAAACTCCGTTTTGAGGGAATGGCCAACCTGGACGTGAAAGCAAGCGATGTCTTTAAATTGAAAGGCTTGTCCACTAACCTCGACATCCACGGCCTTACCGTAAACGGCGACGACTATGGCCGGCTCAACCTCAACGGCAGGGCAGAGAGCCTCAAAGACCGGGTAACCACTAACTTGAACATAACAGGCGACACCACAAAACTGCGGATGGCGGGCTATGTCAACCTCCCTTCTTACCAGCCCAAAAAGGAGGTTTTTGGCGCTGGCGCCAAAAAAAATTACTTCGATGTGGCCGTTGAACTGGAAAAAATACCTGTCAGTATCATCAGCTATTTTGTGCCTGCGATACTCAACCCGGAGGGTTCGTTGAGCAGCAGCAATATCCGTTTGCACGGGCCTTTCAACAAGCCAAATCTCAGCGGCGTGATCGCTGCGAACGATATTTCTTTTAAAATAAAAGCATTGCAGACGACCTTCCGTGTGCCGCAAGGAGAGGTGTTTTTGACCAACAGCATGATTGATGCCACGGGCGGCGTGGCCTATGACGAGCTGGGCAACAAAGCATTTCTCACCGGGGGCTTGACCCATGACCACCTCCGCGATTTTGGCGTTGACCTCATTGTTGCCACCGAAAAAGACCGGCCCTTCCTCAGCTTGAACACCACCGAAAAAGACAACTCTGTTTTTTATGGAAGGGCCGTCGGCACTGGCTTTGCCCGTTTTTCCGGCAGCTTCAAACAGACCGACCTTTATGTCAGCGGCAAATCCATGCCGGGCACGCATATGTACCTGCCGCTCACGGGCACATCGGTAGTGGAAGAAAACCGTTTTATCCGTTTTACAGAGGATGAAAGAAGAGCAGAAAAAGAAGCAGAAAAGGACAAGGGCGAGGCCGCCGACCTGCGTGGGCTGGGCATGGAGTTCCATCTCGATATTACCCCCGATGCAGAGATGGAGGTCATTTTCGACAAAGCATGGGGCGATGTGCTGCGGGGCGCAGGAGAAGGGGACGTGACTGTGTTTTTGGAAAGGGACGGCGAATTTAAAATGTACGGTGAGGTCACCGTGGCAAGGGGCGATTACCTGTTTACCCTGATGAACATTTTGAACAAACCTTTTGAGATAGAACCGGGCGGCACCATTGTCTGGACAAGCGACCCTTATAACGCCGAGATCAACCTGAACGCGGTTTACAAAGGGGTCAATGCCTCGGTATATGGCTTCGTGCAGGAGTACTTGACCGTTGCATCTGAAGATGCAAAACAAACGGCAAAAAGGAGCATCCCCGTTTTGTTGAAAATGAACCTGACCGGAAAACTGCTCAGCCCGGACATTGCCTTCGACATTGAGTTCCAGTCGCTCGACAGCGAGCTGAGGAGCTTCGTGGAAAACAAGCTGCGCAGCATCCGCCAAGACCCCAACGAACTGAACCGGCAGGTGTTCGGGCTGTTGGTTTTGGGCCAGTTCCTGCCTTCTGGTTTCAATGTCCAGGCAGGTGACATCGGGCTGAACACGGTGAGCGAGATGATCTCCAACCAACTGTCCATTATCCTCACCCAGTTCATCGTTAATATCTTCGATGGGAGTAAAATCATCAAAGGGCTGGACTTCGATGTTTCCTATAACCGGTACTCAGGCGGGACGCTCGAAGACCCCTCGCTGTACTCTGGCGACGAGGTGCAATATAAAATCCGGGTGGCAGTCACCGACCGGATCAATGTTCGTATCGGGCAGCAGTTTGGGGTAGGGTCGAATACGGTTTACGTTGGCAACGCCAATGCTTATGACTTTGAATTTGAGTACGACATCACCAAAGACGGGCGTTTTAAGATAAAGGTCTATAACTCGGGCGAGCCTGACCTGCTCGGGGGCAAAAGGATCGAAAGCGGTTTTGGGCTTTCTTTCAAAAAGGAATTCAATTCTTACAAAGAACTGTTCGAGTTCAAAAACAAGATGGAACGGAAAAGGAAGCGGGCGGAGAAGAGGGAACGGCGGGAAAGGCTGAAGAATTGATGCCTTATTTTTTTGTTTGCCGCTTGGCCAGCATGTCGGCGATGTTCAAGGAAACACTTTCCAGCAAATCAATATCGGATTCCCAACCAAAAGTGAGCCACGGTGACTGGCCTTCGGCCAGCATTGTTTTTTTGTTTTTTGTAAAAATCCAGATCACTTTTTTGACGCCAAATTGGAGGTAATCTTCAGTTTTTTGCAGGATGTATTCCATCGTATCGTTGTCTTCCGGGTCAGCTACAACATCTATTTCAAAAATGATCTCGGGAGGTGTTTTTGTGAAATGTTCGTCCAGTGTTAAGTTTTCAGATTTGAATATGGAAATATCGGCGCCCCTTTTGTCGTCATCGGAAAGGATGAGCCCCAACTCGCCAGTCATTACATCATATCCCTTTCCAACGAGTAAATTTATTAGCAATCCAGATATGTTTGCCTTGAGCCATGCCTGCAGTGTGCTTTCCATTTTGATTTCTTCGAAGGTTTTTGAATGGTTTAGTACTTCTCTATAGCCTTTGTAATAAATGGGCTTGCCTCTCACGGTTTCATATATCAAGTAATCGGGGATCTGCTCTTTGTCTCCCTTATGCTGTCCGGTCGCTGTTTGTAATATGGCTGTTGATGGCATGGTCTGATTTTTTTTTCAAAATTACCTTTTTAATTTTATTAAAACAAACACATCCCCTTCCGGTGTGTTTTTAACCCAAGTTCCACCGCAGGCAAGGCCTGACATCGGCTGCCATTTCCATTTTTTCTTATAAACCCTTACCTTCGGTAAAAATTTATCCAATGTCCACAGCAACAGCAGCAGCAACAGTTTTAGAAAAGGCCACGGCCAAAGGGGAAGAAGTCGAAAAAAAGGCCATCCCGGCCTACCTCATCAAAGAGACCATTGACGGCATCCCTTTTTATTACAAAGGTTTCCGCTCCGTACTCAACAAAACAAAAAAACCGGCAGACATCATGGCAGACAGTGGCTTGCAATCCGATATCAAGGCATTTATATATGCTTTACTCATCAGGCATTTAGATTTAAAAAAATACAAAGCCTATGTCGGCGAAGTGGGCAGCCACCTTGACCACCGAAGCAATATGGGGCTGGATGTAGTGGTCTTTGATAAAAAAACGCTGACCCCTGATAAGATCACTTCCAAGTACATTGACGTGGCCCCAAAACTGGTCGTCGAAATAGATGTGAACGTGGAACTGCAAGACCCTGGCTCCAATGTTTTTGAAGAATTTGTGCTCCGCAAAGTCCGCAAGCTGCATGCCTTCGGCTGCGAAAAGATCATCTGGATTTTTAGCCGCAGCAAGACCGTCATCGTGGCCGTGCCGGGCACCACTTGGCAAGTCCTCGATTGGGATGCCGACGTAGAACTGCTCGAAGGCATTGAGTTCAACATTGCCGCCTACCTTGAATCGGAGGGCATCGAAACGCCCGACAGGGATGCCTGATTATCCTGATTTTATTAAAACAAACATCCGCTCTCCGTGTTCCCCGCTAAGTTTTGCAACTTTGCGCACACCTTTTGTTCTCACATAAGGCGGTATGCAATTAATAATGTACGCACATGTACGTCAAAATTTTCAACGCAAGGCCGCAAAGATGCAAGGGAACGCAAAGGTTAAAAGCCTTCCCTTGCGTTTCCTTGCATCTTTGCGGCCTTGCGTTGAAAATTTTGACGTACATTATTAATTGCATGTCGTCTAAAACAATCAATGAAAAAAGCAAAAACACTCGGCGGGCTAAAAGCATCCGGCTACTTCCCACGCAGCATTAAAGACGAACTCCGGGACAACCTCATCCAAAAACTGAAGAAAAAAGAAACGGTTTTCACGGGCGTCCACGGCTTCGGGGACACCGTGATCCCCGACGTGGAAAGGGCCGTCCTTTCCCGCCACAACATCATCCTGCTCGGCCTCCGCGGGCAGGCCAAGACCCGCATCGCCCGCCTTTTGGTCAACCTGCTGGACGAGTACATGCCCATCGTCGCAGGCAGCGAACTCAACGACGACCCCCTGCAGCCCATCTCCCGTTTTGCCCGCGACCTGATTGCCGAAAAGGGAGACGAAACCCCCATCGAATGGGTGCACCGCAACGACCGCTACGTGGAAAAACTCGCCACCCCCGACGTGTCCATCGCCGACCTCGTGGGCGATGTGGACCCCATCAAAGCGGCAGTTTTGAAGCTGCCCTATGCCGACGAACGGGTGCTGCATTTTGGCCTCATCCCCCGCTCGCACCGCAGCATTTTTGTCATCAATGAACTGCCCGACCTGCAGGCGAGGATACAGGTTTCCCTTTTCAATATCTTGCAGGAAGGCGACATGCAGATCCGTGGGTTCAAGCTGCGCCTGCCGCTCGACATCCAGTTCCTTTTCACCGCCAACCCCGAGGACTACACCAACCGGGGCAGCATCATCACCCCGCTGAAAGACCGTATCGAAAGCCAGATTTTGACGCACTACCCGCGCAGCATCGAAATAGCGAGGAGCATCACACAGCAGGAAGCTCTTTTGGCCAGCGAACAAAAGAAAAAAGTGGACATCCCCGACATGCTGCAAGTGCTGCTGGAACAGATTTCGTTCAGCGCCCGCGAGAGCGAACTGATTGATGAAAAGAGCGGCGTGTCCGCCCGTTTGAGCATTTCCGCTTTTGAAAATCTGGCGAGTACAGCCGAGCGGCGCATGCTCCTCAACGGCGAAAAAACGACCACTGCCCGCATCACTGATTTTTGGGGTGTGATACCTGCCATTACCGGCAAGGTGGAACTGGTTTACGAAGGCGAGCAGGAAGGCCCTTATGCCGTTGCCATGCACCTGATCGGCACTGCTGTGAAAAAGGTGTTCCTCCAATATTTCCCCAACCCCGACCGGCCAAAACGGGGGGAGAGCCGCGACCCTTATGGCATCATCAAGGCTTGGTTTGCTGGCGGGAACAGCGTCAATTTGCTGAACGGCATCTCCAACCAGGATTTTAAAAAAGAACTGCACCGGGTAGCTGGCCTGCAGAGGTTTGTCTCGGTCTATAGCATCCCCAAAAAACAGGAACTGGCCTTTATGGAACTGGTGCTTTTTGGCCTTTCCGAGTTCAATGTCATTAGCAAAAATTTGGTGGACGATCAACTGACCTTTGAAGATGGACTGGCGGGGATGCTGGGAGAGGAGGGGGATTTGGGGGATATTTTTTGATCTGCCTAACATCCAAACCTGTTGACCCTATTTTGTGAAAACCAATATCATTTGCTATTTTTGAAAAAAATAATTTTTATGAATGTGAATGTCAGCCCACCGTTAACAAACCTGCAGGTAGAACTCCTGAAAATTTTTGCGACTCAAATCCCAGAGGAGCATTTAAAAGAACTGAAAAATGTGATCGCCCGTTTTTTGCTGGAAAAAGCGAGGGACAGGGCAGATGCTATCTGGGACGAAAAAGGCTACGACCTTTCGGCATCAATAAATATTTCAAAGTGAAAGCCTCCATTCAAATAAGTAGCCCCCCTTGCATTTCTTTTGTTTTCTCAAATACATTTATTGAAAACATGATAAAACATCTTAATTTAGGCGCTCTTTTCTTTCACCCTGGAACGGCCGACGCTCT
>DROJ01000342.1 GCA_011321935.1 Bacteroidota bacterium | reverse complement strand
GGTACAATGACATGCCAATGTATTTTGCATATCCAAAGGATTCCGGTTCAAGGATGTGGAGCCAAAAAGATACTTCATAGACGCTGCCAACTTCCAATGGTTCATCTAATTCCGTGGCCAGGTAATCTGAGCTTCCTCTCCGGGTCTCGGTGTCATGGTCATAATAATTTGGGCCATAAAGAAATTGTAACATTGAGCACCCGGAATGTGGCTGCACCAATTCAAATTGGCAGACTCTGTACTTTTTTTCATCATCGGTTTCCCTGTTTTTACAATCACATATGATAGGGGTGCTCCTCCATAGGCTCTTCCAGGGACTTAGTACATTACTGAATTTTTCCGGTGTCCTATAACTCAGGTATTTCAAGGAAGGATGGTTCTCAAAACTACCGTTGCGTACCAGATTTTGGGAACACAAACTATTTGTCCCAAAAAAAAGGATCAACACCATGAAATACTTCATAATATATCATTGTTATTTAAAACAAGGAGGCTTGCAAATATATTTGCCCTATAACCTCCTTGCGAATTTTCAGTTCAGGCATTCGTTAGCCGGAAAAAGAATCATAATCACGGGTTTTATTGAAACCCGTCATTCCTTTTGCCCGACCCATGTTTAGTATAGTCCACTGTCCCACTGCTTTTTTCCTGGTCGGAATGTGTAGGAGTATTTGTCTCGCCCGGATATCCTCCATAAACCGCATGAGAAAATGCCAATTTTGAATTCAGGAAAAGATTGAATTTTGAATCGTTGATTTTTTCAAATTTCATGATTAAAAGATTTTAAAGTTACCTCCTCTTTTATGGGTTCGAAGTTTCCCTTCGATAACGTCATCGGCCACAAAGGAAACCCATCCCACTGTCAAAAAATGACAGTGGCGAAAAAAAATCGTCAAAAAACGAGAAATTTTTTCCACCCACCGTATTTGACTTCTCTTGCCCTTCCAACACACACACTTCGAATGAGAAACGCACTTCCTTCTCATAGCGATAACTCCGCCTCTGTTTGTCATAGATAATGGGAAAACCCAAGCACCTCATGCTGTCAATAAGCCGATATATCGTGCTTTCCGACTTGCCAAGCCGCTTGGCAAGTTCTTTCGGCGTCCCGGTCGCTTTCAACCGAATCAACTGGTCGAGCCGTTTTACCAGTTCAATATCTTCTGAAAATTTCATGGTCTTGCAATTTTATAAATCCCGAAACAACTCCGGGACAAGTGAGTGAATATTTTTTTTCCAATCAATTATTGCCCCACCGCCAACACCCGCTCCACCAGCCTTTGCGCAATGCTCCTGTCTTTTGTAATCACCTGCGCCGTCCCCGTCAACTTTTGCCGGAAGGGCAGCACCTTCCCCGTTGCGCTGGTGACGGGCTACGGCACATCACAGGCCACCTCGTAATACAGCCCGCCCCCTTCACCCTGCACCGGCAGCAACGACACTTTAGTTATATAGGTCTCCACCGCCCCGAACTCTTTGTAGGGGTAGGCGTCCAGTTGGAGCACCACCCGGTTGCCGGTTTCTATCTTGCCGATGCCCGCTGGCAAAAAAAATGCCCGGCCACTTTCCGTGGCCGGGCATTTTCATGCGCCTGCATTGCTGCGCTTTCTATTCTTTTTGGGTTTCTTTTTTTACCAGTTCCTGCATGCCGTAGTGTTCGATGGCCTTTTGCTTGAGGGGGTTGGTGCTCCACTCCTCCCACTCAGAAGTATAAGGGTTGTAGCCGCACTTGAGGGGCTTGGAGTGGATGTTTTCGGGGTCTTCTATATAGGCCCGGCAATCGGTGCAGATGTAGCGGAACTCGCAGTCCCGGCATACCTCTATCTGGTCTTTGTTGATGTTCCAGTATTTTTTAAAACCGGGCTTTTCGAGGGCTTCCCGCAGGGTGGTATCGCGGATGTTGCCGAAGCTTTCGGGCATGCTGGGGCAGTTTTTGATGTTGCAAGCCATCTGATTTCTATATCAAGTCAGATATTTTATTCGCCATTTGCGGAAAAGTTTTCAAACTCATTTGCAATTTCACTAAAATTTCAAACCTAACTCAAAGATTTATTTCAAATAAATCAATTGGGGTGTTACTACCATCAATAAACCGGATTAAATATTTACCCGAAGG
>DROJ01000341.1 GCA_011321935.1 Bacteroidota bacterium | reverse complement strand
GACGACCTGCCAAAACCATAAGTCATGGTATCGCAAGTCCAAGCTTCCCTTAACATCGGGAAGCTGTTTTTTTTACAATGTGGAAATCAAAACCCACGGTTACGGTAAAAGGGATGGTGGTGTGCAGCCTTGCTTCAGCAGTACGTTTAAGGTGTTCGGTTTCAATTGTTAGAAAAGGACTGGAAACCTGATAGGCGTTTCATGATAATCAAAAAAGCACAAGATGGATTCAACCTAAACTTTCATAGTTTAAGCACCTGGTCATAAATTATGCGAATAACGGGTTAAAAAATGTTGCTGATTTTCAGGCCGTTACGTTTACTAAACTTTAAAAGTTTAGTAAACGTGGAGTCGAAACTATTGAAAATCAATGCTTTCAAAATTTAACCCGTTATTCGCATAAATAATCAGTTACTTAGGTAAAACCACATAGTTGTTATTATCTCACAAAATTACGTCACCGTAGAATATAAATTCAAATTATATTTAAATTTTTTAAAATAAAAACAATGCAACCAGCCAAGCATTCCAATGCACCTCCTGCTGTGCAAAAAAAAACGGCCCCGGCAAATTCGCCGGGGCCGTTTGAAGATTTGTCCAACTTAAAATCATTTTGTCCTTTTGGTAATCCGGGCTTCATAATTTTCTGGTTCAAAGGGTCGGATGCGGAGCTTGGGCACTTTTTGGTTTATTTGATATAGATCATAGCAAGCTTGGCCCTCGGCTGAATTGCCGCACATGGAACCAGGACGGTCGGAAGTGAGATAGGCCATTTGCGAAGCATCATGGATGGTAAAATAAAGGTCGTCGTATGAAGTATTGTACGGGCGGCCGAGGCTGTATGGCCTGGCCCACATGTCGCCCTTTTTCTCGGCGACGAAAATATCGAAACGGCCTGCGCCACCACGGCCATCGGTGCTGAAATACAGCGTCTGACTGGCACGGTGAAAGAAAGGTGTCACGTCGTCCTGTTTGGTGTTGACCGGAAGTGGGTACGGCGTTTCATATTTCCCATCCCAAGTAATGGGGCTGCACCAGATGTCCATCCCGCCCATTCCGCCCGGGCGGTCGGAGACGAAAAAGAGCACAAATTTCTTTTGCTCCTCGTCCCAGCCCACGGCGGGCATGGTGGTGGTGGTGCCACGTTGGTTGATAAAATCGGGCATGCGCTTGGCAACGCTCCAGTCACCGTCGAAGGTGCGGTCCCGGTAATAGATACTGCAATTTTCCTGTGTCTCATCTTTGCAAATGGTGAAATACATCCGACGGGCATCGGGCATGAAAGCGACCTGCCCCACGTTTTGGGACTTGCGCTTCGGGTTCAGGCCGGCCACGGGCATGGCCTTTTTGCCAGAGGTGAAAGAGTAAATCCGGCTGGTCGGTTTTTCGTCGCCAGACCGTTTGCGGGAAGAAGTGAAATAAACGCGGTCGCCATATCGGACAGGAGCCGAATCGGAGGCTTGTGAGTTCACCCTGTTGTCAAGGTGTTCAATCCTTGTTTCACGGGCGGTGGGTTTTTGGTTGACCATTGTTTGGGCGAATAGCCCAAAAGGCAAGCTGGCCAACAGGCAAAGAGTGATAGTGTTCAGAGTGTTTGCAGTGCTCATCAATAAGTAAGATTTGGTCAGTTAAAAAAAGTAAGGTTTGGTCAAGTGTTTTTTCCGCTGCCTTCCAAAGGGGGGGAGGCTGTCTGAAATTTAAAATGTAAAATGCTAAATGTAAAATTTAAAAGTGGAGGCCGGGGGGGGGCAATTGGCCCTTCACTTTGATGTTGTTTTGGTCAAACTAAAAAATTATAAAAAACTGAAAAAGGTAAATTTCCGATTGGTGTAAAAGAGGAAGAATTGATGAGAAGGAATGTGGTATGAGAAGGGAAAAAAAAGATGCGGGATATTTTTCCGCCGTTTTTGATGTCACAAAACTATCGGCAATTACCTTGCGATGCAAATAAAAATCAGCATGGATTTGAGATATTTATTTTCACTATTCACAAACCGTTGAAAATCAAAACAATGGCATTTTCACAAGACTATCTTGATTTTGTCCTCGGCCAACTTTCGG
>DROJ01000340.1 GCA_011321935.1 Bacteroidota bacterium | reverse complement strand
TGGTTTATTGGTTTAATGGTTTAATGGTTTAATGGTTTAATGGTTTATTGGTTTAATGGTTTAATGGTTTATTGGTTTAATGGTTTATTGGTTTATTGGTTTATTGGGTGACATACTTGAAATTTGGATGGTAAATAATATAAGATATATTTCCACGATAAATCGGTTTAATAAAAATCATCAAACATTAGGTATGCCACCCTTTAAACCTATATACCGTTAAACCATTAAACCGTTAAACCATTAAACCATTAAACCATTAAACCATTAAACCTATATACCAAAACAAAAAAACCGAGACACCCACACCGGATGTCTCAGTTAAAAAAGTATGAGTCTTGAAAAGATTTTATTTAGCTCCTTAAAATGTTCCACATCCGGGAAGCACTTTTTGTCAATTGGCCTTTAACGGTATCCAAAGTATCGAAAACAATTTCTTGTTGTTTTTCTGCCAATTTCAGTCCGCCGTCAATTGCTTTGGCCGCAACGTTCTGCCATTTTTCACCGTTGGTGACTACGCCGTCAATAATTTCTTCGGTAATTTCCAAAGCATATTTATTGGCAGATTTGGCAACGTCTTTTACATCGTCCAAGCGCTCGGTAACATGGATATTTTCGAGTGCTTCTTTTGCTGTTTTAGTAGCCGTGTTGGTAAATTGTTTGCCGCTTGCGATCACATCTTCCAAAACTTCTTCTGCAGTTTTGAGAACTTCTTTGTTCACGTTTTTGGCAGTCTTGGTGATCTTGTCAACGCTTTTGGAAAACTTGATTTTTTTGCTTGCCTCTTTAACGGTTTTGGTGGCCAATGTTTTCACTTGCTGACCGTTTGCCACCACATCGTCCATTACTTCGTCAATTGTTTTGAAAATTTCTTTGTTCACTGCTTTAGCAGTTTTTTGGATTTTGTCCATGCTGTTGTTCAACGGATTTTTCTTCGCTGTTTTATGAGAAACTTTTTTAGTAGCCATTTTTATTAATTTTTTTGTAACTATTCAGCAGGGGCTTAGAAGGTGATGCCTTTGGGCGGGGACGGCGAGAGGAAAGGCGTTGCCTCGGTCTCGTAGATGTGAGGCAACGCCTTTCCACCCGCGGTCCCCGCCCAAAGGCATCACCTCCAAGGCCCTGCTGAATAGTTACATTTTTTTTAAAAAAACCAGAAATATATATTTCCGCTTTTTTGTTGTTTTTATTTGATGATGCAAAGTTAAGAGGGGCCAGTTACAGATGAGTTACAGGAAAAGGTATTAAAAGGGTATTGGGTATTAATGGTATTAATACCCAATATTTTTTTCATTTCCCGCCTTTGAGTTCGGCCTGCAACTTTTTCAGTTCTGCCATTTTACCGGCAGCGGCCAATTTGGCTTGCTTGGCCCAAGTTGAGGGGTCGTGCATGCGGTAACGGGCCCCGGCAGCATCGAGGATGCTTTTGAGTTCTGCCTTATTTGCAGCGGCAAGCTGCTCAAAGTTTTTGATGCCTGCACCGTTGAGCAGTCCGGCGATTTTAGGGCCGATGCCCTCGATGAGGGTGAGGTCGGTATCAGTTGTTTTTGAAACAGCCTTTTTATTTGTTGCAAAGTTTTTGGTTTTCGGGGTTTTGGCGGCTGTGGTCTTTTTAGCAGGAGCCGTTTTCAGTTTATTGAGATCAGCGGTTGCTTTTTTAGCAACAGCTTCGACCTTGTTTGCTACTTTTTTGGTAGCCACCTTTATTTCTCCCTTAACGTTGTTTTCAAAAGGTTTGAAAGCCAATAGTTTTTTCAACCTGAACGTGCCGGTGTTGTATTGGCCTTTGAAAGTTTCGAGGCTGTTGAGCAGGATGTCCTGCTGCTGGCCGAACAGTTTTGTTCCGCCTTTCAGTGCTTTAGCAAAAAGTGCCTGCCATTCTTCGCCCGTTGCGAGGGTTTCTTCTACCAATGTATCGGTGGTGGCAAGTGCCTTGTCGTGGAGTTTGATAACTTGAGATTTGAGGTTGTAGCCTCCTTTTTTTGCGGTATTTCTTTTTACTGTCTTGGTTGCCATTATTAAATAGTTTTTTATTTTTTTTAAATGATGGCACAAAGGTAACGGGGGGCAGTTACAGATGAGTTACAACCGTGGCGGGGGAATAGATTCCTCCGTTTTTGGAAGAACAAGAAGTAAAGCCTTGTGAGTCGTAGAAATTCCGCATCATTTTAATACGACAGGATAAGCGCACCAACAATGAATTTTTTTATAATTCAAAGACACCTACATGCCCTTCTGAAAGCGGGGGAATTTATTCCCCTGCCACCTATTAAAAATTTGTCTTCGAGACGAGGCGGTTTATTCCACATTTGGGTCTAATTTTACCACTGCACTAAACCATGTCTCCCGTAAAACCTAAAAACCATAAACCGTTAAACCCAATAAAATTTTCCAGACCAATGGCACTGACTACAATTTGGAGCGGCTCCGAGCAATACCTCTGCGACGCCGAACTTTCACAGGCATTCCACATGGCGCGCGTGCTCGGCATGCCGCTGCTGATAGAGGGCGAACCGGGCACGGGCAAAACGGAACTGCCCATCCAATTTGCAAAAGATTTGGGGCTGCAACTGTTCATCTACCCCGTCGGCTCGAAGAGTACGGTGGAGCAGTTTGTGGCCAAGTTCGACCACGTAAAATACCTGCGCGACTCGCAGGTGGAAGTGCTGAACGCACAGCGCATCGAAAAGGGCCTCGACCCATTGAGCAGCAGCGGGAGGAGTACCGAAAGGCTCAATGATTATGTCAACCTCGGCCCCGGTGCTTTGGCATTCAGCCATCCCAATTCGGTGCTGCTGATTGATGAAATAGACAAGGCGCCGCGGGAGTTTCCGAACGACCTGCTGTTTGCCCTTAGCCACCGCAAGTTTATTTTGCCGGAGTCGGGAAAGGTGATCGAAACCACCGAAAAGGACATGCCCGCCATCGTCATCACGAGCAACCGGGAACAGGAACTGCCGACGGCTTTTAAAGGGCGCTGCATCTATCATTATATCAGCTTCCCCGAACCCGATATGATGCAGCAGATTTTACAAAAGCATTTTCCAAAAGCGGACGAGGGACTGGTAGAAAAGTGCATCGGCCTCTTTTATCAGCTCCGCAAATTGGGACTTGAGCGGGCGCCTTCTACCCGCGAGCTGCTCAATTGGCTGAAGTACCTGCAGACTTTTTCTAACTCGGAAGCATTGGCAAAAATTGATTTGAAAGAGGGGATGGGGGTTTTGTTGAAAACGCAGATGGATATGGAGAAGGCGGGGAGGTTGCTGGGGAAGGGGAGATTAAATGGCTGAATGGTTTAATGGTTTAATGGTTTAATGGTTTAAGGGATGAATAAATTGCCGATATATTTTTGTTATTGGCAAATAAAAAGTAATGTTATTATGGAAATGATAAAAATTGGAGGGTCAAATATTGCCCTGAATTATGAAAACAAAAATGATAAAGTTTTATTCATTCTTTTAGGAGAAGCATTAACTGAAATACAATGCTTTGAAACTTGTATTTATTCCCTACTTTCAGGCATTCAAGACAATGAAAAAAAGATTACTTTTATCGACTCATTTGAAAAAAACGAACGAAAAACCTTAGGTCAATTAATTTACGATTTGGACAAATACATTAAAGATGAAAATATCAAAAGAAACTTAATTGAAGTCAGAGACAGACGAAACTATTTGGTTCATAATATATTAAAAAGATATGGGTGGCCTCTAATGTCAAATGAGGATTACTTGAAATCAATAAAGGAAATTGTTGAGATAAGAGATTTTATAAATTCATCTGAACCAATAATTACAAAGTATATTAGAGACAATAAAATTTTAGACATCTTGATATTTGAATTTAATGAAAAGCGTAAATAATCAACAACTATGACTAAATACTTAAATAAAATATCAGAAGGCAATTGCGTAGAAGTAATGAAAAAATTTGCATCAAATTCAATTGACCTGACTTTGACTTCTCCTCCTTATGATAATTTAAGAAGTTATAAAGGATATGTTTTTCCTTTCGAAGATATTGCAAAAGAATTATTCAGAGTAACCAAAGAAGGAGGGGTTGTGGTTTGGGTAGTTGGCGACGCGACAATAAAAGGAAGCGAAACGGGAACAAGTTTTGAAAAGGCTTTATTTTTTAAAGATGTTGGGTTCAATCTCCACGACACCATGATTTTCCAAAAGACAAACCCAATTCCCCAAATTTATAGGAAAAGGTACAGCAACATATTTGAATATATGTTTGTATTTAGCAAAGGCCCAGTTAAAACACACAACCCGATAAAAATAGACTGTCTGCATGCAGGCCTA
>DROJ01000339.1 GCA_011321935.1 Bacteroidota bacterium | reverse complement strand
GGTGGAAGTAGCATAATTTATCTTTTTGGTGAAAGACATATCTATGCTTTCTTCCCCTTTTTTCAATGAAATCTCTTTACTTTTTTTCTAACAAGGTGTTGATGTATAGTAGTATGTAGTCAACTAATTACTAATCACTGCACTATGCGGGCAAAAGCGGCAAAATGAAATACCCCCTTACTGACATTCTTTCTTTTGGTCTTAAAAACCAACGGTCAGTGCCCAAACCGGCCAATGTCCACTTCCTTGTCAAGTTCCTTTTCGCCCAACAAAAAGGCGGACATCTGCTCCGCAAACAAAGGTCCCATTGAAGCCCCTTTTGTGCCCAAGCCATTGAAAACAAAGAGGTTTCCATGTTTTGGGTGCTGTCCGAGCAAGGGCCTTTTATCTGATACCGTCGGGCGGATGGCTGCCTTGTGGGCAATTACCTCGAAGGGTATTTTCAAGATCCGTCCGAGTTTGTTTTTCAAATAAGATTTGTCGGAAAAAGAAGGTGCGGCATCTTTGAACTCAAAATGGTTGGTGGCCCCTACCCAGTAGGTACCATCCTCAAGCGGTACGATATAAAGGTGGTTTTTCAGCATTTTTTTAAAAGAGGCACCCGGGATTTTAACAAGCAGCAGTTCCCCTTTTGTGGGCACCAAAGGCAGGTACATGAAATATGGATTGGAGACCAAACGTGCGCCCTCACAGAAAACGATTTTATCAAAAAGCAGTGCGCCGTATTTCACTTTTCCGTCTTCAAAAGAGATTTTTTCAAAATCAAAAACCTCTTCGAAAAAACATTTTTTCCCGATTAAAAAACGGCGGAACAATTGGACCAAACCGGGCATGCCTACCCTTGCCGAACCTGTTATTTCGCCCCAGCCATGCGTCGGGTAAACCTTGCCTGTGTATTTCCCCAAATCTGTATTTTCCCTAAAATAACCCTTGTTTTCAGGAAAAGCACTCCTTCTCATCCACTCATTTTCCTCCAATACGGTGGGCAATGCCCGGAGTATGTTTTTAGGATACCAAAATGCCCCGCCCAACAGGTTTTCGATTTCCCGGTAGGTCTGCTCCGCAAATTTTGACAGTTCATCAAAACGCCAGCTTTTTACCATCCGCCTGCCAGTGACCGGGTTCATTACCCCAGCAGCGGCAACTGACGAGGCGCCGGGAAGCTGCTTGTCTATCACCATCACATCCTGTTTTTTTTTTAATAAAAAATAGGCCAGTAGGGTGCCTGCCAAGCCTTGTCCAACGATCAGGTATTTTTCGTTTTTTGCCCTCAAAGCTGTTCAAGTTCTGCTTTCAATTTTTTGGTTAACTTACTGACCACCAGATCATAAGAATGGTCAATCAACTCTTTTAGCAAAGCCGTTTCCAGCCCGTTTTCAAAGTGGACAGTGTTCCAGTGCGTCTTGCTCATATGCCAGCCGGGATAGATGTCGTCCGGGTATTGCTCCCGCAAGCCAATGCACTTTTCGGGGTCGCATTTCAGGTTGACCTTGAACTCCTCCGCATCGAGGCCCGTGAGGGCGAACATCTTTCCCATCACCTTGAAAACAAGGGTCACATCATCAAATGGAAAGGTTTCTTCGACGCCTTTTTTGGAAAGGCAATGGTCGCGGAAGGCTTCAATGTTCATCGTTTTCGAGTTTTTTTAAAAGATCGGGACGGCGGGCCGTGGTGCGTTCCAATGCCTTTTCGTTCCGCCATTCGTCTATTTTAGCAAAGTGGCCGGAGGTAAGCACTTCGGGCACTTTCCAGCCCCTGAAATCAGCGGGGCGGGTATAGACCGGAGGGGCAAGCAGTCCATCTTGGAAGGAGTCGGACAAAGCCGATGTCCCGTCGCTCAAAACGCCCGGAATGAGCCGCCCGATGGAATCCACCAAAACGGCAGCCGCCAATTCGCCGCCCGAAAGCACATAGTCGCCGATGGATATTTCCAGGGTGACAAAATGTTCTCTGATCCGCTCGTCTATGCCTTTATAGTGGCCACAGATCATCAGCAGGTTTTCGGAAAGGGAAAGGCGGTTGGAGATGCCCTGTTCGAGGCGCTGGCCATCTGGTGTGAGGAAAATGACCTCGTCGTAGCAGCGTTCTTTTTGCAGTTTTTCAATGCAATTGACAAGTGGTTCTATCATCATGACCATGCCTGCGCCGCCACCAAACTGGTAATCATCAACCTGTCTGTGGCGGCCAAGGCCATATTCTTTCAGGTCATGCAGGTGCACTTCCAAAAGCCCTTTGTCAACGGCCCGTTTCATGATAGAGTGCTGGAAAGGGCTTTCCAAAAGCTTGGGCTGTACGGTGAGGATGTCTATTCGCATTGGAAGGGTTGAAATGGGTGAGATGGTTGTGAATTGAGAAGGATTGAGATGGTTGAAAAGGGTTGAGATGGCCAAATAAACCCATCTCAACCCTTCCTAACCCTTCTCAACTTTTTACTCGATTGCGAGCAGTTCGACTTCAAAGACCAGGGCTGCATTGGGGCCTATTTTGCCGCCTGCGCCGCGCTCTCCGTAGGCCAGGTTCGAGGGGATGAACAACTTCCATTTTGAACCGACGGGCATCAGTTGCAGGGCTTCTACCCATCCTTTGATGACGCCCGTCACGGGGAAAGAAGCAGGCTGCCCGCGCTGCACCGAGCTATCAAAAACATCGCCGTTGATGAGTGTGCCGTGGTAATGCACCTTCACTTTGTCGCTCGATTTCGGTACCGGGCCGGTGCCTTCTTTCAGCACTTCGTACTGGAGGCCAGAAGGCAGGGTAACGACCCCTTCCCGTTCCGCATTTTTTTTCAAAAAAGCCTCGCCCTCTGCTTTGTTCCGGCTTTTCTGCGCTTCTTTTTCCTTGCTTAAAAATTTGCGGAGCAGTTGGTTTGCGCTTGCGATGTCAATCATGGTTTCTTCCCCGGCCAAGACATTATCAATGGCCTGCCCCATCACAGGGGAGTTGATTTCGGTTATGCCCTGCTGCTTGATGTTCTGCCCCCAAAGCACGCCGACCGCATAGCTGAGCGAGTCTTTGAAAGTTTTCAATTCTTGGGCACTACCAACGGTTGCGCACAATATTACGGCAGCTAAAATCACTGTTTTTTTCATCAAATGATAATTTATTAGACCTTATTCGGATTTGTGTGCGGCAGCACACAAACCGTCCAAATTCAATGCTTTTGAAAAGGCTTCGCACAAAAAATTTCAGAATAAAGTCTATTATGTTTAAAAAATTTGCAAAATTAACAGGTTCCCGGATCACTTCAAGCCTTTTACAACAACTTGAGAGAACCCAAAAAACGTTCGGAGGAACTGCTCGCCCCCCAGGGTTTGAACGAAATGGTCTGGATGAAGCAATAGCTGTTTTTCACCAAAAACGCTTTTGTTTTAATGACGGCTTGCCCGTCCATAAAATTGATGCGCCACAACTTCCCGGCGTGGCCGTCCAATTGGATATCGGCGTCGTACATGATTTCGCCGTCCATGCTTCCGGCTGCCGCTTCCATTGTATTCTGGAAAAACTCGGCAGCAAGCCCAACCGAATCTGCGAAAATTATGCCTTCCGGGTAATCAACATAACCGGCCATGTAAATGAGGCTGTCCGTGCCTTCCCCTTCTTCTTGGAAAATGAAATTATGGTAAGCCAACAAACCTATTTCCGTTTCCACGGAATCCACTTTTTCGGTCATCTGCCCGGGCACCAAAACCTTGAACCTGCCGTCCGGGTCCTTGTATTCTTGCCACTCGGTTTGGGAAAAAAAGGAGAACACAGGGAAGAAAAGAAAAAGGAAAAATTTCATAAAATCCATACGATGTTGATGTGGTTTTTGTTTGGTTCTGAACGTATTAGAGAGGGGGCGCAAAGCGCTTTGGTTGTAAAGCTAAATCCGCTACAACCTCACAAGTTTGGCAACCAACCACTGCTCTCCGCCACCCTGCAAGGATATATAAAAAACACCGGGCGGCTGGTTTGAAAGGTCAATCTGGATATTTCCCCGCAAAAAACCAGCTTCCGATTGGTGGCCCACCAATTGGCCGATCGGATTAAAAACCTTTAGCTCAAGGTCTTGGGCGGCAGAAAGCGAAAGCTGCAACGTCGTTGTCCCTGTGGTCGGGTTCGGAAAAAAGAGGTATTGCAAAACAGGCCGGGTTTGCTGCTTGGTCGGCGTGATGTCGTCCACCATGATGCCGCCTGTCGTTTCGCATAAATTCGCATCCCAGACGGTCACCCCGTACCAGCCAACGGGCAGGTTGCTGATCGTTTGGGTCGTTTCGCCGTTGTCCCACAAATATTGGTAAGGCGGGCTTCCCCCTTCTGGCAGGACGGTGGCACTGCCGTTGCTTTCTCCCGGCGAGGTGTTTTCCCCGGCCAGTTCAAGGGTCAGTTCATCGGCATCGGGCAAAACAAAACTGGTATCGAAGGGCGGGCAAAAATTGGCATCAAAGACATTGAGAAAATACTCGCCTGCCGGCCTGCCCAGCAAAACGGAATCGTTGCCGACCTGCCAATCATAAAAATAGGGGCGCGTCCCCCCGGACAAATGCACCTCGATACTTCCGCTCGCTTCGCCAAAACACAAGGGCCCGGTTATTTCAAAAGAATCGAGTGTCAAAGGTTTTGCCGGCCCAGCGATAACAAATGCGCTGGACTGGTAAACACAGCCATTGGCGTCGGTCATCGTCAAAAAGTAGCTGCCCTCACCGAGGCCGTCAAGGTCTTCGCCCACAGCTCCATTGCTCCATTCAAAAGAATAAAGGGGGGTTCCCCCTCCGGGAAATATATTGACCTGCCCGTCCATTTCACCAAAACAAGAAGGCTGCGCGATTTCAAAGGAGTCAACGGACAAGCTCCTTTCTGGCTGCCTTATGGTCACGCTGTTCGTTGCAAGGCAATCGTTCGCATCTTTTATTTCGATAAAATAATCCCCCGCAAAGCGGTTGTCCAAATCTTCGCCGGAGGCGATAGAATCGCCTTCTTCGTTTCGCCAAACGACCGTGTAGGGCATAAACCCGCCCGAAACGTCCATGTCTATGCTCCCGTCTATCCCTCCAAAACAGGAAACGTCGCGGACTTGCAAAATTTCGGAGACCAGCTCATCCTCTCCGATAATGGAAAGTTCTTGCGTAGCGATGGTGCAGCCCACCGCATCGGTGACCGTCAATTGGTAATGGCCCGCAGGCAAGTTGCTCAACGACACTATATTGGTGTCGCTCAGGCCCATTTCGCCATTGTCCCAAATAAATTGATAAGGCAATACGCCCCCGTTTATGCCAACGGAAAGTTCGCCCGTGCTATCGTTGAAACAGACCTTATCACTGGAAGGCAACTGCTCCAAAGAGATGACCTGAATATCGTCCGGTACCTTTACCGACATATGCTCTTGGCTGCAGCCAACCGCATCGGTGATGGTCACAGAGTAGTCGCCCGTGGGCACGCCGATCAGGCAGGAAGTGGAATCGCCGTTGCTCCAGTCATATACATAAGGTGTAAGGCCTCCCGAAACGACAAGGCAGGTACTGTCTATCACCCCTCCGTTGCAGCCAGTTATGGCTTGGTCTATTTCGGTCTGGATGGGCAGCGGCCAATTGATCTGGAAAGCCCTTTCTTTCACGCAGCCTTTTTCATCTTGCACCTTGCAGGTGTAGGTGCCTTCGCCAAGCCCCGTCAAGGTTTCGGCCCCGGCCACCCCGTTGTCCCAAAGAATTTGCCTGCTTCCGGTCCCCCCGGCCACTTGCACTTCAATGTTGCCCGTAAAATCACCGCTGCAGATGGGTTGGTCAATGCTCAAGAGCTCGATTTCGAGCGGGTCAGGTTCTCCCAAAAAGACCAAACCCGAAGAAAGTTCGCAGCCGGCGGCATCATATGCGGTGGCCAAATAATTTCCAGTTGCCAGGTCATTTCGCGGGTTGTCGGTATTGCCGTCGCTCCATTCTACATGCGTGGGTTCAATGCCGCCGGTTATGTTGAGGAAAATTTGCCCGTCCGCATTTCCGGCGCAGGCCGGTTCAATGGTTTCGATGTTCATCGAAAGCACTTGGTTTTCGGTCAGTTCAAAAGTCGAATCAACTTGGCAGCCGTTGTTGTCCGTGATGATAACGGTATATTTGCCCGCCGACAGTTCATCAATGCAGGGCTGGGAAGAATCAGGGTTGGCCCACCTGATGGAGTAACCGGGCGTCCCCCCGTTTATGGACTCGATACAAATGCCCCCAAATTGGCCAACGCAACCGGCAGTGTCGATCACTGCCTCGATGGTCATTACTTCTGGCCCCTGAATCCAAATAGAATCAGAAATGGAAGAGCAGCCGTTTTCATCGCTTACTTCCACGAAATAAACCCCGTCGGGAATGCCGTCCAAATCTTCGGTGCTGCTGTTCAAATAGTTCCACAAAAAGGAATAATCCCCCGTGCCGCCCGTCGGGTCAATGCCGATGTTCCCATCGGAATTGCCTTTGCAGACAGGCGGGTTTTGCTCGTCAATATCAATGGAAATGGGAGTAGGTTGGTCCAAAAACAAAGAACCGAGCAGCCGGCAGCCATTGACATCTTCGATGCTGAACCCATGCTCGCCAACAGCCAGGTTGTTCACCGTCGTGCCCATTGCCCCCGACAGCCAATCAACATCGTATGGAGCAGTGCCGCCTTTTGGTTTGATGCTTATGCTCCCATCGCTGAAGCCAAAGCAGGAAGGCTGCTCCATTTCTATGGTATCGAAAGAAACGACCGCCGGTTCAACAACATTGATAAAAGGGATTTCCTGAAAACAACCGCGCGCATCTGTAACGGTGACCGCATAGGTGCCTGCGGCCAAGTTGTTGATGCCCATCGTCGTCAGGCCGTTTGACCACTCAAACCCGTAGGGCGGGTTGCCGCCAAAAACATCTAAAAAAACAGAGCCGTCCGCATCGCCGGCACAAGTGGGGTTTTCTTTTGAAATATGGACGTTTATTTTTTGTGGCTCAGGAACGAAAAAGTCCAAAATATTTTCGCATTCGCCGTCGGTAATGGTAACGGAGTATGGCCCCGAGGCCAAGCCACAAATGGAATCCCTCGTTTCGCCGTTGCTCCAAAGTACCTGCGGGTCGTCGCCATTGACATCCATCCTGATGCAGCCGTCCGAGCCGCCGTTGCAGCTAACCGGCACTACCTCCGAACTGACCACCACAGCCCCCGGCCCGTTCACCGTCATCAGCGGGACGACAAAGGCGCACTGCTCGGGGGAGCTGTCGGTAATGGTAAAGGAATGCGAGCCTTGCGGCAAATTTTCGATCAAGAGGCTATCGCCCTGCATTGCCGGGCCATTGTTCCAAACAAAAGTAAAAGGCGGCGTCCCGTTCAGCGGGGTCAGTTCTATCGAACCGTCGCTGCCACCGCAGGTGGTCACCTCCCCGGTTATCCGTTCCAAAGAATCAATGCTCGTCACGGTGGTCACGCGCAGGCTATCAGAACCGGAACAGCCGTTTTCACCTGTTATTTCGAGGGTATATAAAACGGATGCCCCGGCAACAGGCAGGCTGGCAATGTTTATAAAAGTGTCCGTTTCGTTGGTGTTCCATTGAAATTCAAGGTCGCCGATGCCATTGCCAACATCCTCCCCCTCCAACACGGCGGTTGAGTTCAAACAAATGCCCGGGCTGCCGGTTATTTCCGCCCGCGGGCTGGGCAGTATTTCAAATTCGACATTTACCACGTCCGTGCATCCGCCATCTGGAGTAGAGGCAATAAAATAGCTCACTCCTTCAACCGGCACCACCAGGGAGTCTATTTGGTTCAAAGCGGTCGGCGGGTTGCCGACATGGTAGGTTATCAGCCCGTTCGCCCCGTTGTTGTCTATCACGTCAATGGTACTGAGGTCAAATTCTTCGCCCGCACAAATCACGGGCGTATCAGTTGTTTGAATATCTGCCTGCGGCAAAATGGTGACCGTGGAGGGCATCCTTTGCGAAGACCGGCAACTATCGTTGGAAACCTCTTCGGCATAAAAAGTAATGGAAATAGGCACACTTGTAAAGTTGGTCGGGAAATCGTCCAGCAGGTATTCTTCGCCTATAAAAACAGGGCTGCCCCCGGTCGGCCCGTCGAACCAATAAATAGGTTTACCAAATATTGCCCGCGCCCTGAAAGGTGCCGGTGCGCCATTGCAAACAGAGGTGTCAAAAGTGATGGGCGGCTCAAAACTATACTCGTCAATGTTCCCGTTGCAGTTCAGGTCAATGCCGTCGCAGGGGAATTCGGCCATTCCCGGATTGATAAAAGCAGCGTTGTCATTGCAATCGCTGCTGTCCTGCACAAAGCCTGGCACCGCCCTTTCGTGGCAGGTGGCAAACCAAATGTCCTGACCGCCATAGCCATCGCCATCATTGTCTTTGAAATAAACAAAAGGCGGCGCACCGAGGTCTTGCGAGCCATAAAAAATGATATTGTCGAGCGCAATGTCCGCCAACATCCCTTCGCCACCGATACCGACAAACCTGAACTGGACCGTCTTGCCGTTCCACGGGCCAAGGTCAACATATTTCGTTTTCCAAGCAGCCCCTTTGTTTCCCGAAACAGACAAAACGGCCTGCCAGTTTTCGCCCCCGTCTTCCGTTGCTTCCAATCTCAGACCAGCGACCTGCGAACCGAAAAGGAGGTAATCAAAAGACATGTCGCAGGTATCTGTGCTTGCCACAACATTGATGCAATTGGAAACCAAAGCGCCGGTCCGTCCTCCCTGGCACAAAGCCAAATTGGATTCGATGTAAAGGTATTTCCCGCCTCCCGGCGAATCATCGGAAGGGCCGGTGCCAACGGTGGTAATATTAGTACTGTCATTCACCAGCCAATCAAAATCATCGAGCAGGGAATTGGACCAAGTGCCGCTGACCGGGCAAGCTGTGCCGCATACATTTTCGCACAGGTTTTGAGTATTGAAATCTTCGATCAAAGTGGCAGGCGGCGGGCGGCAGGTCGTTGAAAAAGTCAACGGGCAGGAATTGAGCGAAAAACTGCCGCTGCATTTTTCCCGCAAATAAACTTCGTAAACGGTGGAGGGAGAAAGACCCGTCAAGGTCATCGGCGGACAGGAATCAAGGACTATCTGCGAGATGCCCGAACCTCCAGAAAAATCATCGCCGGGACTGAACATCCCCGCCTCGCCAATTTCAAAAACAGTGGTATCGCAATTGCTGCCGGGCAGCCAATCGAGCGTCACCGAAGTCGAATCTACGGACACCACGGACACCTCTGTCGGCCGAAGGCAAACGGCTGCCCCGAACACCAGTTCCACAAATTCCAGCGTACCATAATGCTCCCTGCCGTCGTCGCAAACCCGCAAGGTCCACAGGCCGACAGGCGATGAGCCATCATTGAAAAGGGTAAAATTTTGCTCGGGCAAATATTCGCCGATAAATGGGGCATCCGCACCGATGATCGAGGGCGCATCACAAGCGCCTGCCAAGCTGTTGGAGATAAAAGAAGTGTATTGCGAACAGTCGCCCCCGGGCAAGCCATAGTTATCGTTCCCGCTTCCGTTGTCGGACGACAGCTCAAGCACTTTCCCGTTTGGCGAGATCAAATATATATCGAGGTCGGCATCCCATTCGTGGGCGATGATGAGCCGCAGCTCTTTCAAAAAAACGTCCGTCCCGAGCGAAGCCCCGGGCGCAGTGGCCACATTGACCCGAAATTCATGTGTTGCATCGCAACTGACGTCGTTGATGGGCAGGCCGAGGTTGCAGCCCGAAGGGTTGTTCAAAACCGGGGGAGGCACTTGAAATGCGTTGGCAGAAAGGAAAGGACACCCGAAAAACAGGCATGTCCAAAGGATAGTTTTGCTCAAATTGGTTTGTGGCATATTGGTCGTTCCTGTAAGTGTCCGTTGATGAGGGCTACAAATAGGTGAATATACAGAAGTCTAAAAAGTGTATGAATTACGAAAAAAGAGTTCAAATGCGGATTATAATCGAAGAGTCACAAATGTAGGGATTTTTCCTTTTCTGGTAAAAACGAAGCGGGCTTAATTATTTAGCGACAGCGTACTTTTTTTTCTGGTGGTGGCCTTTTTTAACGGGTAAGTTTTCCACTACCTTTTTTCTATATGGCCTGCCATGCCAATATCAGCGACAAAGTAAACCGCAGGTTCAGCATTTTGGACAAGGGCTGCCCCTTTGCCTGCTTCTTTCAAGTTTTATTAAAAAAAAATCAATATTTGGCAAACGATTTGAAAAATCCAACTTAAAAATAGAAAATCAACTCCGTAGGCCTTTTCTTTGCAAAGAAAAAACAGTGCAAGGTTTTAGGGTAAAAAATATCTCCCATGAACGCAAAAAATAAATTCAGCAACTACCTCCTTTTAATGAGCCTATTGGCCCTGTCGGTCTTTGGCTGCAAAGACGACGACAATGCGCCGGCCATTGCCGTTGATCTGGTGAGCCAAGAGGACGCCTCCGTCCCGCTCGAATGGATGAAACTCTACCTGGAAATAGACCGGTACCTGCAAGACTTCCGCCCCGGCCCCACCGCAAGAGCCTTGGCCTATATCAATTTGGCGGCATACGAATCATCCATGAAAGGCATGCTCGGTTTCAAGTCCTTGAGCAGCCTGTACAGCGGGCTTGACCTGCCTGCCGCCGAAGACAAAGAATACCACTACCCTACCGTTGTGAATGCCGTTTATGCCAACCTCTTTAAAAGGTTTTTGCCGGGCGGGTACATTGTTTCGAGCCAACAATCCAACCTGCAATTCAAAATATTGGAACTGGAAGAAAGCAACAACGAGGCATTCCGAAGCATGGAAGGGCCTACTGTTTTTGACCGCTCGCAAGCATATGGAGAAGCCGTTGCCACTGCTGTTTGGGACTGGGCCAAAACCGACCCCTTCGGGCACGATGCCCACCTCTTGGCGCGGCCAGAAGGCTATTCCCCGCCAGTCGGCCCTGGCCTGTGGACGCCCACCCCTCCACAGTTTTCGAGGGCCTTGTTCCCCTATTGGGGCAATGCCCGAACCTTCGCTATTTCCGAAAGTGAAAAACTGGCCAAAGAGCCTTTCTCGTTCAGCGAAGAGAACACTTCTCAATTTTATGCCCAAGCCCTCGAAGTCAGGAATACCGTTTCCAATTTAGAGTTCAACGACCAATGGATCGCCGAATTTTGGAACGACGAAAACGTCAGCGAAACTTTCAGCCCGGCAGCCCATTGGATTTCCATTGCCAACCAAGTAGTAGAAGAAGATGGCGCCAACCTCGAAACCGCCCTTTATGCTTACACAATGGTTTCCCTTGCGCTAAATGATGCCGGAATAGCCGCATCGAATTCCAAATATGTTTACAACGTGGAGCGCCCCGTCACCTTTATCAACAGGGTGTTGGATGCCACTTGGGCCCCGCACCAAGAGCTGACTCCCGACTCCCCTTCCTACCCTTCCTGCCATGCCGTCATGGGGGCTGCCGCCGCCGAAGTGCTATCCTACGTTTTTGGCTACAACCACCCCCTGACCGACAACAGCCATGAAGGACGTACCGATTTCCTCGGGATGCCCCGCTCTTTCGACACCTTTTATCAAATGGCAGATGAAAATGCAAGCTCCCGGATAAAGATGGGCGCCAGTTTTGGAATGGACGTAGAAGAAGGCCTGAGGCTGGGCTACCAAATAGGCCGGAAGGTCAATCAAATGCCTTTCAAATAAAGCAGTGCAGCGCCCCGCTTCCCAAGTCCTAAAAAGCCGGTTTTCAATCAATCCAAAAGAGCCAAATAACTGGATGGTTTTGCCAGTGGAAAAGCATCCGTCTTTTTCTTGCACAGAATTTGCATAGCCTAGCAAATAGTTTGGACTTCGGTTCAATCCCCTCCTCCTGCACAGCGCCGGAAAATACATCCCCCCCTTATTGTTCATGAAATAAAAGCAGGTTGATCGGTCTGTCCAAATGAATATTTGCAGGGCTATGAACCAAATGCAACACCCAACTTACATTACTATGAAATACATCAGTTTACTTAGCTTTTTCCTTGTCCTTCCATTCCTCTCGCAGGCTCAAAAGCAATTTGAAGGGGGCATCCTTATGGGCTATTCCAATTACCTCGGCGACTTGGTAGAGCCCACCTTTACCTTCGACCAGTCCAGTTTTTGTGCAGGTGCATTTGTAAAAAAATCATTGAGCGAGAGTTTTGCACTGCGCGGCAATGTATTCATCGGCGGCCTCTATGGCGACGACTTTTTTTATGAAACCAACAAAGCGAGGAACGACCGCTTCCGCTCCACCTTTTTGGAAATTTCGTTTATGGGAGAATACGACCTCATCGGCCAACGCCGCTATCAAAGGAATGGCCTGTTCAAAAAAACAATATCGCCGTTTGTCTTTGCCGGCCTCGGCATCATTGCCTCCAACCCAAAAGTCGTTTATGGCATTCCCGACAATATTGACGCACAAAACCCGCAAGGAGCTTTCAACCTGGTCTTGCCCGTCGGCTTCGGCCTCAAGATAGACGTCAACGACCTGATCTATGTCGGGGTCGAATGGGGCATGCGCGTCACCACGACCGACTACCTCGACGGCGTTAAGCTCACTGGCAATGCCGATAACAATGATGTCTATTTCATCGGCGGGGTATCAGCCACCTACCGGTTTGCCGATAAAAAATCAGACAGGGGCGTCGAGTTTGGGTCTTTGCAATTTGACTCAAATTAAGAAGGGCTTGAACTTCAATCAACTATCACTCATTATTTTACACTACTGGTTCGATCCGTAATTAGCGGGCTATTTATTTTTTGGTAAATACCACATTATCAAGGATTTGGTGAACTAATCACTAATCAACTAATTACGAATCACTGCACTACCAACTATATTTCGTTCGAAAGAGGATGGTTTATATCTTCCTGTCTTTTTGGAAAAATTGTCAAAAAACCATAAAAATCACTTGCACAGCAAAGGCATCAACTGCTCGACGAAAGGGATAGAGGCCATCTCGTGCACCTTCCTGAAATCCTCGCAAGCCTCTTCTTTTTTGTCCATGTTCATGTAGGCTTGGCCGCGCAGGTAGAGGAAGTTGGCATTTTCGGGAAAGAGCTTGATCGCCTCGCTGAGCTTCGCAATGCCCGCCTCTTTTTGGCCTTCGTTGTAGAGCCGGCTGCCCTCGTCGGCAAGGGCGACCGCATTTTTATAATCATTCACAACTTGCTGACAGCCAGCACCTTCTGGCAAAAACTGGACTGTAAAATCATAAGAAGAAGGCACCTCCCTGCCCTTCCTTTTGGCGGGTATCCACTGCCCCCAAGTGGCCGTGGCCGCCCTGATGGCCTCCCACTGAAATTCGACGCCCAGGTTCCAATAGTCGGTCATGTCAATGACCTTTACATAGCCGTCGGGGCGGGCCAAAAGCGACAGGTCCATCTGCCCCACCTTGCAACTGTCTTGGTACATGCGGGGCGTTTTCAGGTGGCTTTCCAAAAAGGCGGCCAAGCCCTCGTCCCCACTTTTGTATTTTAAAGAATCGTCCACCACGACGTAAACAGTGTCCCTGGAATTGGCGAGCACAAAGTCGAGCGGGTCTTGCAGCTTGAACTTGATGGGCAGGGTAAATTGGCTGCGCACGGGCAGCCCTCCGTTCATGCCCGGCCGCCATTTCAGGTTGGCCGATTTCAGTGCCTCGTTCATGCCCTTGGCCACCCGCAAGGCCTCCTCGCCACAGCCGCCGCCGATGTCGCGCAGCACTTTTGCGTTGGAAATATAACCGTCTTTTTCGACCACAAAACTGATGACCACCTGCCCCTCCAAGTTCTGGTTGCGGGCATCGAGGGGGTAAACGATGTTTTGGTTGAAAAACAAAAGCAGCGCCGTTTGGGCGCATTGGTTTTTGGCATGAACAGTGGTGTCCAAGCCCTCGCAACCGGGGAAGCGGGGCATTTCTTCCAGCACCTTATATACAGTGGTGTCGCCAATTTGTGAAAAAAGAAAAGTGGAAGTGAATAAAAAAGATAAAATAAGAAGTTGCTTCATGTTCATTTTGTGAGTCATTAGGCTTTATTCTGAAATTGAAAATTGAGAAATTAAAAATTCGGCAAACCTTGATTGTCAATCATTTAGGATGGCATGAATTTCCAGGTTCTTATTTTCGCTCATGTTCCTTTGGCGCTGAAAAATTAATATTGAACAAATAGGGCATCTTTTTAATCAGCCGGGCGAGCATTTTGTGCATTTACCTCGGCTGATTAAAAAGATGCCAAATAGGCTTTGCTCAGCAAAGGCTGGTTGCCGCAAATAGCGCCAATTTCAGACGAATTTAATTCGGTTAAATTAG
>DROJ01000338.1 GCA_011321935.1 Bacteroidota bacterium | reverse complement strand
TCGCAAACGCAGCGCCGCCCGCCGCATGGTGGCCTATGCCGCTGCTGCTGCCATCGCCGCCATTGTTTTTTTCACCGTGGTGCAGCCCTTTGGCACGCCCCGGTATTCCGGCCCGGTCGCCTTCAACACCGACTACAACACCAACCTCAAAGGCCTGCCCGCTTTCAGCGAATACCCCGTTGAAATGCTCCGTGGCAAATGGGGCGCAACCATCACCGAACAGCCGGGCCTGGAACTGAACCTCGAAATGAACCTGCGGCCCGGCGACCAATTCGCCCTCTCTGTTTTTTACACCATCAACAATGAGAAAAAAGAAGGGGACAAAATCATGGCAAGGGGTACTTATTCTTTGAGCGGCAACCTTTTGGTACTCCACCTCGACGAGGCGAGCATTAAAAGAGCACCCGGCGCTTCGCCCTTTCACACGGCGCCCATCGAGCTGTGGCTCAAAACGGCCCGCCTGTTCACCCGACAGGTGGAAATCGCCGACCTCAACAACCGCCACCTGATTTTAAAATATGGCCCGGAACAAGGGCTGGAATGGAAAAAGGAATAGATGCCCGGACACACAAAGACATATTCTATCGGCAGGGGAGATGACTGCCATATCAGGGTGCCCGACACCCCCGGCCACCAGGACATCGGGTGGCAACATGCCGATATTATATGGGACTCCACGGGCATTGTGGTCTGTGCCAAAAAAAGTGCCTGCCCGGTTTTTGTCGGGCCTTTCAGGGTAAAGCGCAAAACGGTTTTTCCCGAAGATGAAATAAGGCTGGGGCGCAATTTTAAATTCAAGCTGCACTATTTTTTCGTTTTCAGGGACGGCCGCCTGACCGGGCTGCGCAAAAGGCCCGACGATTTTTCTCAGGAGTTCAACAGCCTCGAAAAACGCTGGAAAGCCAACAGGAAAAAACAGGCAGAACTCAGGAACAGGTTCGCAAAAAGGGATTTTTTGATAATAGCAATGATAGTCGGTGCTTCCCTGGTGGAGTATAAAATAAAAGGCACCCGCACACTTATGTTTTCCATGTCGGTCGTCATGCCGCTCCTCTATATGTTCAAGGAAAAAGAGCGGAAAAAAAACCGACGGAAAATAAAATCGGAAAATGCCTGCCCCAAATGCGGTGAATATATGGACGAGGAGTGGGCCGTATTGAAACAAAAAGGCGGGCATTCCTGTGGGGCCTTTTGGAATGGATAAATACCGGAAATCAACAACCTGAATTCATCATAAAACAAAAATCAACCATGAAAAAATCACTTTTTATCGCACTATTTGCCGCCATTTTATTGGGGCAATCGCAGGCCGACAACCTTTTTCAAAACAATGCCAGGGAACATATCAGCGAGGGTGCATTGGTGAAATGGCCCTCCGGCTCTGATGCCATGCACACAATGGCCGTTTGGTCTTTTGATGGCAACAACAGGTACGATGCCCAGAATACTTTGTTCAATTCCGTCGTGAACGGGCTTAGGAGAGCGGGCAGGTTCGAAATAGTGGACAGGGAAAGTTTAAAGTATATTTTAAATGAGCAAGAAACCGTGAAATATGCCAGCAGCGCTAAGACCATAGAGCGTATCGAGCAGGGGCGCATAAAAGGGGCACAGTATATCCTTTTCGGATATGTCAATACCGCTTCGGTCGAGAAGACCTCCAGCACGAACAAAGACAAAACCACATACCATTACAAAGCCCAAACATCCCTGAACATCAAGATTGTCAACGTTGAAACGGGTGAAATAACAACCACCACAACGCTTACTGAAGATGCCAGTATCACAATAAGCGATTCGGGGGGCACCCGGGAGGAAGCCTGGAATAAAGTGTGTGGGGAAATAAGGTCGGCCATTAAAGAATACATCAAGAACAGATTCCCCATGCCCGTCAATATTGTAAATATAGAATCAGCAAAAAGGGGGAAAGTCTATGAAGTGCTGATTGATAAAGGAAACGGACGAAGTGTAGCAAAGAGGGATGAAGTAATAGTATATGAAATCATATCAATGCAATTGCCGGGCGGCAAGACAAGGGACCGGGAAAAAGAAATTGCAAACATGGTCGTAAAAAAAGTAGAAGGCCAAGACTTCTCCGTTTGCAAAGTGAAAAAAGGTGGGGAGGACCTTTTTAAAAGACTGAAAAACGGTTCACCCATCAAGTGCAGGGTTTATGGCAAAAGGGATATTATAAAAATCCCTAAATTCTGACAGGCAATAGAGCCGCTTCAATGTAACCGTCAATGAGGATTTTTATTAAAGGTAAAAAAATGCCATTTATAAATTTTCAAAAATAAAACAACCATCATGGAAAAAACAATAATTTCCTCCGGCAGTGCTCCGGCAGCAGCCCGGAAAATAAATACAAAAGCGGCCCTGCCCGCATGGCTGAAAAAATTTAAGGCAAACGAAGTCGGCGCATTTGCAATGGGACTGGCCTCGTACAACCTCCTTTTTGTGAAAAT
>DROJ01000337.1 GCA_011321935.1 Bacteroidota bacterium | reverse complement strand
ATCGCAGCTCCGCTAAAGCGGATGACAAAAAACAGTGGAGCCGAGTGAGCATTTTGTGCATTTACTCCAGGTATTTATAATGATACAATTTTTCATTAAATGAGATTTGTGCGCCAATTGTAATAACAATACATCTGCATTGCACCCACTAAAAAGGGAGAAGAACCCATTCTTCGGGTTCTTGGCTGTGCAATGCGGGGCAATGGGAAATTACCCCGCTATGCAAAACCTGACATTCGACTCCGCTCTTTTGTCATCCTCTTGAGGAACTGCGACGTCTAGTGTGTGCGGCCGTGCGTGGCTTCCCTCGTGACGCAGAGTTCCCTAAAGGGATGACAAAAGAGCGGAGTCGAATGACTGTTTCTGCGCATTTACTTTGAGTGATTAAAATAATTTCCTTAATTATACTTCTCCCCCCGCTTAATCCATTTCTCCACATCCTTCGCCGACTTATCTTTCGGCAGACCCGGATGTATCACCCTAGCCGTGCATTTTTCCGCAGCCTTCACCAAGTCGGAATAAGGGCCGCCATCGGGGTTTTTAATAAATGCCTTTTTATCGGCGTTGTAGGCAAAAATATTGGAATTGAGCTTGGTGCATTCATCGCAGGAAGTGCATTCCTCGGTTTCCAGCCACGGCGCCATATAGTCGCCATTTGATTGGGCATTGTCGGGAGCGGCGGCAGTTGTGGCGGCGGGAGTTCCCATTGCCAAATCCACGATGCCATCGCCATCGCCCCCGGCGAGTTTCATCAGGCCCTGCGCAATTTTACCGACCACTTCTGCACGTATTTTACTTTCCATATCCACCTCTTCCGCCTGCTCGGTTTTGACACCTGCAATGTCGCGGAGCATAATCCAGAAATCGCGCCTTTCTTCGCATGATTCAACAATCGGCTTGGCGACCATCACGCGGCTCAATCGCTGCTTTCTGTCCACTGCCCAGATGAATGGGAATTGGCCCTCCCGGTCGTCCTCGGCCATTTCGAGGAACTCGGCCAAAGGCACCATGTTCTCGTTCCAGGCATCCCGTGGCACTTGGCGGAAATGCTTCCTGAACCTTGCTTCCGTAATCGCAAAATCGGCGAAGGTCATGGGCAGTTCCATGGTTTTTTCCCGGCCGTTTTCCATATATTTCAATTGGTAGGTCGGCCAAAGTTTATCCATGTCCGGGTTGCCGCTCAGGTCAAATGCCTCGGCCGCTTTCACGCCGTCGTCAGGGTTGTATTTGAAAATAGGATAGGCCCGCGACTCCACTGCCAATTTTGCTTGGTGAACGCCCAAATCATCGGCCACGCCATGCTCCGGCTGACAGGTAGTGTAGAGGTTGAACAGTGCCGGGCGTTTGGCCGACAGGCCGTCAATAAAGCCCTCGATCATGTGGCTGGTATTGGCCAAAGAGCCTTGCAGCACATAAGTATTGCGGTGCGCCATCGCAATCAGGCCAATCTCCTTCCGGGGTTCTGATTTGCCTTTCCAAACCTTGCCGTATTGAGCCATGTCTGAAATCTGGCCGATGAAACCAGAGGTACAGGCCTGACCGCCCGTATTGGAATAAACCTGCGTATCAACAATGATTACCTTGATGGGCTTGCCCGAAGCCATCATGCGGGAGAGGTTTTGAAAACCAATATCGTACATGGCGCCGTCGCCGCCGAGCGCTACCACGGGCGGGCAGAGCAGCCATTCTTCATCGGTAAATTGCTGCCAAGTGAAATAGGTGAAAAAATCGTCGTGCTTGCTGGCGTCGTAAGTGCCGTTCAGTTCCAGTTCCGCCTTTCGGATGGTCTTAAAACCCTCCGCCATTTTGGCCATGTGGCCCTCGAAAATACCCATCGCCATAGAGGCCGAATCTTGGAACAAGTGGTTGGCCCAGGGGAAGGGGTAGGGGTTGTAAGGCCAAGTGCTGCCCCACACGGAGGTACATCCCGTGGAGTTGCACATGCCCATATTGGAGCGGCCTTTTCCGGTCGTTCCGTTGGTATATTTCCATTTCAGTTTTTTCAGCTTCGCTAAAAGTTGCGTCGTTTTGCGCAGCCAATCTTGGTCTATCGGCTCGCTGCCCTGCGCCGATTCCAAACGGCTCGCTATGCCGGCCATGGTCAGGTCGCTTTCGTGCATATCCGAAACGATTTTCGACATGGTGTCGGCATCGCTGATGTCCACCGTGCTCATGAGTTTTAGCTGGATGTGCTTTTCGAGTTTTTTGCAAAGCTCGTCCAAATGGGCGACGTGCTTTTCGATGCGCGGCTGCATCAAAGACTCCACCGTTGCGGTAAACAAATGCACCACCGATTTTTCCGAACAGCCGAGGCAGGCGCCGTCGCCGCTGGCAAAATTCAGGTAGGCATCTTTGTTCAATAAAATGGTTTCGAGCGGGCCTATTTTTTCTTCCAGATCATCAATGCGGTTGTACTTTGCTGGCGTGTTCGGCAAGTCCAACCAAAAGTCCCATTCGCCCCTCAACCTTGCCACAGAGTCTTCGGTCTGCGTAATCGGCCGCAGCGCATCGTCGTCGCAGACCTCCACACATTCCATGCAGCCCTTGCAGGTGGTCGGGTTGATGGTGATGCTGAACAGTCCGCCGCTGCCGGGCTGGTCTTTTTCATGCAAATCAAAATAGGGGCGGGTAAGCGCAAATTTGAAATCGCCGAGTTCCTCCCTGAACCAGTCGAACTCCTGCGCAAAGCCATTGCTGTTGTCGCTTTCTTTTACGGTCGCATCTATGGCTTTGTGGATAAGGTCGTTCACCGTGGCCCCGTTATCGGACTCCTTGAACAGCGTGCGGATTTTACCTTCCATTTGTCTTACCGCCTTCGGCAAATACTCCACCTTGCCGTGGTTCTTTTTCACCCGTTTCACAACAGTGTCCAGTACGCCCGACAGCTCGCTCACCAGGCCGGGGATGGCCGTATCGGGGCAGGCAGTGTAACAATTTCCGCAGGCAGTACAGTTGTTTGCAATCCAATCGGGATGCTCAAAACGGATGCCCGTCATGTCCCTGAAAAGGGAAGAAACGGCAGGCATGACACTCAGCCCGATGAACGGATCAGTGATGTTGTCGTTGCCCATGCCGCGCTGGTAAAAATTGCCGGTCTGCTCCCAAAAGCGGTGGATGTCGCTCATGTTGGACTCGCTTTTCGGAATGGCTTTGAGCATGGAGGGCAAGGGCAAAGCCGGCTCGCCGTTGGTCTTTTCCTCCTTCCCGGTACCCAGCACTTTGTTGGTAATTTCATGGACTTCATCAAAGCCGCGCCTCACTACCCGCATGTTGTCGTCCACTACCCGCTGGCCTTTAGAGCCAAATTTTTTCTGCAACTGGTCTTCGATGGCTTTGAGCAGTTTCTCTTCCGTCAGGCCAGCTTTTTCTTTTAGCGGCGAAGCCGCAAAAAATGCCCCTTGGAAGGCGATGCCCTGCATCCGCAACTGCAGTTCGGGGTCGGTCGCCTCCTCTCTTGCTATTTTAAAACCATCCACATAATAGATGTGTATGTCTTGGTCAATGATGACTTTTTGGTAAGGCTCAGGTATGTCGGCCCATACTTCGGCGGGGCTGTCCTTGTCGCTTTGGATGATAAAAACGCCGCCTTTTTTCAGGCCAGCCAATGCGTTGGTATGCTTGAAAACATTGGGGTCGGGAGACAGCACCACGTCCACAAAAAAGTATTCGCAATTGATGCGGATAGGTTCGGGGGCTGCCGCCAAATAGTAAGTGGTAGGTTGGCCTTTTTTCTCTGAGCCATACTTTGGGTTCGCTTTGATGTCGTATCCCAAAAGGTCGAAAAGGGTCATGGCCAGGTTCTTTCCCGTGGTGATGGCCCCCCATCCGCCCACCGAGTGGAAGCGGACAGTGGTAGCGCCGTCGGGCATGAGGTCGGGGTTTTCCGAGCCCCTCACGGCCAGTTCTTTTACATGCGGATAGGCATCCTGAATAGTTTCTTGATAAAGCCTTTGTTTGGGCGTAAATGCAGCATCCCTGATAAAATCAATGGACAGGTAAAACTGTTTTTTCTGCTTGCCGTCCGGCAGCATATTTTCAATCGCACCAATAATTCCTTCAGGTTGCAAGTCCCTGCTTCCCATGCCAAACGAGCCTGAATAAAGGGCAGGCAGGTCGCTGAGCCGATAGCTCGGCACTTCTGGATAAGGCGTATTTTTGCTGGCCCCGTTTTCAATGCACTTGGTCAGCACGGAGCGGATTTCCCTCACGATGGGGAGGTCGGCAGCCAAAGGCTGGTCGAGCCTTTCCAAAACGGCTACCCCTTTTTTTCCTTTTAAAACCTGCCCGATGAGGTCGGCGGGGAAAGGCCGGAACATGACCAAATCAACCACGCCTACCTTGATGCCCCGCGTCTCGCGGATATAGTCAACCACCGCTTCCGCACTCGATACCACCGAGCCTTGTCCGAGTATCAAATAGTCCGCATCGGCAGCTTTGTATGACATCACGCGGGCATAGCGGCGGCCGGTGAGTTTATAATATTCATCGAAGGCCCGGTCGGTCAGTTCTTTGATATGGTCAAAAAAGAAAGGCCGTTGAGCGGCGACGCTCTGCATGTAAGAATCTTGGTTTTGCACGATGCCCGCCATCACGGGGTTGTCAACGTCCCAAAGTTCGGGGATGCGCCGCCGGGTGTCTCCATAAATTATTTTCTGCGCAGCAGTCGGTGTTTTTATAATGTCGTCGGGACGTCCGAGGTATTCTTTTATCAGTTCGCGTTCGGGAAGCACCAAAGACTCGATAAGGTGAGTGGTCAAAAAACCATCTTGCGCCACAATGCCGGGCGTCAGTGCCAATTCGGCAATCCTGTGGGCGATGATGTTCAAATCTGCAACATGCTGCGCTTTTTTTGCAAAAAACTGAAAAAAGCCCGTGTCGTCAACGGCGTGGTAATCATCGTGCCCGGCGTGGACGTTGAGTGTGGCCTTGGTCATCGCCCTCGCGCCGATGTTGAGCACATAGGTCAGCCGTTTGCCCACGGCGGCGTACAGCGACTCGTGCATATAAGCGATGCCCTGCCCAGAAGAGAAATTGGCTGCCCGCAGCCCCGTCATGGAAAGCCCGGCGGTAACGGCAGCCGCGGCGTGTTCCCCTTCCGGTTCGATAAAAATAAGCGGCCTGTCAGATATATTAAGGTGGCCTTTGGCAGCAGCATCCGCCCAATATTCGCCCATCTGCGTGGAAGGGGTAATGGGGTATGCGCCCGCTGCATCGGTTGATTCGCGCTCGCACATAATGGCGGCGGTGTTGCCGTCCATGGCTACCCGCCTGCCGGGGTATTTGAACTGCTTTTCTTTTTTCTTTTTTCCAAACATGGCAGCTTATTTTACGGTGGTATGTTTCCGAAGAGATAAAGCCGCAAGCTAGGGCTATACATTAGAAATAGAGATGATATTTGTCATTGGAAGGCAGTGATAAAAGTTTTGATTGTTTTGGTGGGCGGTATAAATGCTGTGGCTTTTTTTTGGCCCGGCCTAGAGTATTGGCAATCGGGGCATCCTGACTTTTGGGCAGTTCAGAAAAAGTTTGCCCTGACTCTTGGGCGGTTATTAGCAAATAATACCCTGACTTTTGGTTCTGTTTTGCAAAAATTTGCCTTTACTTTGGGGCAAATTCATTACGGATGAACTTTGAAAGAACAATAATAAATGATTTGCCTTAATCTTGCGCACTCACCCCACCTCCGTCACAAAAGGCTCTTTCCCCGCAAACACAATGGGCAGCTTGATTATATTTTTGATATTATGCGCGAGCAGTTCTTTGTAATATTTTTTCTTTTCTATTTGTCCGAGTGCGTCGGCTATATTGCTGTTTATTTTTTTGTATAATTCTTCGTCCGTTTCTTTATCCTCCTTTTTTATTTGTTTTATTTCAATGACAACCCCGTATTTCGTTTTATCATGCGGGATCAACAATATATCGTACCGGCCCTCCCCGCTTTCCCGGTTCGACCTGATGATATAGTCGTCGCCGATGACGGCCAGCAAACCCAGCACATATGATTGGTAAACATTTTCGGGGATGCCCGCCGTGTCGAAATAACTGATGGTATCGCCCATTATTTTTTTAAATCCCTTTTCAAATTCGGCGATGCGGTTGTTGACCAAATGCTCGGCTGTTGAAATGACCAGTTCCCTTTTTATTTTCAGGTTTACGTTCAACCATTTGATTACAATATTTTTAAAAACACCTGTTATTTCATAATTGGGGATTTTCAATTCATAAACATCATTTTCTATATTTTTTATTTGTGTCAAATAACCGCTGAAAGTCAACAGGGTCCACAGCAGTTCTTTATCGGTTTCAAAATCGGCAAACACAAAATTTTCGTCGAGTATTTTTTCTATTGTTTCCCCGGAGATGAGTTTTTGCAAAGTATCATAAGTCTGGTCAATGTCCGGTTCCATTATCCGTTTTTTTATGAGGGGGTCGGTGCCGGTATTTATCCAATAAGCTTTGAAGCCCTCTTTGTGCCTCGATATATAATTGACGATAGACCAGGGGTTGTATATATTATCGGTATCGCCGAACTGGTACCCGTCGTACCATTTTTTTACTTTGTCAAAATCGTTTTCCAAGCCAAAATATTCCAGCGCCTTTTTTGTTTCCCTTTCGGTAAACCCAAATTTATCGGAAAAATAAAGGCTGGTCAGGGTATATACCCCCACGTTGTTCATTTCTGAAAATATGCTTTCCCTCGCAATGCGCATGATGCCCGTGATAAGGCCTTTGCCCAGGTACGGGTTTTCTTTGAATGCCGAACCCATGAATACTTGCATGAACCTGATTATTTCATCGTAATATTTGTTCGTATATCCTGCAATGATGGGGGTGTCGTATTCATCAACGAGTATGATTGCCTTCTGGCCGAAGTGGGTTTTTAAATATTCGCTTAAATTTATGAGGCTATATTCGTAATCTTTTTCGTCGGCCGTTTCATTTATTATTTTTTCAAAATTTCGCCTATCGTAGTCTTTAATTTTGTTAGATTCGATCAGGTAATCGTGCTGTTTGTACAGATTGAAAATTTCTCTTTTTAAATGCCCAAAACAACCTTCCCAATCTCCGGCCCGAATACTTTTCAATGAAATATTGATGACCGGGTATTTATTTTGGTGCTCCCCGCAAAAGGCTTTTTCCCTGCTTATTTTAAATCCTGCAAACAAGCCCCTGCTCTCTTTTTTATTTACATCGAAAAAATGTTCTATCATGGACAGGTTCAGCGTTTTGCCAAACCTGCGGGGGCGGGGCATCAACAGCACATGGTCGTCGCTTTCATAAAATTCTTTTACCAGCAAAGTCTTGTCAACAAAGTACCCGTTGTTGGCGACGATGTGCTTAAAATCAGACCTCCCTTTTTGTATTCTTTTTTTCTTGGTCATTTTACCGTGCTTTTGCAAACTGTAATTCCACAAACATACAATTTTATTGTTTTTCCGAATGCAATGTTCCCATCGGGTTTTATATTTTCCAAAAAAAAAATCAAACGGCGTCGGTCATATGCCTGCGGCAATTATCACCTTCAGAGATGACACTTATCACCAAAATCTGCTGCTCTCGTAAATACTTTTAGCCCGTGTTTTGAATGGTTTCCAAAAAGGGTTTCTCATAAGGGAGTTTGTAAAAATATTTCAATAAAATGAACAACAAAAAGTACGTCTATACCTTCGGCAACAAATCTGCCGAAGGCGATGCCAGCATGAAAGAACTGCTGGGCGGCAAAGGCGCCAACCTCGCCGAAATGAACCGCATCGGGCTGCCGGTGCCCCCCGGTTTTACCATCACCACCGAAGCCTGCAACGCCTATTTTAAATCCAGCAAAGAAAAATTGATGGAGGTTTTGCGGGAGCAAGTGGAAGCAGGCGTCCGCTCGGTGGAGGCCATTACGGGCAAGCATTTTGGCAATGCCGATGACCCTTTGTTGTTGTCCGTCCGTTCGGGTGCGAGGGCTTCCATGCCCGGCATGATGGACACGGTGCTCAACCTCGGCATGAACGACAAAGCAGTGGAAGGCTTCGCCAAAAAAACGGGCAACGAACGCGCCGCTTGGGACTCCTACCGCCGCTTTATCCAAATGTACGGCGATGTGGTGATGGGCATGAAACCCGAAAACAAAGAAGACGAAGACCCCTTTGAAAAGATACTCGACCATTTGAAAAAAGAAAAAGGAGTGCTGGCCGATACCGACCTGACCAAAGACGGGCTGGTGGAACTTTGCCGCCGCTTTGGCTTTGCCATCAAGTACCGCACCGGGAAGGATTTTCCGCAAGACCCCTGGGAACAGCTTTGGGGCGCCATCACCTCTGTTTTTGATAGTTGGATGAACGACCGGGCAGTCCATTACCGCGCACTCAACGGCATCCCCGAAGAGTGGGGAACGGCGGTGAACGTGCAGGCGATGGTATTTGGCAACATGGGCGAAACCTCCGCAACGGGGGTCGCTTTTACCCGCGACCCCGCAACGGGCGAAAATATTTTCACGGGCGAATACCTGATTGACGCACAGGGCGAAGACGTGGTGGCAGGTACGCGCACACCGCAGCAAATTACCCTCGAAGGCTCCCGCCGTTGGGCAAAACTCGCGGGCATTTCCGAAAGGGAAAGAAAAAACAAATACCCCTCTTTGGAGGAAACCATGCCGGAACTTTTTGCCGAACTCGACGCCTGCCAGCGCCGCCTCGAAGCGCATTATACCGACATGCAAGACCTTGAATTTACCATTCAAGAAGGCAAGTTGTGGATATTGCAGACCCGCAACGGCAAGCGCACCGGGCAGGCCATGGTGCGCATCGCTACCGAAATGATGGAGCAGGGCATCATGAACGAACAGGAAGCCCTGCTGCACATTGACCCCAGCAAAATAGACGAACTCCTGCACCCGCTCTTTGAACCCAAAGCACTCGCAGCCGCAGTGGAAATAACCCGCGGCCTGCCTGCTTCGCCGGGGGCGGCCTCCGGCCAAATTGTTTTCTTCGCGGACGAAACGGTGAAGTGGGCTGCCGAAGGCAAGGACGTTATCCTCGTCCGGCTCGAAACCTCGCCCGAAGACATCCAGGGAATGGACAATGCGCGGGGCATCCTCACCAGCCGGGGCGGCATGACTTCCCACGCTGCCGTGGTGGCAAGGGGCATGGGCAAATGCTGCGTTTCGGGCGCGGGTGCCCTGCACGTTGACTATGCGGCGAGGACGGTGACGGTGGGCGGCAAAACCTTCCGCGAAGGCGATTGGATTTCGCTGAACGGCACAACGGGGCAGGTGTTTGAGGGAAAAATCCCAACCCAAGAGGTCAGCCTCAGTGGAGATTTTGCGAAGCTGATGGAACTGTCGAACAAGCATGCCCGCCTGTCGGTGAGAACAAATGCCGACACGCCGGAAGACGCCAGGGTTGCCCGGAAATTTGGGGCCGTCGGCATCGGGCTGTGCCGTACCGAGCATATGTTTTTCCAAGAAGAACGCATCCTCGCGGTGCGCGAAATGATCCTCTCCGACAAAGAGGCCGGGCGGAAAAAAGCACTGGCCAAACTGCTGCCTTTCCAACGGCAGGACTTCGAGGGGATTTTTGAGGCCATGGACGGCCTGCCCGTCACTGTCCGCCTGCTCGACCCACCGTTGCACGAGTTTTTGCCGCGCAGCAAAAAGGCCATCAAAACAATGGCCGACGATATGGGCATCTCTTACGAACAGGTGCGGGAAAAAGTGGACGACCTGAAAGAGCAAAACCCGATGCTCGGCCACCGGGGCTGCCGCCTCGGCAATACTTTCCCCGAAATCACCGCCATGCAGGTGCGGGCCATCCTCGAAGCGGCGCTCAACGTGCAGGCAAAAGGCATTGCCGTGAAACCAGAAATCATGGTGCCGCTGACCAGCGTGGGCAACGAACTGCACGTCCAGCGCGACCTGATCCGCAAAACTGCCCGCGAGGTGTTTGCCGAAAAAGGCGCAAAAGTGAAATTCCAGATCGGTACCATGATAGAAGTGCCCCGCGCTGCGATGGTTGCCGACCGCATGGCCAAATGTGCCGATTTTTTCTCTTTCGGCACCAACGACCTGACGCAGATGACTTTCGGTTTTTCCCGCGACGACGTGAGCAAGTTCTTGCCTATTTACATTGAAAAGAGCATCCTCAAAGAAGACCCCTTTGCTTCCATTGACCAGTTTGGCGTAGGCCAGTTGGTGAAAATGGGCGTGGAAAAAGGCAGGGAGACCAAGCCAAATTTAACGACGGGCGTTTGCGGCGAACACGGCGGCGACCCTGCTTCTATTGAGTTTTTCCACCGCACCGGGCTGAACTATGTGAGCTGCTCTCCCTACCGGGTGCCGGTGGCAAGGCTGGTAGCGGCACAGGCGGCAGTGAGGGAAAAACTGCACATTGTGGAAGAGGTTGTGGACGAGGTGGATGTGTGCTGAACAACGCTGGAGAGGGACACCATCGTTGTTGCAAGGTACTTCCCACTCAAATAGGATTGAACACAGATTGAACGGATTGAACTGATTTTCGCAGGTATTTTTCCGTTTTACCATTAAACCTGTGGAAATCAGTTCAATCCGTTCAATCTGTGTTCAATCCTATTTGAGTGGGAAGTTATTTATTGCCTACTTCTTAATTTATTAATTCCGACCGCTAACATTGTTACCAATAGCACCACAAAATATATTGTTGTAAATACACTTTTTAATATCGTGGATATATTTGTTGTCTCAATTAAAATATTTGAAATATTCGGATAACTGTTCAGCATTTTAATTATTCCTATATTCTCTCCATAATCAAAAACACCAGCCAATACCGGAAGTAAGCATAAATAAATAAGCGGACTATTCAGCTTTTTTAATTTATCCAAAAAATAGGCAAGCACCAAACAATAAGTAATCCCAAAAAGAAAGGGGTAAACCATGTCCACGGGGATTTGATTAAATAAATAAACTTCCCGTCCTTTTTCTCCGAGCGACCCGAACAATAGTTTGACATATCTTGCATTATATCCGGCGGGGAGCATGTCCAGTAATTTCATGCCGCCGGAAAAATTCATAACCTTCGGAATGGTAACGAGCAGCATGAACGCATAAACTATATTTGTCAGAATAAATAGGGACAGGACTTTGCTCCCGTTTATGTTTCTTTTAATTAAATTTTTCATTTGTTCCGATTTGAACAGAGCCTTCCAAGTTTTTGAAACTTGGAAGGTCTAAACAACTGCAAGACTTAACATATGGAAAGCTACTTGTCCCACCATCATACCTTACTTTTTTTTCGACAAATGAAGCATTGGAACAGGCACACTCATCAGGGAGACCTGTGTTTACGAATAAAGCGCAATGACCGACCCCGCATAAACTACCAAAACAAAAGCCAAAATAAACAGCCATGCCCGGTTCGCTTTTTTCATTTCCATATACTGTAAGGCTACCAAAAAAACTTTTACCAATGTCAAAATGATTATAATATAGAGGGAGTATTTTGCTCCATTTGAGTCTGAAAAAAAATAGCTCGCCGAAGTCAGCAGTACCAGCCCGCCCCATGTCAATATGTTTTTATTAGTCATAAACTGAGTATTAGTTCGTAATTATTCGACATATCTCAAAATCCCGAAGGGATTGAATTTGAATAACCCCGGATGCCTGCCTGCCGGTAGGCAGGAAATCCGGGGAGATGGTGAAATGTGGGCAGCAACCCCGGAGGGGTTGAATGTCTGCCATAATTCAACCCCTTCGGGGTTATCACATACTCTCACTTTTTCCCCGGATTTCCTGCCTACCGGCAGGCAGGCATCCGGGGTTATTCAAATTCAATCCCTTCGGGATTTCGGACTGCTGAACAGTTTTTTTTTAAAAACAAAACAAGTGCTGTCAGCACATCAAATGCCATTTACAAAAGATATAAAACCGGAAACAACAGCAGCCAGATCATATCGCACATATGCCAAAAAGCGGCCCCTGTTTCAACATCCAAATAATTGTTCCCGTTATATTTTTCCTGCCTGATATTTGCAGACAATGCCCCTAAAATAACCAGCCCCACCGATACGTGCAAAAAGTGAAAACCCGTCAGCAACCAATAAAAAGTAAAAAAAGTATTGTGCGTCAGGTCGAGGCCGTGCTCTAATTTTCCATAATATTCAAAGCCTTTTAAAAACAAAAAAGCAAAGCCGAACAGCATGGCCACGCGCATCAGGTTTCGGCTTTTTGGCATATTGTCCAATTTTAAATAACGGATAGCTTCGGCCACAAAAAAACCGCTTGTCAAGAGAAACAGGGTATTAATAAAACCGATGGTAACATTGAGCGTCTGCTGCGAGGTATCGAACATTTCGGCCGCTAAATTTCTTTGCCAGGCAAAGGCAATGATGCCCGCCCCGAAAGTTATTGTTTCGACGATGATGATTATCCAGATCAATATGCCGCCGGGAGGGTAGAGGAATTGTTTGTAGTTTGTTGAATTTGTTTTTGCTGTCATTTTAAAATAATAACCGTAGAGACGTTGCATTGCAACGTCTATGTTTATAAAATGCAACGTCTATGTTTGCAAAGAGACGTTGCATTGCAACGTCTCTACATCACCCATTAATTATCCGCCGATATAGCGACGCCAATGAAGGGATCAACATATCGGGGTGCGATAAAATATTGTAATGGTTTTGGCCAAACATCTGCGGCAGGTAATACCTTGCAACTGATTCAATGGCAATCGCATAGGTGCTGATATGCCGCTCGTGCATTTCCCGCAGGGCCTGTTTTACATCGGCAATTCCATATTTCCCTTCATATTTGTCAAAATCGTTCGGTTTGCCGTCCGATATTAAAATGACCCATTTTTGGGTGGCCGGGTTTTTATCAATCAATGTCAGGGAATGCCGCAGGGCAGGGCCGATGCGCGTATAGCCTTGCGGTTCTACGGCGCCCAATCTTTGTTTTCCTTTTGCCCAGTCTTCGCCAAAATTTTTTAATAAATTATATGCGCAATTATTTCTTGTTTTGGAATAAAAACCGCCCACGGCAAAGTCAACATTATGCTCGGTCAATACTTCGCCGAACAAAATGACCGCTTGTTTTTCCACGTCCAAAACCCGGTTGCCGTCGGCGTAGCTATCGGTTGACAAACTTAAATCGAGCAAAAATAAAATAGCAATATCTGCCTCTTTTTTTCTTTTTGAAAAATATATGTTTTCGGAAGGGGTGCGCCCCGATTTGAGGTCGGCATACCAGTCCACGAGGGCATCAATATCAATGCTTTCTCCGTCGGGGAGTTTTTTTACCATGCGCCGTTTTTGGTTGACCTGTGCAAATTTCCGGCGCAGTTCGTTGAGCGTTTTTTTATTTTCGGAAATACATTTATTGGCGTAAGCCAAGTCGCCCCCTTGTATTTTTTTTAAATAAACGGTGCAGTAATCCGGCTTGTATTTTTTTTTGGAAAAGTCCCATTCATTATATTTCAAAAAGACATTTTCACCGTCCAAAGCTGCACTTTCCGCTATATTGGCCAAGTCCCGGAAATCGGCCTGATAGACCGAATGTGCCACTTCATCTGTCCTCACCAAATGTTTGAGGTTCAGTTCGTTAAGGGCATCTGCATCTTCTTCCAGTGTATCGTCTCCATCGAAGCCCCTCCACACGCCGCTGAACTCGTCGGCGGTTTCTACCTTTTCAAAGTTATGGGTCAGCACATAGTCCTCCTGCGCCTTTTTGTCCACCTTTAATATCTCGACTTCTTCCACCGGTTTCGATTTTATTTCGGTGGTGGGCTTGGCCATGCTTTTTTCAAAAGTATCTTTATCGAAGGTATCGCCGTGGCCGTTTTCGATAACATCGCGGTTGGCCATATATTTTCCAAAAAGCCAAAAACGGGGGTTTTCATTTTCCCCAAAATATTTTTTTATGGAAATATAAAACCGGAAAACGGGCGGGTATTCCTCTTCTATTTTTTTTAAAATATACGGGGCTATTTCTGCGGCTATTTTACGGGAGTCTTCGGTGGTTTTTGAAACGTCCTTTTTCTTCCAATTTAAATTTTCCTCAAATTGGGTGCATAAATAAACAGTGCGGAAAATATAGAAATTCAAATTCTCCTCAATGGTGGGCAACAGTGAAAAAGAAGCGGGCAGGTAAAATGTATTCCCTTTCCAGCCGCCTTCTTTTTCGGCGGGAAATATTTCGATGTTTTGCCCGGTAAGCGCCCGTGCGATCAGGGTAAGCCGGGGGCTGATGTCGGGCAATTTTATAGTTCTGGAAATTACCTCTTTTGAATTTTGAGGTTTCCATTTTTCAAATATGCCGAATACTTTTTTAAATAAAACCTGATCCCATTCCATATGGATAACAATATTTTATTCGTCCAGAAAATAGGTGAAAAACAATATTTGACCGTTACTAAACCGAGAATATTTCATTCCCCTTCCATCCGAAGATATTGGTTGTATAAGGATTTTTGCCGTGGGTTTTCTTATAAAAAAAATGAACTTCCGTCTTACCTGTTTCTATCTGTTTTATCTTAGGATTCCAGAGCGGCGGCGTTCCCGAGAAATCGGGAACGCCGCCGCTCTGGAATT
>DROJ01000336.1 GCA_011321935.1 Bacteroidota bacterium | reverse complement strand
TAATCACTAATCACTAATCACTACTTTACTAATCACTACTTTACTAATCACTACTTTACTAATCACTACTTTACTAATCACTACTTTACTAATCACTACTTTACTAATCACTGCTCTACTAATCACTGCTCTACTAATCACTGCTCCACTAATCACTAATCACTAATTTCCCGAAGATAAAACAAACTCCACCCTCCTGTTTTCCATCCTTCCTTCCTCGGTCATATTATCGGCAATTGGTTGTGTATCCCCGTACCCGGTATAGGTCATTAAAGTAGGGTTGATGCCTTTAGAAAAAAGGTAATCATAGCAGGCCTTTGCGCGGTCGAGCGAGAGCTGCCTGTTTTTTTCGGGGTCGCCCACGCTGTCGGTGTGGCCGTTGATGGCCAATTTGTAACCTTTGTATTTTTTCATGACGCTGACCACTTGGTCGAGGACCGACAACGATTCGTTGAGCAGAACATCGCTGCCCGTTTCAAAGCGGACATTGCTCATCACCTCTTTCAATATTTTTTTGTCCTCTTTTTTGATTTCCGGGCAGCCGTTGTTATCGGCAGGGCCGGGCAGTTCGGGGCAACTGTCGTCCATGTCGGCCACGCCATCTTCGTCCTTATCAGAACTGGGGCAGCCCTTGAAAGCGGGCTTTCCGGCAAGGTCGGGGCATTTATCGTTTTTGTCGCTCACGCCGTCGTTGTCCCTGTCGGGGCAGCCGTTTGCTTCCGGCCTTCCCGGTTCGAGCGGGCATTCGTCCTGCGAGTCTTTGATGCCGTCGCGGTCGGCATCGGGGCAGCCGTTGAGGGAAGGGATGCCCGCCTCGTTGGGGCAGTTGTCTTCGAGGTCAACGATGCCGTCATTGTCGGTGTCGGGGCAGCCCCCAAAACGGCGGATGCCCGCATCGTTGGGGCAGTCATCAAGGTAATCGGCGATTCCGTCGGAGTCGGAGTCGGGGCATCCGTTCATCCTGGTGCTCCCTCTCAAGTTCGGGCATTCATCCTCTGTGTCAATGAGGCCGTCGTTGTCGGTATCGGGGCAGCCGTTATAGCGGGCGGGGCCGGGCAGTTCGGGGCATTTGTCCTTGTTGTCGGCAATGCCGTCGTTGTCCATATCTGTGTCTCCGATCAAATAACCGACCATCAGGCTGCCCGAAAAATAGGCATCGCGGTCATCGGAGTCGCCGGCAATGGAAACCCCGTCGAGGTAGTCGGTGAAGGCGATCCGCATCCCTATTTCAAGCCCCACCGTTACCCTTCTCGACAGGTCAGCCTTAAAGCCGGCGCCAACGGGGATGATGAACTGGAAATCTGGATAATCGGCCCTGAGGTCATCCCTGATGGCCGGCGAATCCGAACCGAAGCGGACTTTTGGGTTCATTAAATTCAGCCCCAATCCACCAAAGACATAGGGCGAGTAAGTCCCCACGAACTTGCCGTCCTCGTCCCAGCGCTTGTGGCCAAACAGTTCGTACTCGCCCAAAATGGCGCCTTCCATAAAATTGTTTTCAAAACTGGCAGCCCTTGCCGCGTTCCTTGCATAGTTGGCATCGTCGCCGGCCAGCTTTCCCAAAATGAGGTTCGACCTCAATTTGACGTTGTCGGTCAAATGGTAGCGCAGCCATGCCCCCCCGGCAAAATTGGCCTGGCCAAAAGTAAAGGAGGGCTCTACCAAATCGCCGAGGTAATTGGAGTAGCCGAGGTGGATGCCTATTTCCCACTCATCTTGGGCATGGAGGGAAATGGCGGCGGCAAAAAGCAGAAAAACCGAAATGATTTTTTTCATAATAATAAAGGTGTGTTGCAAGCGCATTTTTATCTACCCGAAAAACTACGCTGCAAACATGTTTCTCATTGCAAAAGTGTTCATTTGAAAAATTCAGGGGGCAAAGCGGGCTGCTCAAAGCGGATGTGCGGCAAAAATAGAAAATTCGAGAGTGCTTTGTTTTTTGGTGGCCATTTAGCACCCCTCGAAATCCCGGAGGGATTGAATTTGAATAACCCCGGATTTCATCCGGGGGAGGTGGCGAAGGTCGGAGGCAACCCCGGAGGGGTTGAACGTGAATGGAAAACATTCAACCCCTTCGGGGTTGTAAAGCCGTTACATTCGCTCCCCCGGATTTCCTGCCTACCGGCAGGCAAGCATCCGGGGTTATTCAAATTCAATCCCTCCGGGATTTCGAGGGGTGCTAAATGGTTACGTTTTTGGATTGTACCGGGGAAAAAAACGCTTGCCAAAGCCCAGAACCGAATGCCCGTTTGCTCCACGGGAGTCCGTCTGGACCGAAGGCGGAAAAATAAAATGGCAATAACTGTTCAGCAGGCGGCCTTTGAGGTGATGCCTTTGGGCGGGGAGTGCGGGCGGAAAGGCGTTGCCTCAAGATATCGAATTGAGGCAACGCCTTTCCCCCCGCGCTCCCCTCCCAAAGGCATCACCTCAAGGCCCCTGAACGCCCGTTTGCCGAAGGCGGAAAAATAAAACAGCAAAAAAAAACAGCGGCTCTGCCCTTGCCCTGAACGCCCGTTTGCCGAAGGCGGAAAAATAAAGCAGCAAAAAAAAACAGCGGCTCTGCCCTTGCCCTAAATGCCCGTTTGCCGAAGGCGGAAAAATAAAACAGCAAAAAAAAACAGCGGCTCTGCCCTTGCCCTGAACGCCCGTTTGCCGAAGGCGGAAAAATAAAAAAGGGGCAAAAAGGAATGAACCGAAAAGCAAGTCGCCCGTTTTTATCAAAATCTTTTCCAAATGTGGATATTCGCCCAAAATTTGGGCAACCCGGGTTTCCCGACCCGGCTGCGGACACCACGGACCTGGAAATCCGAGCGACAAGAACTCATGGCTAAAATAGCAATCAACTTAAAAGAAGGCAAGGTAGAAAGGCGTGCAAGCGAGGTCATCGTCGGCATTGACCTCGGCACCACCAATTCCATCGTGGCCTATGTCAAAGATGGAAAAGCGGCCGCAGTGAAAGGCCGCGACGGCAAAAACACGCTGGTGCCATCGGTGGTGCATTTTGGCCCCGAAGGCGGCATCTTGGTTGGCGAGGAGGCCAAACTGAAACTGGTGGCCGACCCGGCCAATACCGTTTATTCCGTAAAAAGGCTGATGGGCAAATCCTTCTCCGACCTCGGCGCCCACGCCGGGTATTTTGGGTACAAAATCATTGACGACGACACGGAGAGCTTGGTCAAAATCAGGGTGAAAGACAAGTTCTACTCGCCCGTCGAACTCTCTGCCGAAATTTTGAAATACCTGAAAAAACGCATCGAGGAAGCACTCGGACAGGCCGTTTCAAAGGCCGTCATCACGGTGCCCGCCTATTTCAACGACTCGCAAAGGCAGGCCACCCGCGACGCCGGAAAACTGGCCGGGCTTGATGTGCTGCGCATCGTCAACGAGCCGACCGCAGCAAGCCTGGCCTATGGCATCGGCAAAGAAGGCGAGCAAGTCATCGCCGTTTACGACCTCGGCGGCGGCACCTTCGACATTTCGGTCTTGCACATTCAGGACGGCATTTTCGAGGTGCTTTCCACCAACGGCGACACCTTCCTCGGCGGCGATGATTTTGACAAGGCCATCATTGATTTTTGGCTGTCGGAAAATGCCGGGCTGGCAAAAACATTTTCCGAAAACCAAGCGGCCAAGCAGGAACTCAGGTTGCTCGCAGAGCAGGCCAAAAAGGCACTTTCTTCGCAGGAAAATTTTACGGGAAAAATGGGCGGGGTGCAAGTTTCGATCAGCCGCAGCAAGTTCAACGCACTCATCGGGCCGCTGGTCGAAAAAACGATCAACTCCTGCCGGCTGGCACTCAAAGACGCCAAACTGACCGCCCAGGACATCGGCCACATCGTGATGGTGGGCGGCTCGACGAGGGTGCCTTTGGTGAAAGAGGCGGTGAGTTCCTTTTTTGGAAAAGAGCTGTTCGACCAGCTCGACCCCGACGAGGTGGTGGCCCTCGGCGCAGCCATCCAGGCCGACGTTTTGGCGGGCAACCAGAAGGACGTGCTGCTGCTCGACATCACGCCGCTTTCGCTCGGCATCGAAACGATGGGCGGCCTCATGGACACCATCATCCCGCGCAACAGCAAGGTGCCGATGCGCGCCGGACGGCAATACACGACCTCCGTTGACGGTCAAAAAAACCTGAAAGTGGCCGTCTATCAGGGCGAGCGCGATTTGGTGGAAAACAACCGCAAACTGGGGGAATTCATTTTGCGCGACATCCCGCCGATGCCTGCCGGGCTGCCCAAGATAGAGGTGCAGTTCATCCTCAATGCGGACGGCATCCTGAAGGTGAAGGCCAAAGAACTGCGCTCGGGCAAGGAGCAGTCCATTGACATCCGCTCGGCCTATGGCATCCCGGAGGAGGAGATGGCCAAAATGCTGATCGACTCCATCCAACATGCCGAGGAGGACATGGCGGCGAGGGCCCTTTTGGAGGCGCAGAACGAGGGCAAACACATCCTCCTTTCTGCCGATAAATTTTTGCAACAGAACGAGGGCATCCTTTCGGAAAATGAAATTTCGACCACAAAATCTTTGGCCGCTTCGCTAAAATCCAAAATCGGAGGGACGGACAAAGACGCGATCAACAAGGCCATTCAGGAACTCAATGATTTTACTTCGCCGCTGGCGCACCGGGCCATGGACAAGACGATTGCGGAGGCGATGAGGGGGAAGAAGATTGAATAAATGAAAATTAAAATTAAAATGAAAATGAAAAAACGCCGGTTCTTGGTTTTTTGCAAAGATTATTTTTTATCACAAACAATTCAATGGAAATATTAAAACTGAATTATAACGACATCCCCTTATTTTCAAAAAGGGACAAGGCATATATTGCGGAAAAACCTGCGCTGAAGCCATTTTACAAATATCCGGTTTCGCTGGATTCGTTTGAAAAAATAATTGCCGATAAAAAGAAAGAAAATATTGACCGCAATATATTGGTGCAGGTATTGAAAGAGCAGCACCGACAGGTGGAACTCCATCCCGCCGTTGAAAAAAATATTGATTTATTAAAGGAGGAAAATACTTTTACCATTGTCACTGCCCACCAGCCTTCGCTGTTTACGGGGCCGCTATATTATATTTTTAAAATAATATCGGCCATTAATTTGGTGGAGAAATTAAATGCGCATTTTAAGGGGAAATATAAATTTGTGCCGGTATTTATTTCCGGCGGCGAAGACCATGATTTTGCGGAAGTGAACCACCTCCACCTTTATAATAAAACAATAACTTGGGAGAGCGGCGAAACGGGACCAGTGGGCAATATGAGCACCCAAAAACTGGCGGGCGTATTGGCCGTTTTAAAAGATATATTGGGGGAGAGCGACAATGCAAAACATATTTTCAGTATTATTGAAAAAACACATGCCGGGACTGAAAAATATGCTGACGCTGCTTTTCAATTGGCATACGAACTGTTCAAAAAAGACGGGCTGGTGATATTGAACCCCGGCGATGCGCGGCTGAAAAAATTGTTTGCCCCAATTATCAAAAAAGAAATATTCGAACGGCCTTCCAAAGCATTGGTGGAGGAGGCGCACGGGCGTTTGGAAAAGGCAGGTTTTGCCCCGCAGGCCATGCCCCGCGAGATCAACTTTTTTTATTTAAATAAAAATATGCGCGAGCGCATCGTTTATGAAAACGGGAAATATAAAATATTGAACACCGACTTTGTTTTTGATGAAAAACAAATGGAGGAGGAAATAGACAAACACCCCGAAAGGTTCAGCCCGAACGTAATCATGCGGCCGCTATACCAAGAAATTATTTTGCCCAACCTCGCCTATATCGGCGGCGGCGGGGAGATCGCTTATTGGCTGGAACGCAAAACGCAATTCGAATATTTTGGAATTAATTTCCCGATGCTGGTACGCCGCAATTCTGCGATGTGGCTCGATAAAATAAGCCTCAAAAAAATGGAAAAAGCGAAGATCTCCATATCCGATATATTTAAAGATACCGACCTCTTGACAAGGGAATATATCGCCAATAACGGAACGGTGGAAATATCGCTGGAAAAGGAAAAAAAGGAACTGGAAAAAATATTCACCGCCCTCGCCGATAAAGCTGCGCTGACGGACGCCAATTTGAAAAAAACCGTTTTGTCGGAACATGCAAAAGCCAAAAAAAGCCTCGACATGCTGGAGACCCGGCTGCTGCGCGCCGAAAAACAAAAGCACGAAAAAACCATTTCGCAAATCAGTTCTTTTAAGAAAAAAGTATTCCCCGCCAATGGGCTGCAGGAGCGATACGATAATTTCTTGCCCTATTATTTGAAATATGGGGAAGGGTTTTTTGAGATATTGAAAAAGGAGTTTGATGTGCTGGAAAAAGCGTTTTTGGTTTTTGTGGAACGCTAGGTTACAGCCCCCGATGCCCGACGCCTCGAAGGGCGTCGGACACCTGTGGAACCACAATGCTTTGAAGGGATACCATTATTTTGAAATTAAAACAATACGATCATCCAACATGAAACGAATTACCACCCTCGCATTTTTTGCCTGTCTCATCCTCTCCATTTCTTGTAATATTTACAAAGAAAAAAAGCCGAGCCAAGTACATCCACAACTTTCGCCGCTCGAAAAATATGTCGCTGCGCCCGACACCGCTTTCCGCTACGAGTTGCGCAGCACCCTGCCGGGCAAGGGTTATACCACATACGTCCTCTACCTGCAATCGCAGCGGTGGCTGTCGGAAAAGGAAGTGAAAAACCCGCTGTGGTGGCATTGGCTGACCATCGTGGTGCCCGACGAGGTGAAAGGCGGCACCGGCCTGCTATATATCGGCGAGGGCAGCCGCAAAACGGAGTTGCCCACCGCCGCCCACCCCATCATTTTGCAGAGCGCATTGGCCACCCATACCATCACGGCGGCAGTCCACAATGTGCCCAACCAACCGGTGGAATTTACCGACGACGACTTCGGCCCGCGGGTGGAGGACGAGCTGATCGCCCACGGCTGGCGGCAGTACCTCGATGGAGGCGGAACGGAGGCCGACAGCAAGTGGCTGGCCCGCCTGCCCATGACCAAAGCCGCCGTGCGGGCGATGGATGCGGTGCAGCAATTTTGCAAGGAAAAAACGCAAAAGGAGGTGTCCCGGTTTACGGTGATCGGTGCCAGCAAAAGGGGCTGGGCAACGTGGACGACGGCCATTGCGGACGACCGGGTAGTGGCCATAGCCCCCGTGGTCATTGACCTTTTGAACGTCGTGCCTTCTTTTCAGCACCATTGGCAAGCGTATGGTTTTTGGGCGCCAGCGGTCAGTGACTATGTGCGGGAGGGCATCATGGACCGGCAAAACACGGCGGCCTACCAACGGCTCATCGAGACGGTCGAACCCTATACTTTCCGCAAACGGCTCGACCTGCCAAAGTTTTTGATAAACGCCGCTTCCGACCAGTTTTTCCTCCCCGATTCTTGGCAATTTTATTGGAACGGACTCGTGGGCGAAAAGCACCTGCGCTATGTGCCCAACGCGGGCCACTCCCTCAGCGGCTCGGATGCCATCGAAAGTTTTGTGGCTTTTTACCATGCCATCGTGAACAATGAACCGAGGCCTGATTTTGATTGGAAAACAGCGGACGGGAATATTTTGATAAATACAGATCCGCAGTTCCAGCCCGACTCGATTTGGCTTTGGCAAACCGCTAACCGGAATGCGCGCGACTTCCGAAAAGAAACAATCGGGACAACTTGGACAAGAAGCCCGGTCGAGTTTTCTGCGGACGGGAAATATAAATTGGATATTGAAAAACCAGCAAAAGGATACGCAGCTTTTTTTGTGGAATTGGTGTTTGTGGGCGATGGGCCGGTGCCGTTCAAGTTTACGACAGGGGTGGTGGTGAGGCCGGAGGAGATGCCGTTTGGGGATTATAATACTACCAAATAGAAAGAGTTCGAAAAGAGGCGCGAAACCTACTCCCCCGCCGAACTCCCCACGTTCTCCTCCACCCCCATCTGAAAAGCCTGCACCAATTTGCGCGCAGATTCAATCCTTATTTCTTGTTCTTTATCGGTGGGGGCTTCCGCTCCGTTCTTGTTTTTTTCCAAAGGGGGGATTTCCCGGATGAGCTGTATTTCGTTGATATTGTTTTTGAGTTCCTCTTCCAGTTGCGCGTTTTCAGTTTGCAGTTTTGCTTTTTCCCTTTCCAAAACCTGCATCTCTCCTTCCATTACTTTGATGGAAGTTTCGAGGCCGAACATTTCGTTTTCGATGCTTTGCAATTGTTTTTGCAGGTTTTCGATGGAGAGTTGCTGGGTTTCTTTTTCGGCTATTAATTGATGCGCCTGTTCTTCTTTTTCTTTTAGTTCGGAAGAAAGTTCAAGCCGCTCCAACTGCAGCAGTTCGAGTTTTTGTTTTTGAAAATACCAAGCGCAAATGAAGCCCAGTACGGCCGCACCGATCAAAGCTATAAGAATGGAAATAAAATAGGTCATAGTGTTTATTCTTTGTCTTTTGTCTATTTTTAAAAAACTCACTTTATGATGGTGATTTCGACTTTGCGCTGCTCTTTCCCTTTTCCGGCACCGGGGTGCGACTCGACGATGATGTTTTTCCGCCTCACACCTGTGTCCACCAAATACCTGCGGACGGCCCTTGCCCTCCTTTCGGCGAGGTTGCCGCTGACGGCACGTTCCTCCTCTTTGTCCGAAAATCCAGATAAAATTAACTTATAGGAAGGGTTTTTCCTAATCAGCCGCCGCAATTTGTCCAAAGAAGGCTTGTCGCTGCGGGCGAGGGAAAACTTTTTTTCTGCGTAAGTAAAGGTGAGGGCTTTGCTTTCTGTGGTTTTTTTCTTGCCTCCGGCCTTTGTCCCGGATGTCGCTGTTTCCTTTTCACTGACCTCTGCGACCGCTTGTTTTTTGTCTTTTTCTGTAAAGCCAAAATCCACCCCTCCGATGATCCTGCCATCAAAAAGATAGTTGCTCTCAACCAGTTTCCCCATCGTCAAAACTTGCTCCCGGTCGGCGCCTTCTTTTATCAAAATATCTTTGATGGCATTGGAACGGGCAAGGCCGAGGTTGGGATAAGGGAAAGTGTTTTTTTCATCCGCTTGGTACTTGCCCGTCAGCACCAATTGCCTGTTTTCGTTTTTTAATAAATAATCGGCCAGTTCACCAAAGAGGGTGAAATTTTCCTGCGGCACGACGGGCCTCGCATCAGATGGATGAAATGAAAATATTTGTTTGGATGAAAAATGGAAAGTATCGTCGGCAATATGGACGGATGCAATAGGTGGGTGGTCTGCCAAGTCCGCTTTTTCATTGTACTTGCTGGAAAGTGACCAAGACCAAGTGGCTATCCAAACCAAACAGGCCATTCCAGAAATTGATGGGATAAGTTTGCTCATAAGGTTGTTAAGTGTTTCACAAAAAATAAAGGCAAGGCCAAAGATATAGTGAAATAATTAACTAACCAAGAAATGGTCGAATGGTTAAATGGTTGAATGGTTGAATGGTTGAATGGTTGAATGGTTAATAAAAAAATCCGATGGGACTTATTCCTTCGGATTTTTTTATTAACCATTTAGCCATTCAACCATTCAACCATTCAACCATTCAACCATTCAAACCATTCAAACCATTTATTCATCCCTCCCCTAAAAATGGGTAGCGGTAGTCGGTCGGCGTCACAAAAGTTTCCTTGATGGTACGGGGGGAGGCCCAGCGTAGGAGGTTCCAGATGGAGCCCGCTTTGTCGTTGGTGCCAGAAGCCCTTGCCCCTCCGAAAGGTTGTTGGCCGACCACTGCCCCGGTGGGTTTGTCGTTGATGTAAAAATTGCCGGCGGCATGTCGCAACTTCTTGGTTGCCAGTAATGTAGCCTGCCTGTCGTTTGAAAAAACGGCGCCTGTAAGGCCATAGGGAGAAGTCGAATCGAGCAGGTCGAGGGTCTTTTCAAATCGGCGGCTGTCATAAACATAAATGGTCAGCACGGGGCCAAAAATCTCTTCGACCATCGTGGTATAGTCAGGCGTTTTAGCGAGGATGACGGTCGGTTGGATGAAGTACCCTTCCGAACGGTCGTAGCCGCCGCCAGCGATCACTTCCGCCTCTTTGTCCTTTTTGGCTTTTGAAATATAGTTGGTTATTTTCATAAAAGCCCGCTCGTCTATCACTGCATTAATGAAGTTGGTAAAATCTTCGGGCGAGCCCATTTTCATGGATTTGAGGTCTGCCAGCAAATATTTTTTCACATCTTTCCAAAGGTTTTTTGGAATATATGCCCGCGAAGCGGCGGAGCATTTTTGCCCCTGGAATTCAAATGCGCCCCTGCTGAGCGCCGTCGCTACCTGCCTTGCATCGGCAGACGGGTGGGCGATGACAAAATCTTTGCCGCCCGTCTCCCCTACTATACGTGGGTAGGATTTGTAGTTTGAAATATTGTTTCCGATGGTTTTCCAAAGGTGCTGGAACACGCCCGTACTGCCCGTAAAATGCAGCCCGGCAAATTCAGGGTGCGAAAAAATAACATCGCCCGCCACTGGCCCGTCCACAAAAACGAGGTTGATGACGCCCGGCGGGAGGCCTGCTTCCTCCAATATTTCCATGATGACGCCCGCGGAATAAATCTGCGTTTCGGCAGGTTTCCAAACAACGGTATTGCCCATGAGGGCGGGGGCGCCGGGCAGGTTGCCGGCAATGGAAGTAAAGTTGAAAGGTGTCAAAGCAAAGATAAAACCCTCCAGTGCGCGGTACTCCATCCGGTTCCAGATGCCGTGGGCCGACTCGGGCTGCTCGGCATAAATCTGGGCCATGAACTCCACATTGAAACGCCAAAAGTCGCAGAGTTCGGCCACGCAGTCTATCTCTGCCTGAAAAATATTTTTGGATTGGCAGAGCATGGTCGCTGCGTTCATTTTGGCCCGGTAAGGGCCGGCCAACAGGTCGGCGGCTTTGAGGAAAATAGCGGCACGTTCTTGCCACGGCATGTTTTCCCAACCTTCTTTGGCGGCCAGCGCGGCATCAATTGCATCTTTGACGGTCTTGCTGCCGCCCTTGCTGTAAGTGCCCAGTTTGTGCTTTTTTTCATGCGGCGGGTGGATGGGGTATTTTTTGGAAGTGCTCACTTTTTTGCCGCCGATAGTCATCGGTATTTCGATGGTTTTGGATTTAAGTTCGGCGAGCATTTCTTTTACGGCTGCCTTTTCCGGCGACCCGGGGGCGTAGCTCAAAACGGGTTCGTTGGTGGCTGGCGGTACTTGGAAAAATGCGTTTGACATATGCAGAAGATATTTTATTGTTTGATAAAAAAACAGGCTGATGGATGTATTTTACCGAGCTGTTTTTAATGGAGCGCAAAGGTAGGAAATGAGGAAGGTATAAAAGGTGGGTTTTATAAATTTAAAGGGCTTTCTTATAAAAATTTAAACCGATGTTTTTAATAAAGCCGAAGCCTTATTTTTCTTCAGGATTCCAGAGCGGCGGGGTTTCCGAGAAATCGGGAACGCCGCCGCTCAGGAATCCTAACAAAATGAAAGCAGGAAATTATAAAATATCATTTCTCAGTTTCAAAAAAAAACGTGACTGTTCAGCAAGGGCAATCGAAGATTGCATATTTGTGCAATTTTTATAGTGCTTCGCAATATTTTCTTTTTTAGCCGCTAATGCGCAAATAAGGGGTCGGCGAATAATAACCTTCCGATTTAGGCGACGTTATTTTTGATGCAGGCGATGCAAAAAATAGAGCATAGTGGTTCTATTTGACATTTTTTTAAAGAAGCCTGCATTAAAAAGAACAAGCATAAACGGAAGGTTATTATTCGCCGACCCCTAAATATAGTGCCTTGCACTATATTAGCACAGACAGGCTAAAATCGAATAATGATTAGCGCATTAGCGGCTTTTTTTTACTGCTGGATAGTTACAAAAAATCATTTATAAATATAAAATCGGTTTGGTAGCTTCTAAATTATCAATTTCAAAAGTGGGCTGGATTTTCGATAGGTTAGCATTTTTTTTCGGGTTGAACCAACAGGTGTCGAGGCCAAAACCGTTGCCGCCTTTTATATCAGATTTCAGGCTGTCGCCAATTACGATTACTTCTTCTTTTTCGGGCTTGCCGATTTCAGAAAAAGCATATTCAAAAAAGGAGGCATTGGGTTTGGCCACGCCTATTTCATCGGATATGACAATTGTTTCAAAATATTTTTCAAAACCAGTATTTTCGATCCTCGGCCGCTGCACGTCTTTCAGGCCATTGGTGATCAAACACAGCTGCTGCCCGTCCCTTTTTAATTGTTCCAACAATGGCAAAGCACCTTTTATTAAAAATTCCGTTTTGCTCAATTCCAATAAATAATAACTGCTCATTTCTTCCGGGTCCCTATATTCGCCCAGAGCATCCAGGAATTTTTCAAAACGGATCGTCCGCAATTCCGCAGACGTTATTTCGTGCCGCTCATAAGCATCCCAAACCAATTTGTTGATGCCCATATATACGTCGTAATAATCAGGGCTTATTTTTATTTTAAAATGCCCGATTGTTTTTGCCAAAGCATGGCGGGCCGATTTACTGAAGTCCCATAAAGTATCGTCGGCGTCGAATAAAACCCATTTATATTTCATTGGGAAAAATAGTTGTTGATTGTTGATTGTTTATTGTTATACTCGACCAATATTTTAATTCCAATATGGTTGTAGCTTTGTTTTTTTAGCCCCGAATTAATGTCAGCATATGGACGGCTATATTTTGACCAGGCCTCTTTTGCGCCTGAGAAATTGACACCGGATTCTATGCCAAAGGTGCTTGTCTGCGCCTGCAAAAAATGGCAGGCCAAACAAATATACTGCAGTATATATTTTTGCAAATCTCATTTTTTAATAAAATAAAAAGCCGATTTATCCTTTTTCTTTTTTATGCAGATAATATTGCACGCCTGCCGTGGCCGCAAAAGAAAGGTGCTTTAATTTATTGCCATTCATGGCATTACTAATTTCATTCAGGCCAATGGCCGAGCGGGTCAGGACAATGATTTTCAAATTATTTTTCATTGGAAAAGAAAGGCCCAGCCCAACAAATCCCGATTGGTCGTATCTATTAAACAAACTGGTATTTTCTTCCACTGTTTTTATCCTCCTGCCATTGATAACCTGGCTATCAAAGACAAATACTTGTTTGGCGAGGTATTTAAATTCAGTGCCGATGTGAGCCAATAGTTTTATGTTTTTCCCGAACGAAAACTGCATCATCAAAGGGAGTGATAAATAATCGAAATGGAGGTATATATGGCCACGTTCATCTATCGTGTTACCATTTACATCTGTAAGGGTAATTCCATCTTTTCCCCCTTCTCTTTGAACGTTGAACCCCGCCCGTACAGCCGCCCAATTTCCCAGATCAATAGTCGTGTTTATTCCAACATTAAAGCCGGTTTTATATTCTGTTCCAAGGTCAAAAAATCCGTTGCCTTTGTTTATCAGTTTTGAATGGCTCACCCCCCCCTGCACACCAAAGGAAACGTTCTGGCCATTGATTATTGAAATAGAAAACAGGAACAGGGAAAGAATAAAAAACATGTTTTTCATCATCTTGTATTTTAATTACTGAAGTAAAATATCCCTGGCCTCTTTATTAGCCCCAGCGGGGCGGTTATGTTTATAGAAATAATATATTCGGCTTTTTAATTAGCCCCAGCGGGGCGGCTATGTTTGACAGCTTTAAAACATCACCGCCCCGCTGGGGCTAATAAAGAGGCCAGGGATATTTTACTATAAACATGGTCGCCCCGCTAGGGCTAATTAAACCAGGTAATGCCTAACTTCAATTAATTAGTTTATAAAAAAAATAGATTGCCTGCCCAATAAATCGGCAGCTACTTCATAACAACCAAAACCACGAGGTAAATAATATACAAAGCGACAAAAATAACACCTGCCCTTTTGCCGATGCGCCGGGGGTTGTACATAAATATAGCGCCAAACAAAAGAAGGGATGCCAACATGACCAGACTGAGGTCGAGGTTTGCGGCAGCTTCAAAGGGCATCGGGTGGATGGTGGCCGTGACACCGAGGATGAGGAATATGTTCAGGATATTGGAGCCCATCACATTGCCGATGGCGAGGTCGGTTTTTCCTTTTTTGGCAGCTACCACGGCAGCCGCCAGTTCGGGGAGGGAAGTGCCGATGGCAACAACGGTGAGGCCGATCACCCGTTCGCTGATGCCTGCCATTTCGGCAAGTCCGATGGCGCCGTCCACCAATAATTTTCCACCAATAAAAAGGCCGACAATGCCGACGAGTGTCAGTAAAATACTTTTCCCGACCGACATGACAGCCACTTCCTCCGTCTCTTGGGGGTAGGAACGGGCCATTTCAAAAGTATAGACAATAAATATTACGAGGAAACAAAGCAGTATCAGGCCATCTGTCCGGGAAATAAAGTTGGTTTCGTCGCCCACGCCCGACCACATGTCGTTGGCCATAAAGCCCAAAACGAGGACTCCCATGAAGCTGAAAGGAATGTCTTTCCAGATGGTATTTTGGGAAACCACCAGCGGCCCGACCAAAGAAGCCACACCGAGTATGAGCAGGATATTGGCAATGTTGCTGCCCAAAACATTGCCGATAGCAAGGGCCGTCGAGCCTTCTATCGCCGAAAAAATATTGATGGCCAGTTCAGGGGTGGAGGTGCCCAGGGCCACGATGGTCAGCCCGATAACCATGTCGGACACGTTCAACCGTTTGGCGATGGACGCAGAACCATCCACCAGCCAATTGGCTGCCATGAGTGTGAGTCCGAGACCTGCTATCAAAAAAAGTAAATGAAGCATATATTATAGCTTGGGCAGTTTTAGTGCTTTTGGTAAAAACGGGGCAGCGTCCCCACCACCTTTTATGATTTCCCTGACGATGGTAGAACTGATGTGCGAATAGGCCGGCTCGCTGATAAGGAACACCGTTTCCAGCCCGTGGCCAACTATTGTATTCAACTGGGAAATGGTTTTTTCATAATCAAAATCGGAAGCATTCCGCAATCCCCGCAGCAAATACCCCGCTCCTATTTTATTGCAAAAATGGGCGGTCAAGCCCTCGAAATCTGCGATCTCCACTTTTGGCTCATCGGCAAAAACATCTTCCAGCCACTCCATTCTTTGCGCCAGCGAAAACAAATATTTTTTCTGTGAATTGATCCCAACGGCTACCACCACCTTGTCGAACAGGGGCAATGCACGTTTCACCAATTGAACGTGGCCTTTAGTGATCGGGTCGAATGAACCCGGAAATACCGCTTTTTTCATTGTTGCAATTAATTTCCCAATTTCCAATTTCCCAATTTCCAATTTCCAATTTCCAATTTCCCAATTTCCAATTTCCAATTTCCAATTTCCCAATTTCCAATTTCCAATTTCCAATTTCCAATTTCCCAATTTCCAATTTCCAATTTCCCAATTTCCCAATTTCTAATTTCTAATTTCCCAAGATGCGGGCGTAAAGGTGGTAATTTTCGACGTCAAAGCAAACGAAGGTCATAAAATCAATTGACTGGTTTTTGTCGAGGAAATCCAGCACTTCATGGACGGCTGTTTCCGCTGCCAATTCTTTCGGATAGCCGTAAATGCCCGTGCTGATGTTGGGGAAGGCGATCGTTGCCAAATGGTTGTCCACGGCCAACTGCAGGCTATTGCGGTAGCAGTTGGCCAAAAGGGTTTTCATTTTTTCTTTTTTCGAGGAATCCCAAACTGGCCCGACGGTGTGGATGACGTGTTTTGCGGGCAGCTTTCCGGCCGTGGTAATGACCGCCTCCCCGGTTTTGCAGCCGCCCTGCCTGTTCCGTATTTTTATGCAGTCGTCCAAAATGGCTTTTCCGCCCGCCCGGTGGATCGCCCCGTCAACCCCGCCGCCGCCCAAAAGCGAAGAATTGGCTGCATTGACAATGACATCAACTGCCAATTTTGTAATATCTCCTTTTATTAGTTTTATCCTTTTCATTTTTTTTGAATAGCTTGCCGCCGCAGCCGCCAATCTGAACTTTCGGGAACGGTAGGCTCATTTTATAAAAAGCAATTTAGGCTGTCTCATAAGTCGAGATTTACTGAATTTTAAAAATTTAGTAAATCTGTTTTTCACTAAAAATGGACATTTTTCAAAACAAATAAATTGTAACTACTCTGGGTGCGTGTGTATTGGTAGCACAGCGTTCACGCTGTCCCGGTCACAGACGTTTACGTCTGTGCATAAATAAAACGACGTAAACGTCGTTTACCAGGACAGCGTGAACGCTGTGCTACCAATACACACGCATCCAGAGTAGTTACAATAAATTTAATTTTTTGTATCATTTTTTTCAAAAAATTGACTTAGGAACGGTGAAATAATAAATTACGATTCTTGGCTGATTCTTTTCTCCTCTAACTTTGTTAAAAATACTCGCCGTAGCCCTGCTATGCCTGCGTTTTTCGCCTCGTTAGAGAAAAAAATAATTCACCCAAGAACCGCAATTTATTATTTCACCGTTCCTTATGGGACAGCCCTCTATTAGATCAACCCTATCATTTGTTCAAAACGCCCCCCCAATCCCAAAAGCCCGGGAGGGAGGCGACAAAACTACGACATGGTAAAGAAAAAAATACTCATGCTCACCGGTGGCGGCGACTGCCCCGGCCTCAATGCCGTTATCAGGGCAGTGTCCAAAGCTGCCCGCAAGAGCGGGAAATACGAAGTCTGGGGAAGCAAGCAAGCATTCAACGGTGTGCTGAAAGACGAACCCGACATCATCAAACTGACAAGGAGCAAGACGGCGGGCATACATGTCCGCGGCGGCACTATCCTCAAAACCACCAACAAGGGCAACCCCCTGAATTTCCCGGTGCAGCAGGAAGACGGCAGCTGGACGACCATTGACCGCAGCGACGAACTGATCGAAAAGATCAACAAACTCGGCTTCCATGCCGTCATCAGCATCGGCGGCGACGGCAGCCAAACCATTTCGCAGGCGCTTTACGAAAAAGGGCTGAACATCATCGGCGTACCAAAAACGATTGACAACGACCTCTCCTGCACCGACCTCACTTTTGGCTTTTCGACCGCTGTGCAGATTGCGACCGAAAGTTTTGACCGGCTGGTAACGACCGCCGAAAGCCATCACCGGGTCATGATTTTGGAGGTGATGGGCAGGGACGCAGGCTGGATCGCCCTGCATACGGCCATCGCCGGAGGGGCGGAAATCTGCCTGATCCCCGAAATCCCTTTCGACTTTAATGTCATCATGAAAAAAATACAGAGCCGCTATAAAAAAGGCCGCGGCTTCGCCAACATCGTCATTGCCGAAGGCGCCAAACCAATCGGCGGAACGGTGGTCGGTGCTACCGCAAAATCTATCGGCGACAAGCACATCAAACTGGGCGGCATCGGCAATTTCCTCCGCGCCGAACTGGAAGACCGCAATTGTGTGGCACAGATCAGGACGACCGTCCTGGGCCATACCCAACGGGGCGGCACGCCCATCGCTTTTGACCGCATACTCGCAACGGCAATGGGCGTCAAAGCCTTTGAAATGGTACAAAACGAGGACTTTGGAAAAATGGTGGCCTATAAAAACTACCGCATGGAAACGGCCACTTTGAAAGAAGCCATCAGCACTTATAAGGTGCTGCAAAAGGACAGCTACTTGATTAATACGGCGAGGTCGGTGGGCATTTCTTTCGGGGATAAATGAGGGCTGGGGTTCGGGGGAATATTAGGGGGAACAATTTCGGGGGGAACAATTTCAGGGGGATAATATCGGGGGAATAAATTCCCCCGCTCTTGGAAGGGCACGGAGACGGTCTTTTGGGTTTGGAACGCGCTTTATTTTTTTTGGGAAATGAACTGTTTTTAAAAAATATATCCTTGCCCTTCCAAAAGGGCGGGAATTTATTCCCGCCCCCTTACCGCCGCCCTATATTTACAAATCACTCCGCCACTACCATAAATTTATTCTTCTTCCCGTTTTCCAGCATAATATAGCGGCCATGCAGCAGCGATTCATGGTTGACCATAAAATCGGGATCCGTTATTTTATCTTTGTTCACCGAAACGGCTTGGCCTTTGATGGCGCGCCTTGCTTCATTTTTTGAAGGGACAATCGCCGTGCTTTCGGCCATCAGGTCAACGATGTTGATGCCGTTGGCGAGGGCATCTTTTGAAATATTAAAACTTTGGATTTCCCCGGCAATTGTTGCCAAATCTTTTTCCGCCAATTCCAGCAAAGTTTCCTTTTTTGCCTTTTTGTTGAACAGCAGGTCAGTGACTTTCAATACGGCATCGAATGCGGCTTGCCCATGCACCCGGACGGTCACCTCCTCGCCCAATATTTTTTTCAGCATCTGCGGGTCACCGGCATGCTCCACTTCCAGGGTTTCCACTTCTTCTTTGTTTTTATAAGAAAAATAGCGCATGAATTTGGGGATGTCCCGGTCGTCCGAATTGATCCAAAACTGGTAAAATTTATAGGGCGAGGTCATTTCTGCATCCATCCAGATATTGCCCGAAGTTGACTTGCCGAACTTGGTGCCGTCGGCCTTGGTCAGCAGTGGCGTGGTGACGGCATGTGCTTTTTTGCCCAGGTTTTTTCCGACAAATTCCGTCCCGGAGGTGATGTTGCCCCATTGGTCGCTGCCTCCCATTTGCACCGAGCAGCCATATTTTTGGAAAAGGCACTGGAAGTCGTAGCCCTGCAAAAGCTGGTAACTGAACTCGGTAAAAGAGATGCCCGTACCGAGCCGCCTTTTTACGCTTTCTTTGGAGAGCATGTAGTTGACAGTCAGCGTTTTACCGACATCCCGCAGGAAGTCGAGGACGTTCATGTTTTTATAAAAATCAAAATTATTGGCAAGGATTGCCTTGTTGGGGCCATCTTCAAAATTGATGAACCGCCTCATCTGCTCCACCTGCCGGGCCACGTTGGCGTCGAGTTCTTCCTCCGTTTTCAGCTCCCGTTCCTTGTCTTTTCCAGAGGGGTCGCCCACCCGCCCTGTCGCCCCTCCCATCAACACGATGGGGGTGTTGCCGGTGCGCTGGAACAGGTTGAGCAGCATCACCTGCACATAGTTTCCGATGGTCAAAGAGGGGGCAGTGGGATCGAAACCGATGTAACCGATTGCCCCTCCGTTTTTCAAATGTTCTTCCGCCCCGTCCGTCATTTGGTGGAGCATGTTTCGCCAACGCAGTTCTTCTATAAAATTCATTTAATCAAGCTAAGTAAGTGAAGCAAATCAGGAGGTGGTTTGAAGCCACCTCCTGATTTTATCCGAATGAAGCGCCAAAAGTAGGCAAGAAAGACCAACATAAACCATCAAGCGAATATCTTTGCCGCCATGAACCTTGAACGATTTATTGCAAAACGGGTTGCATCCTCCAACAAGCAGTCCTTTTCGGGGCTGATAATCAAAATTGCAATCGTTGCCGTGGCCCTCAGCCTTGCCGTGATGATAGTGGCAACGGCGGTCATTTCTGGGTTCAAGCACCAGATCGGCGAAAAGATTTTCGGCTTTTGGGGGCATATCCAGATCACCAGCCCACAGATCAACCAGACAACGGGCGAGGCCGTTCCCATCAGCATCAATCAAAATTTTTATCCTTCGCTCGATACCATCCGGGAAGTTCCTTACCAAAAAAACTATGAAATTTTGGGCCATGAACTGCCTTTTGAAATCGAAAAGAAAACAAAAGGAGGGGTCAGGCACATCCAGGTTTTCACCCTGAAACCGGGCATCATAAAAACCAAAAACAAAATCGAGGGCATCATCCTGAAAGGGGTCGGCAAGGATTTCAACTGGGCTTTTTTCGATAAATATTTGGTCGAGGGCAAAAGGCTGGAACTGCCCGACTCCGTGGCCGGGAAAGGGATTTTGATTTCCCAACAGACTGCTTCAAGGCTCCAACTGAGCATCGGCGACAAGTTCCGTTTCAATTATTTGAGGGACAAGGATGTGCTTGCCAGTCGGTTTGTGGTACAGGGCATTTACAAAACGGGGCTGGAAGAATACGACCGGAAATTTGCCCTCGTTGACATCAGGGAAACGCAGCGGCTGCTGAACTGGGACCCCGACGAGGTGGGCGGCTTCGAGGTTTTCATTGACGACCTCAGCGACCTCGAAATATTGTCGGACTATATCTATTACGAAGAAGTGCCCGCCAATCTTTATTGCGAAAGCATTCGGAGCAAGTACCCCGCTATCTTTGAATGGCTCGCCCTGCAGGACATCAACGAGGTGGTCATCCTTGTTTTGATGGTCATCGTGGGCCTTATCAACATGATTACCGCCCTAATGATCCTGATACTCGAACGGACCAACATGATCGGCATACTCAAAGCCCTCGGGCAGACCAATTGGGGCATCCGCAAAACATTCCTCTACCAAGCGGGCTACATTATTTTGCTCGGCCTTTTTTGGGGCAATATCGCCGGCATCGGTGCCTGCCTCCTCCAACAGCATTTTGGGCTGGTGCAGCTCTCCGAAGAAAATTACTACCTCTCCGTTGCCCCCATCGAAATCAATTATTGGTCTATCCTCCTGCTCAACCTCGGGGCGCTCGCTGTCATCATGGCCTTCCTCATCATCCCATCTTGGCTGGTCACAAAGATTGACCCCGTGAAGGCCATCCGTTTTAAGTGAAAGCCCGTCAACCTTTAAATCCAATTGGGAACTATCTCCTCCAAACATATCGTTACCCCGCCCGACATTGTTTGACAAGTTGGGGCTAATTTATTGTTACCGAAATAAAATTTTGATAAATTGGCGCATCTTAAGCCAAACATTTAAAACAACAACAAATGAAAAATTGGAGAAGACTGAACGGACAGCAAATCCAGTTGCCCATCAAAGAAGCCGTAGAAAAGGCCATCCTGCGGGAAAAAAAAGCTGGCCACCGCCTCAAGATCTGCATCGGGTCCGACTCCCAGGTAAGGGGCAAAGTTGTGGAATTTGCAACAGTCATCGTATTCCTCAGAGAGCAGAAAGGCGGCTTCATGTTCATCCACAATTCTAAAATGGAACAGAAAATGGGCATCAAGGAAAGGATGATATTGGAAGTGAGCAAGTCCGTTGACATTGCCTATGCCCTCTGCGACCTGCTCGAAAAGCACCATGTCGAGCTGGAGGTACATGCCGACATCAACACCGACCCGGCCTTCCAGTCCAACAAGGCGCTCAAAGAGGCAATGGGCTACATCCTGAGCATGGGCTTTGTGTTCAAGGCCAAGCCGGATGCCTTTGCAAGCACTTCTTGCGCCGACAAAATGATCTGAGCGGGCGGTACAAAGTGCCCCCTCTTGTTTGGAATTTTTAAATAAAAAATTGCCGCAAGGCATGGGCTAAATAATCGCAAAATCATTTTTTTGTAAAAATATAGGGAAGCCATTCGGATAATCGAATGGCTTTTCATTTATTTGCGTTCAAATATTATATTTATTCCTTATCTTCACAGTTGTTCACAAAGACATTCCTCCGAAGTTGGTATTATTTAAATTGGTTTTGGCACCTAAAAAACAAGATGCTTTCCTGACCCGGCAACTGAACCTAACTTATTTAACCGACCAAATTATTTCGGATTTTCAAAACAAAATCCTCAGATAGTAATTCTTATATCACGGGATTTTTTTTGCAAAAAACCAGGTATTCAAGAAAACAAAACAACAAAAATTTAAAGAGCGTGCTTTACAAAGTAAAACTAAAAAATGCAGACGAAAACGTCTTGCTGGACGACCACGTTTACGAGTGGTTAACAACTGACTCCTACTTTAAAAAAGTAGATTTCATCAACAATTTAAGGCGGCATTCCAGCGGTTGTGCGGTTTTCCAGAAAACATGGAAAAAGCAGGACGGCAATTTCAAAACGGAAACGATTTACCTCCACAAACTGGTTGCTGAAAAATACCTTTCCGACACAAAAACAGAAGAAAACAAACTGGTCGGGGCCAAAAACGGCAACAAACTCGACTGCCGTTTGAACAACCTAATCTACCGTTCCCGCGCCATTTCCAGCCGTAAACGCAAAACCAGCAGCAAGACTGGCTACACTGGCGTCTATCAAGAAAACAACCGCTACCGGGCCGTCATTTCCATCAACCGGAAATCCGTCCATATCGGCATGTTCGACACTGCCGAAGAAGCGGCATTGGCCTACAACAAAAAGTCAAAAGAAATTTACGGAGAAAACGGCAAGCAGAACATTATCAAGCCCTGATCCCCCCAATCCATTTTTTGGACAAGTAGGTGAGCATAAATATTCCACTGCCCAAAGCAGGTTTTCCCGGCCCTTCGGGAAAACCTACTTTGGAGGGCAGTTACCGACACGCCAGAGATGCCCTACTCGATGGGGCCTGCCACGAATTTACTTCGGGACGGGGTTCTTTTTTATCCCCAACAAGCCCTATTGGTACAAATCGTAATTAGCGAACCATTTAGTTTTTGGTTAAATGCCACATTATCAGGGATTTGGCGGACTAATCACTAGTCAACTCATACTACTATACATCAACACCTTGTTAGAAAAAAAGTAAAGAGATTTCATTGAAAAAAGGGGAAGAAAGCATAGATATGTCTTTCACCAAAAAGATAAATTATGCTACTTCCACCAAAGGATGAAATTACAT
>DROJ01000335.1 GCA_011321935.1 Bacteroidota bacterium | reverse complement strand
CCATATATTATTTTGCTTTGAAAACCGGATAAAGCCGCTAAATTAGCAAACTCGCAAGCAATACCAAACGTAATTTATTTTTTTGTAAAACCTCGTTCATTTAGGGTTAGGTTTACTAAACTTTAAAAGTTTAGTAAACCTAAGGAAACCGCCACCTTCTCTCATTTTATATAAAACAACAAAAGGCTTTCCCGAAAAACGGAAAAACCTTTTAATTGTTCAAGTTCAAATGACAAAAACTACCCCTTTTCCAAATACCGATGAACCGCAGCAAAATCCAATCGCCCCAATCCTTTTTTATTTGCGCCAGCAAATATTTCTTTTGCAATATTAGCAAGGTATAAGGGCTGGCCCAACTCATATGCAGTGACAGCGGCCAAGTGCAGATCTTTGTGCATCCACTCCAATGGAAATTGTACTTCATAATTTCCCGACCGCAACATTTCTGATTTGAATTTGGTGAACGGCGCAGCGACTACCAAACCCGGAATTACATTTAATAAAAAATCTTTTTCCATCCCCATTTTTTCGCCCAGCAATATTGCTTCCGAAAATATAATCATGGATTGCGCAAGCATTATATTGACCAGCATTTTAAAGGACGCACCTTTTCCTGCTCCGCCAACGTACATTATTTTTTTGCCCATAAAATTTAGATATGGTTCGACCTCTTTTAAAACTGATTTTTTCCCTCCCACAAAAAACACCAATTCCGCATTTTCCGCATGGGGTTTTGTTCCGGCGACGGGTGCATCTAAAAAACGGATTCCTGCTTTATCTGCTGCCGCTTTTTGTTTTAAACTAAAGGAGGGATTGACCGTTGAACAGTCCGCCCAAATGGCATTTTTTTTCATCGCCGATAATGCGCCGCTTTCTTTTAAAAACACTTGCGCCACTGCTTCCGGCGTGGAAATCATACTGAAAACAATGTCGGCATTTTCGACAGCGGCATTTATTGAGGCGGCGGTTTTTGCGCCTTTTTTTACCAATATATTGACGGGGGTTTTGGAGCGGTTATATACGGTAATATCCGCTCCGTTTTTTAATAGGTTGGCGGCCATTCGGCTTCCCATTATCCCTAATCCGATAAATGTTATTTTCATATTTTTTTGTTTTACTCAATTAAACGCTAACTGTATAGCAGGCTCTTTGAGGCGATGCCTTTACGGGGGCAGTGCGGGGAGAAAGGCGTTGACTCACACCTCCGATTTTTGATTTTTGATTTTTGATTTTTGAGGCAACGCCTTTCCTCCCGCATAGCCCCGCAAAGGCATCACCTCAAAGGGGCTTGCTCAACAATTATATTTTACGTTTTAATTAATTAAAAATTTGTTCAATCCTTTTCAGCGCATTTGTTTTTGATTTATTAAAAATAGACTCATCGGTAGTTGTCCCTTCTACGCTGAATATATCCGCAATTTCCAATCCCAAAAACGGCAATATTAATTTCAGATATGGTTCCTGCATATCCAATGCTTCGATTGGCGTACCTTTATATACCGCTCCTTTTGATGTCACGATATATGTCTTTTTATTTTTTAGCATTCCAAAAAAATTGCCCTCCGCATCCATACCAAAAGTTTTGTTTATGCGGGACAAATGATCTATATATGCCTTTAATGCAGAGGGGATGCTAAAATTATAAAGCGGGGTGCTAATCAATATATCATCGGCGGATTTCATTTCATTTATTACCTGATCAGAAAGAGCAGTTGCTTCCACTAATTCAGGAGTGAAATTTTCGGTAGGGGTATAAAAACCCTGTATGGTCGCATCTTTTATATGCGGCAATGGAGACAATACTAAATCCCTGAGAACGACTGTCCCCGCTGGGTTTCCCGCCTCCCATTTTTTTTGAAAATAATCGGCCACTTCCCGTGAGCGGGAATCTTTTTGCCTTGAACTTGCATCAATTCTCAATAATTTTTTCATCGTTTGAATTTTTATGAAAAGGTATCTACTCAACACCTCTTGAAATTCCGAAGGAATTAAATTTGAATAACCCCGGATGCCTGCCTGCCGGTAGGCATCCGGGGTTATTCATGTTAAATCCCTCCGGGATTTCGAGAGACGCAGAATAATTGTCAAAAAGAATAAATCAACGATGCAAAATTCAGGAAACCACGGTTTTATAACTAACCGATAAACTTTAAAACTATCAATTTTACGTCAGGAAATTATTTGCGCAGCGTATTGCGGTATTCGGAAAGGATGTATTGTTTGGGCGACTGCCCTACCCTGTTTTTAAATTCTTTTATAAAATAAGATATATTCTCGTAGCCAACTTCATATGCCAGTTCGGTGACGCTTATTTCTTTTGTTTTTAATATTTCCAAAGCTTTGTCGAGGCGTTTTTCTTTGATCCATTTTTGGGGCGTTATATCGTAATATTGTTTAAAGTCCCGCCTGAAAGTGCTGAGGCTCCTACCCGTCAGATATGCGTAATCTTCTATTTTTAAGGGCTTATCAAAATTCTTTTGCATAAAGGTTTTGATGTTCCTTTTTTTCGGTAAAGTCAGCCGGAAAAGGAAATCGGCGAAGGCCTGTTCTTTGGCGATACTGTTCAACAAAAAAAGCAGTTCTAATATTTTAAGGCGGAGAAATGCTTTGTTTTGCAATTGGTTGTTTTGGTATAAGCTCACCAAAGAATCTGCAAATAAATTCAGTTTGGGGACTACCCCAAATTTTAAATGATCGGGCACCGATTGTTTGGAGATTTCGTGTATTTTAGAAGAAGATAAAAATTCTTGGATAATGCTGTCATCAAAAAAGAAGAGCAATATTTTAAATGTCCCGCCTTTTGGAATCAAGTCGGTCAAATAATAAACGCCCCTCGGCATGAACAGCACTTCATTCGGATATACTTTTATTAAATTATCATCGTAAGTCCTTATTTGCTGTTCACCGGAAATTAAAATGGAAATGACATGATTAGAGACGTAACCTTCTTTGCCCTTAACTTCATCAGTCAATTCTTTGCTCAATATGCAAGCATTTCCATCGCGGAGGATCGTTGTGACTTGTTTGTCAGCGAATAATTTCTGTGGTATGAGTATCATATTTTACAGGCCGAAAGTTACATTTCATCCAAATAAAAAAATAGCTTAAATCCGCTAAAAATATCAATTTTCCGTAACTTTCGATTGGTCACCAACCAACTACTCACCACCCCCGTTCAATTTTTCAAAAGCAGCGTAAACTGCTTTATGGAGGATCGTTGCATGGTTTTCTTCCAATATCGGTTCATAATATAATTCGATATTTTTATTGTTCGTATCCCGGATTGCTTTTACCAATTTATCGGCGACCTCGTGCATGACGGGGTGTTCTTTTCCCAGCGAGACGTATATTTTTTTATTCAGATTTTTATGTGTATTTAAATAAGTATCGGCACTGTTCACCATTTTTTCATTGTCCCACCACAGGGAGGGGCTGACGATAATATAGTCATCGAAAAGATAAGGTTTTTTAAAAAGGATTTCGGTGGCCAACAGCCCGCCCAATGACTGGCCGACAATTGTTTTGTGCCCGTTCGTTTTATAATTTTTTTCAATAAGCGGCTGCACTTCTTTTTCGACAAAAGCAATAAATTTTTCGGAGCCGCCGCTTGTCGGAATATCTTTTTTATCCCTTTTCACGCTGCTCGGATAAGTGAAGTCCCGGTACCTGTCCACATTGGCAATTCCCACCACAATTGATTTTGGCATTAAACCGTACATGTTCATAAATTGAACAAGCCCTGCAATATGCGGGAAATCTTCGTTTGCCGAGCCATCCAAAACATATATTACTGGATAGGTTTTTACGGAATCGGGATGGTAGCCGTCTGGCAAATATATATTCAGTACCCTTTTTTCAGAAAGCGGTTTTGAATCTATTTCTTCGACCACCCCAAATGGGAATATATTTTTCCCGTCGTACCTTGCGTCTGTTTTTTGGGCGAACAATAAATTGCCGGAAATCAATATTGCGGCAGCTATAAAAATTTGTTTCATTATAGTTTTTTATTTTTTAGTTGTAACTGTTCAGCGCCCTCCATTAAACTGCTGATTTCACTAGCCCCGAGTACTCGGGGTTAGTGAAATCAATAATTTTGAGAGGGTGCTGAACAGTTGCTTTTAGTTTTAATTAAAATAGAGGCTGTCGGGTGTATTTCAAAACTTCGGTCTTTCCTCCGCTTGGCCCCTTAGTCCCCAGTAGGGTGGCCGTCCCGCACCGAAATTTTGAAATACACCCAGGCTGTCTCATAAGTCGGGATTTACCAAATTTAAAATTCAGTAAATCTGTTTTTACTCAAAATGAGTGTTTTACAAAAAAAATAAATTTAGTTTGTAAAATAAATTGACTTATGAGACAGCCTCTATTGGCCATCCGGACCGGGAAACCCGGGCTACCTTCCCACCACTATTTTCCTCAGCCCCACTTTTTCTATTTTAATAAAATACAATCCTTGCGGATAAGCAGAAACATCGAGTTCCAATTGCCCCGAATTTAATTCATTTATATCCATTGCCCGGCCCATAATATCAAAAACAAGCACCTCTGCTTTTTGCAATTGCGGCACATTTATTTTAATAAAATCTGCGGTGGGGTTTGGCGAAATAAATATTTCTTTTATTTCTTCTTCCGTTGTTCCGCTGATAATTTCGCAATCATATGGCTGCGGAAAATCAAGTTCGATGGGGTCGCCCGGTGTCAGGTCGGCGTCGAGCAAGCCGGGGTAACCAGGCTCATACCTCGTGCAGCGGAAAACGATATTTGCGTTGCGCCCATTGATAACGGGAACGGTATCGCCCTGCGAAAGGATACTTCCATTAATGGCCGGGTTGATATATTCCCAAACAATTTCTTTGTCTTTGTTTATTTCAAAAAAACGTCCGTTTGCACCAGAGCAGATCAAAGTATTTCCATTGGAAAGCCGCTGTGCGCTGGACAAAAAATTGGAATAAAAACTTTCCGGCGGGTCGGCCACATACGACCACTCCGCAGCCGCGGGCGCATAGGCCACGCCGGGGTCGTAAATATAGCGCCCGGTGATATAGTCGTCCACGGGCGGCACGATGATGTCAACGGAAGAATAGGAGCCGTCGGGCCGCCCGTTGCCATTGTGGAAGAACATGATTTTGCCGGCATCGTCCAGCCCGTCGGGAATCCAGTGGACGTGGTGCGCACCATATATAGTGCGGTCGTCGGCAGTGCCGTGGTCGTAGTTTTGGGGGTTGCCCCACCGGTAGAGGAGGTCGCCGCCGAAGCCGCTGTTGCCGCCCGAATGGCTGGCCGCCTGCGAGGTCGTGGTGCTGTGGTCAATGATATACAATTCGCTGATAAAGAAGGAGTTGATGAGCACTTGGTCCATCATCGGGTTGTAGTCAATGGAGTTGATGTGCAGTTGGTTTTTGCCGCCATTTGCGGTCGGCCCGCCGGTGAGGTTGATGTCGAAGAGGCCGGGGTGTTCGGCAATGACGCCGAAGTTGTTTTTTGTGGCGTCGAAGTCCTGAACGAGGTGGTCCCAGAGGTGCCATTCCCAAACGATTTCGCCCGTGGTCGGATCTACTTCGATGACGTATTCGGCCCACAGCACCCCGTCGGGGAGCAGGTCGGGGTCACGGCCTGCGGCGATGGCCTCGTCGGCGGTTTTGAGTTCCCAAGCGGGCATGAGGAGGTTGCCGTTGGGCATCAGCACGAAGTCGTGGTGTATGCGGTGGGTACTGTCGGAATAGCTGAACTCCCAGAGCAGCGTGCCGTCCCAGCCCAGCCGTTGTATTTTCTCGCCCCCCCCGCCAAAAGCGAAGACGGGGTTGGAGGCAATACCGCTGCTCGAAGTGCGCAGCAGCTCCCCGTATTCGGTCAGTTGGAGGGAAACGGCAGGGAAATAATCGCCTTCCCACTTGTTGACCACCCTGCCGCAGTTGTCTATCAAAAAGGCAGTTTTGGAAAAGAAAGGAGAGAACAAAGTATAGCCGTTGAGCGAGCCGGCCTGGTAGTCCATGAGGCCAAGGGTCTGGCCGTTCACCGATAGCTGGACGCTCAAAATTACGGAAAGCAAAAAAGTCTGGAGTAGTGTTTTTTTCATGATTATTTTCGTTGATGAGTAGTGTTGGATCGTCCCATTGGAGACAAAAGAAAGGGTAAAACTAAGTATATCCGCTTATTGAGTGGAATGGAAACGGAGGTTTTGTTTGGGAGAGGGCAAAAGCAAGGCTGCCTGCCCGAAAAAATTGCCGATCACAAATAATTCTGTTTCTGTAAAACATCCGAATACCCGTGCAGCCCGTTCATGGTTTTCCTTTGACCACTTCCCAATGGCCGCCCTTGTTGGGGCCGATGCGTTTAATTATTTCCAGCGTCTTTAGTTTCTTAATGTTATTTTCAACTGCGGTATCGCTGATCCCCAATTTTTCAGCTATTTTAACTATTGAAATAGCTGGTTTGTTTCTCATTAAATTGATGATTTGAAGCTGGTTTTTACCCAACTTTTCATCCAATCTTTCACCCAACACTTCACCCAACCTTATTTGATTTTTCTGGGTAGTTTTCTGCACCACTCCTTCCTCCTCAAAAGACAGCGGCACAATCATTTTGAACACGTCTTCCTCTATCATTTGAGGGGCATTGCCGCCGGAATAGATAGGCGTATATTTGAACATATTCCTGAAAACCAATGTAATTCGCGGCAAGTCAAATAGTTGCTTTTATTATTTATACCCAATCTTTTCAGACAACAGAATTTTGCTTTTCATAAAATCCCCCGTCCCGAAAGCAATTTCTTTTCCTTCTTCATTGTATAAAATAGACTCCGCTACAAATAGGTTTCGGGATTTGAATTTTACTTTCCCAATTGATTTCAGCAGCCCTTTATTGGCCGGGCGGACGAGGTGTATATTAAATGAAGTGGTCAAAACAAAGACATCTTTCACTATTGAGTTGACGGCAAAAAAGGCGGCATCGTCCAATAATTTAAAATATACCGAACCATGGATAGCACCCAGTGCGTGAAAGTATTTTTCTGAAATATTCAATCCTATTTCTGCTTTCCCTTCGGAAATAATGCAGGTCGTGGTGTCGAATATCATGGTATTTACATTGGCCTGTAAATACATTCTTTCCAGTTTTTTGAAATGTTCGTTTTTCATTTGCAATAATAAAATAAAAAAGATGTGTCACTAATTGGTAGATTAAAATATTTTGCCGCTAATACACGAATTAAAAATCCGAACCTAGGCCATAGGCATACCCATCAACTATTTTTGTAACTACCTACCCCCCTCGAAATCCCGGAGGGATTTCGAGGGGGGCGGGATAAGCAGTTACCTATTTTTTTTTATCCCTTCCGAGTTGGCTTGACCGTCTGTGCGACCGGAAGCAGCGCTTCCGGTTACGTAAAAATCACACCTCTGCATCCACCATATCCGTCACCACATAATACCTCGGGTCGTCAATAGACCTCTCAATTATATTTTCGAATTTCGGGTCAGCTTTCAGCAACAGCGAAATACAATCGGGGCTAAGGTGCGTCAATTTTATATCCTTTCCTAATTCGAGGTATTTATTGGTAATATTCCAGACGGCTTCGATGCCGGAGTGGTCGTTTACTTTTGATTCTATAAAATCTATTTCAATTTTATCGGGGTCGTTTTTTGCATCAAATTTAGAACTAAAAACCTGCGCCGAACCAAAAAACAAGGGGCCCCATATTTCATAAACTTTTGTACCGTCCTCTTTTATCCGTTTGCGCGCCCGTATCATTTTTGCATTTTTCCATGCAAATACCAATGCCGAAATAATAACGCCCGCAATAACGGCAATCGCTAAATCTTTCCAAACAGTAATGGCCGAAACAGCAATCAAAACAATGGCATCCGATTTAGGTATTTTATGCAATATCCTAAAACTGCTCCACGCAAATGTACCGATCACCACCATGAACATGACCCCCACCAATGCCGCCAATGGAATCTGTTCGATTAATGTTGCACCAAATAAAATAAAACACAATAATGCCACCGCCGCAACAATGCCCGACAGCCTGCCCCTTCCGCCTGACTCCACATTAATTAAAGATTGGCCGATCATCGCGCAGCCGCCCATTCCGCCGAACAATCCATTTAATATATTGGCGCCCCCCTGTGCCACACATTCGCGGTTGCCACTGCCCCGCGTTTCTGTTAATTCATCAATTAAATTCAATGTCATCAATGATTCGATCAGGCCGACGGCAGCCAATATAAAAGCGGTGGAAACAATCAATCCCCAATGCCCATCAAGTGTATGTATAAAGCTAAATAATTGTGTATGAAAAACAGGTAATGTGCCTTGCAATCCGTTGCCGCCACCTTCTATAATAAATGAGCCGACAGTATTGACATCAATATTCCCGAATATAGTAATGCTCGCCACCACTATTATTGCGGTCAATGCGGCAGGCATTTTTTTGGTAATTTTTGGGAGTATATACATGATGGCCATCGTCAGTCCCACCAAGCCGACCATTGTCCATAATTCGCCACCTTGCAGCCATTGCATATGGCCATTTATTTTTTCTTTAAAAAGACCTAATTGAGATAAAAATATAACGATGGCCAATCCATTTACAAAGCCCATCATGACTGGATGCGGAATAAGCCGGACGAATTTTCCCATTTTAAATATACCAGCCAATACCTGTATTCCACCGACAATTAATAAGGTAATAAATAGCCACTGAAGCCCCAGGTTTTCGACGGGCGTTTCCAGTCCAATACCGACTTCATTTCCTTTTTGGATCATATGTACCATCACCACGGCCATGGCCCCGGTCGCCCCGGAAATCATTCCCGGACGGCCCCCAAAAAGTGCGGTAATCAGTCCCATCATAAATGCGCCGTACAGCCCCACCAAGGGGTCAATGCCGGCAACAAAAGAAAATGCGACCGCTTCCGGCACCAATGCCAAAGCGACTGTCAAGCCCGATAAAATATCGTTTTTTGGGTTTTGGGTAAAATTTGAAATTATGCGTTTCATTGTATAATTTGAAAATGTTGATTGGGGCTGATAAAGATTGATAAACTCTATCAACTCTTGCCTGCCAATCCCTTTAGTTTTTCTAAAAAAGCGGCAAAGGTATCGTTTTAGTTGGCCATGTGTTAGTGCCGTTTTTTACGGGCTATATTATTGGGCATATTAATTTCATGGCCAACAATATCCCCCCCTTTTTTTGCGGACATTTCAGCGCAAAAAAAATGACCTCCCGATGTCGGTAGCCCATTGATAGTTAATTGTTTATACAGTGAAAAAATGGAACGTTTGTGTGAAGGGGTCTTAACGGTGTATAACTGAAACTGTTCCAAATATTTTTAGTTGGCAGGCATTCTATTTATTTATAAAAAAATAATAAAATAATAATTGACTTTATTATTCGTGACGCAAAATTTATATTTTGAAAAATTGGTTCTTCTCCCTTTTTAGTGGGTAAATTTTAAAAACAGGCTTATAATGTATCATTTTAAATATCCGGAGTAAATGCACAAAATGCTCACTCGGCTCCGCTGTTTTTTTGTTCCCGATTTTCGGGACAGGCTATCCGCTTTAGCGGAACTGCGATGTCTGGTGTGTGCGGTGTTCATGGCTTCCCTCATCACGTTGCAGTTCCGCTAAAGCGGATAGCCTGTCCCGAAAATCGGGAACAAAAAAACAGTGGAGCCGAGTGAGCATTTTGTGCATTTACCCCAGGTATTTATAATGATACAATTTTTCATTAAATGAGATTTGTGCGCCAATTGTAATAACAATACATCTGCATTGCACCCACTAAAAAGGGAGAAGAACCAGAATATCTTTATTGACAGATTTGTTTCTGGTACTGCCGCAAATGGCGGTTATGTTTATACTGAACCATAATAGGTTTTGTGCATCGAGCGCAGGTTCTCCCCTTTTGGGGTTGGGGGCTGGCGAGGGCAAATGCACAAAACCTATTATGGTTCAGTATATCATTGTATTGTTGTAATTAAATGAAGTATGTTTCCCGCCGGTAATTATTTCCCGCAAAGTATGCAGGGTTATACGCAGAGAACGCAGGGTTTTGTGGAGATGACTCCGATAAACCCTGCGTTCTCTGCGTATAACCCTGCGTACTTTGCGGGAAATAATTACCGGTGGGAAACTAGGCCAAAGCAACCTCCTTTTCCTCCCCGCATTCCGTTTTGACAAAATAGGCCACCACCACCAGTGACAAAACAAAATAAGCAACAATAATATAAGTGCCCACCGGCCAAACGGCGTTCATGCCGAACCAATCATTTCCCTGCCAATAAATAAACCCGAGGCCGAGCGCAGCTTTAATAAATTCGGTCAACAATGCATACTTTGATCTGTCCATTAAAGTAGTATAACTGAATATAGCGATAATTAAAAACGCACCATAATAAAACATATCCGGCATGCCTATTTCAGCAATATGATTGAAAAGCCAGAGCATGAACGCAAAGTTGGCAACCATCTGAAACCATGACCAATAGAGCAGGGGAGTGGACAATTTTGGGTCGTATTTATCAAGGCTATATGGGTCGTTGATTATTTTTACGGGATATTTTTCTGCGACATCGGCAGGGCGGTAACCGGTATGCTTGAACCATAAAAGGAATTTGTCTTTCCAGCTTTTAGTATGCCAGGCATCAGTGAACAACAACCAAAAATGTTGGAAATTGATCAATAATGGGTTCCATGTCCTGACCGGTTTTTTTACACCATATACAGGAGGTACCTCGGCGAGTTCGGGTTGGAAAGTGCCGAATATTTTATCCCAAATAATAAATACCTGCGAGTAGTTTTTATCCAAATATATCGAATTGATAGCATGGTGGACGCGGTGGTGCGACGGGGTGACAAAGACCTTCCCGAACCATCCCATTTTGCCGATCAGGCGGGTGTGGTACCAAAATTGGGCAAACAAATGTAGGGGCGCCACCACGGCTATTATTTCGGCCGGTACCCCCATGATTGCCGCAGGCAGCATGAGCAGGGCAAATATGGAAAACACCTCCGAAACACTCTGCCGAAGCGCACACGAAAGGTTGTACTCCTCGCTGCTGTGGTGGATGATGTGCCGGTTCCAGAGGAAGTTGATCTCGTGTTCCCAGCGGTGCATCCAATAGCCGGCAAAATCCTTTGCCACGAAGGCAATAGCGGCCACTGCCCAAGTTGCTTTTATGTCAAAAACGGCCACCTTGTCCACCAGCCATGAGTAGCTCACGATGGCAATGCTGAGGCCGAGCACATCTTTTATGGTGTTGCTGTTGCCCGAGCTGAGGCTGGAAATGACATCTGCTCCCCGGTTGATTTTTTTGCCCATGAAATGGGCAGCCACCTGCTCAATGATAATGAGCGAAACAAAAAACGGGATGGCGTAATTAAGGACTTGTGCGTATGCTTCCATATTTAGATTTTTAATGGTTTAATGGTTTAATGGTTTAATGGTTTAATGGTTTAATGGTTTAATGGTTTAATGGTTGGACAACAACTGTCGTTTAATTAAAGACTCTATTTAGGTCATTATACTTATCTAACTGAAGTTGCGCAGTGCAGTTTTTTCAGCCCCAGCGGGGCGGCCCTGTTTGTAGAAATATGTCCCCGGCCTATTTATTAGCCCCAGCAGGGCGGTGATGTTCGACGGCTTTAAACATTGCCGCCCCGCTGGGGCTAATAAAATGATTTGAATACGATTTCTACAAACAGGGTCGCCCCGCTGGGGCTGAATGAAATTAGCGGCGCGTAACTTTAGTTATCTAAGATTTTCTTGTAAAATGTGTTCGTGATTTTATAAGAAAACTCTTGTCGCAAATATAATAAAAGGGAATGGCTGGCTAAAACGGAGGTAAGCAAAAAAATAGTTGGCAGGGGGTATCAAAAAGGGAAGTCGGCACCGTCCTCTTCCTCCTCGTCCGGCCCGCCGTCGCTATCGAAGTCGGAGAGGGTGTCCAAAATCAGGCCCAACAGTTCGTCTGCTGCTTCGAGGGCATGGAGGATTGCTTCTTGTTGGTCGGGGTTGAGATCGCCGTCAAAAAAGAAATTATATTCTTCTTCATACCTGCGCCAGTGTTTGCCAAAGCGTTTTTTGAGCACCCGTTGGCGCATTTGTTCCTCAAACCGGGATTCCTCCTCCGGCGTTATTTCCCGGTAGGGGTCAAGTCCTTGCGAGCGCACGTATTCTTCCCAAAGTGCAATGTCGTGCTTGGCGGCCTCTTCGGTTTCGCGGCATTGGCAATAATCGTTTCCGGGCTGGAAGGGGCAGGTTTTCCCTGCTTCATACTGGCAGATATGGACATCGCCTCCGTATTCAGGATGGAAGGAAACTTGTCCGTCCATTTCCCCGACGAGGGCAGTGTATTGCTTGCGCAAAGGGAGTTTTGGGGGCAGTTCGACATGCAGGTTCCATGCCGTCCAAAGGTCGAGGATGCCTTCCACCAGCTCGATCACCTGCATATCGGTCAGCAGGTGCTCGGGCGGGAAAGCCATTTTTTCCAATCCAACAAAATCGCTGATTTTTACTGAGCGGGCAGCAAGGCCATAATCGTCCTCCTCCTCTTCGGCATAGCCGGGCGACCATGCGTTGTCGGGCAGTACGGGCGCTTGTTCGATCAAGGCCTCAATATCGCTGAGGAGGTATTGTAGGTATTTCTGCATAGAGGGGGAGTATTTTTAAAACTCGGTTTAAATGTAGTAATAAATTATTGATAGCTGCAAAATAATTAAGGGTTAATTGATTTATTGGTTTATTGGCCTAAAGGTTTATTGGTTTAACGGCTGCATGTTCTTCGGATTTCGGGCCAGGGCTTTCACCTTTTAGAACCCATCTTCCTTTACACCGGTAAACCTTTATACCGTCATCGCGATCTTCCCTTTGTTTTTGTTGGCTTCCATGTAAAGGTGGGCCTTTTGCACGTCTTTCCAGTCGAAAACAGCATCGGCCACGGGGCGTATTTTCCCATTTTCAAAAAGGGGCAGGCAGTGTTTTTGAAAATCTTTGGTCAGGGCGGTCTTGTATTCCAGCGTCCGTGAGCGGAGGGTCGAGCCCATTATTTTTAGGCGCTTGCGCAAAATGGGGGCAATGTCGGTTCTGTCCGCTTTGGTGCCGCCCAAAAAACCGAGGATGACCATGCGGCCATCAGTTTTCAGCGCCTTCATGTTTTTCGTAAAATAAGGGCCGCCGATGAAATCAATCAGCACGTCGGCATGGTTGGCGAGCACTTCGCCGAAGTCTTGGCTGCGGTAGTCAATGCAGCGGTCGGCGCCCATTTTTTTACAGAAACCATGTTTGCCGGCCGAGGCGGTAACGGTCACGTTTGCGCCCCTGCTTTTGGCGATTTGCGTGGCGGCAGTGCCGACGCCGCTTGCCCCGGCGTGTATCAAAATGGACTCGCCTTTTTTCAATTTGGCCAGCCAAACGACCGCCTGCCAAGCGGTCAAAAATGCTTCCGCAATGCAGGCTGCTTCCGCAAAATCCAGGTTCGCGGGGATGGGCATCAACATGCCGTGGTGGACTTTTGCGTACTCGGCATAGCCTCCCCCGGCAAGCAGGGCAAACACCCGGTCGCCGGGTTTCCAATCCCTTACTTGGCTGCCTGTTTCGGCCACTGTGCCCGCCATTTCCAGTCCCAATATTTCGCTCTCGCCGGGCGGTGGCGGGTAAAGCCCCCGCCGTTGCAGGAGGTCGGCGCGGTTGAGGGCAGTGGCCTCTATTTTTACCAGCACTTCGTCGGCCGATATTTTTGGCGTCGGCGTTTCTCCGAGGTAGAGTTCTTCCACGCCGCCGAATTTTTTTAATAAAATTGCTTTCATTTTTGAAAAGGTTGAGATAGATGGTTGAGGGGGCTGAGATGGTTGAGGGATGCCCGGCCAATCCATCTCAAGCCCGTCGTTGTCGTCGCAACATTAGCAAAATGCTTTAGATTTGCCCTGTCCAACCAAAACCAAAGCGATCAGAAACCACATTTTTTTATTTTGAAAAAATTCTTCCGCGACAAGTTCCCTGATTTCAAACTCCCCGCCCTGATAGCCCAGGCGCAGCAGCGGAAGGACAAACTGTTGCCCGCCTCTGCCCCAAAAGCTGCGGTGCAACTTCCTTTGCCCAAAACCCCTTTTGATGGCTACCGCCGCCGCAAGCTCATCCAACTGTTGAATTTCGGGAGGTACGTCGGCAACCGCTCGGTGCTGGAAATCGGCTGCGGCATCGGCGACCTGCTGCTCGAAATGAGCAAGTACGGCCCAAAGGAAATTTACGGTGTGGACAGCTCAGAGGAGTCCATCGCCCTGGCCAAAGAATACACCAAAGGCATCAATGCCGACCTCTCTGTGGCCGATGCCCGCAACCTGCCCTTTCCCGACAAATCCTTCGATGTGGTGTTCGTGATGTTCGAGCTGCAGCACATTGCCGACGACCGCCAAATGAAACGGGTGGTGGACGAGGCGGCAAGGGTGTCCCGCCAATGGGTCATCCTGGTAGAAGAGACGGCCACCAAAAAATACCAGCACGAAAGCATCACCCGCCGCAGGGTGGAGGATTATAAAAACGCTTTTAAGCACAGCCCTAGCGGGCGTTTTTTCCTCCGTAAAACGGACTACCTGCACGTCAATGCCAGCCGTTATATTTTTACCGGCACGGCCAACCCCTGGCATTGGCTGCGCTGGTTGTTCAGCCCGCTGCTCTACCTGATGGGCTTCCCCGCTTCGGTGATGAAACCGCCCACCCAAAGCACCGACCTGCCCGATTCCAAACTGGCCATGCTGCTGCAAAAATGGTCGCTGCCGCTTACCAACAGCCTCGACAATATTTTTAAGGCCAACGACGGGATTACGGTGATGTGGCTGGAAAGGGAGAAGTTGTTCGGGAGGGGCTGAGTACAGCGAGGGGGCTACTGCAGTGATTAGTGATTAGTGATTAGTTGATTAGTGATTAGTCCGCCAAATCCCTGATAATATAACATTTAACCAAAAAATAAATAGTTCGCTAATTACGAATCGAACCACTACGACATTTGCTTATAAAAATGATGGGTAGTGGTAAAAAGTACGTGATGACCACCCTCGGTTAACTTGTAAAATTCACTAACCCCCGACTGCCTGCCTGTCCATGCGGACGTACCGGTAGGCGGGAAGTCGGGGGTTAGTGAATTCAACAGGTTTTCTGTGGGGCTAAACAGTTACCTGAAAATTTATTCATCACGTACTTTTTACCACTACCAAATGCCGCACTTGTTTTTTTCTGTTTCTATCTGTTTATTTGACCTTGCTAATGGTACAAATCGTAATTAGCTAACCATTTAGTTTTTGGTTAAATGTTGCATTATCAGGGATTTGGCGGACTAATCACTTATCACTAATCAACTAATCACTAATCACTTCACTAAATAGTTGCTCACAAAAAAAATAAAAGACATGAAAAAATGTACGCTTGTAACCAGTTTTTTACTGATCGGGTTTTCTCTGTTCGCCCAAAAGTTCACCCTTTTTAACAACCCACTGAAATGGGATGAAAACCGGTATTCGGACATAAAAGGAAGCCCGTTTTTTTTTAAAGATTTTGTCGAAGGTACCATTCATGGTATAGGAGGGGAGGTTTATGATAAAGTGAAACTGAACCTCAACGGATATACCCACAATATAGAGGTAAGGAGAAGGGACGAATATATCGAACTGCAAGAAGGTGCCTATGATATGGTGGAAGTAACCTTGGCCGGCAAAAACGGCGACACGACCAAAACGGTTTTTGTGACTACCCAGATCGGCCAATTCGATGGCCGTTTTGTGCAACTCATATATGATGGTGAAAAAAGAAAAGTGTTCAATGATTTTTTGGTGACTATATCTGAATACAAAACGGAAACACCGGGCAAGACCTTGCACGTCAAACGCTTCGCCCCAAAGGCCCGTTATTTTTTATTGGAAGACGGGGAGCTGAGTATTTTTAAATTAAAAAAGAAAAACATTGTTCAATATTTGGGGCATAAAAAAGAAATCGAAACTTTTTTGAAAAAAAATAAAATAAAGATCGATTCGGCGGAAGGCGTGGCGAAAGTGCTGGAGTTTGCCGAGGGCTTGGAGTGAGCTTGTTTGACAGTGCCGTTTTTTTTTTAAATTTACTCGACCTCTTTATACTCGTCCATAATAGGTTTTCCCGACCCTTCGGGAAAACCTATTATGGTTTATGGTTCAGTATAAGAAGGATTCTGATGGAGCCTGGAAGGTGGCCATAAAAGGACGTGGGTAATCTATCACTCCACCACCACCACCTTCCCCGTCGCCACTATCCCTCCCTCGTTTTTTATTTGAAAAATATATACGCCGTTCGGCAAATGGCCGCCGTTTATTTCCAGTTTATTGTTTTCAAAAATATATTGCTGCATTAAATGCCCCACCGGGTCGTACAATAAAAACGTGCTTTCGCCGGACATATCAAGCCCTTTTAATTCAACCGTTGCCGTTTTTGAAAATGGGTTTGGATATATATTCACGGCTGCGTTTTTATATGTTTTATTATTTACCGAAACAAAAATTTCAACAAAATTTTCGCCCACCGTATGCCAGGTCGTATTGGTAATGACGGGCGCATTAAAATCAAAATATATGGCGGCGCTATTATTTATTTCAGAACCCAGCGGCACATTTTCTTTTTGTGAAATGCGGTATTTGATAAACCCGTGCGAGGCCGCTTCATTGGCCGAACTGTCCGGCAACAGAATATCATTAAAAGTAAATTTCAAAACACCCGGCCCGGAAATATCAAATTCATATGGATGGCTCGACGCACCGGGACGAACCGATGCCACATCCAAAAATGGAGAGAGCGTATCCCTTATCACTACCCTGAAAGCGGTGTCCGTTCCCGTGTTTTGGAAGCGGATCATATATTCAATGTCCGTATTTTGTTTGATGAAGTGCTCGTCATGGACACCTGTCGGAAATGCCAGTTTATCGTTGGGGTCATAGCTGCCTATATTTTGCCGACAGTCAATGTCAATAAATGGATCGGCATCGTTCATGGGGAATATATTTACGAAGCCTGGCGTGAAGCCCTGCCCGCAGCCTTCGATGATATATGTCGGGTGGCTGTTGCCGGGATGGTTGGGTTCTTGCTCGGCTTCCATGCGGTAGGTGGCGCCGGTATTTTCGATTATTATTTCGCGTACTTCTCCAATTCCTAAAAAGGCTATTTCGTCTTCATATAAGATTACATCGTCCTCGATGACTATATATTCGAGCGGCTGTGAGGTGGGCGCACTGCCCGTGTTTTTTATATTAAAATGAATAGAATCGCCGACACATATACCGCTGACTTCGATGCTGGCGCCTGCCCATCCGTTGGTCGGAAGGCAGAGCGAATCGGGGTATATATGTGCTTCCACGCAATGGGTCTGGCCGAGTGCGGCATTGCAGCTTACTTCTGCATCAAAAGTGAATTGGCCGCATTGGCCGATGCCGACAAGCCCCAATTCAAAAAGATAAACATTTCCTCCGAGGCTGGTGTAGGGGATACTTGCGTCAAATATATTCAAAAACGGATCGAGCAAAACCCTAATAAAAGCAGAATCGGCAGCCAGTGTCCCATGATTGCAATATTGGACATAATATCGGCTGTCGGAACACCTTCTTAAAATTGGTGTATTTATGGAAACCTCCATCCACGGGCACTCGATATTTGCTTGGGCCGATATTTCAAGGTTGACCGTATCAAACTCATTGTTAAATGTAAATGAATCTATTGTTGAGCATAAATCCCAATATGGGATCGGTGGAATTGCTTTAACATAGTAATTTCCAGTCTCTACCCTGAATGAAAAATCCCCCGATGAATCACTTAATTGATAATTTGAAAAATCGCCCGATAAGTTGATGAACCAATTTTTAAGGCCATAATCATTGGCGGAGTTTTGGCAATCAAAATCATTGTCTTTAGATATGTTTCCCTGAATTAAATTTGACCTCGAAACTAAATTGCTGTCCGATTTAATGATATAAGCATTGGCACTTTGTGGTAGTCCATAATTACGGTTTGTATAAAGAGCGCCCATGTATATATTCCCTGAGGCATCTTGAGCCACATCATAGATGTTTTCGCAAGAATAATAATTATCTGAAACGAAGTTTCCGTTCGGGCTAACCCTTCTGGCAACAGCCCCGTGGCCAGGACCATTCGTGGAAAACGTGTCTGACCAACCAATGATAGCATAATCACCATTCCTTAATTCTGTAAGGCCACCTATATCCTCTGTCCCCATTAAATCAGGATAGGTGATTTCCCAAATAAAATTGCCATCCAAATCTAATTTCAGCAAATAAAAATCAATGCTGCCTGCACCTGCCATATTTGGAAACAATAGGCCTCCCAAAAGGATGTGGTCGTCGGAAGTTATAATTCCTTCTCGAATCCACTGGCTATTTTCATGCTCGTATCGTTTTTCCCAAATCAAATTTCCATTGGCATCTATTTTTATAACTATTATATCTTCACCACCTACCGTACCGCTTATTCCTGACTGTCCAACTATTATAAAACTATTGTCTGGGCTTGAAATAATCTCTCCTGCTTTGAAATCAGGAATTGTTATTTCATTTGACCATAAGATGTCTCCGTCTAAATTTATTTTTATCAATTCACCTTGGGGTGAGGACATTACCAATAAATTTCCATCATGGGTATTGGTCACTACCGTTCTGTCAGAATAAAAAGGGTGTGCTATGTCGAGTTCTTTTTCCCAAATTTGATTGCCGAGTAAATCCAATTTATGAATAAAAAATTTATTCCCATAAGCTGTGATAGTATCTGGAGGTATTGGGTTGAAAGTGGTAGCGGTCAAAGTGATCATTATGATATTTGTATCTGTTGAAATTAACAGGTCGGAAATATCCAATCCATTTGGTTGCTGATGACCTATTTCTTTTTGCCAAACTAGCTCTCCGTCATCATCTACGGCAAATAATTTAAACTCATCCTGTGCGCCCCACCTTGCGCCAGCGATCACTCCTCCCGTTGGTAAAACTGCTAATTTGCTGATGGACTCATAATCTCCGAAATCATACTCTCTTTCCCATCCTTGTGAGAAAGAAGCCGATAGTAAAAAAAAGAAAAAGCATGTTGTAGTAATTAGATTTTTCATAACTCAATTTTTTATTGGAAAAGCAGAATGACTGCAGTTCCTTGTGAATACTGAACTTGATTTTCAATGATAACTTTTGAACTGAAGCAAAGATGATAGATTCTTTAGTATTAAAGAAAGACATTTTCGTATCTTTACCAACGTTATTTTTTTATAAGTTATTAATTATAAGCTATTTATAAAATTATTATCAATAAGTAGAAATGCAAAACACCAACCTCCACCACCACCTCCGCCGCCTCGCCCCCCGCGACTTCCGCCACCTCCGCAAGTTCGTCCGTTCCCCTTATTTCAACCAACGCGACGACGTGACCCGCCTGTTCGACCATTTCGATAAAGTGCTGAACGGCAAAAAAGGCGGCTCCGTAAAAAAGCAGGAAGTATGGAAAGCCGTATTCCCAAAGCAGCCGTTCAACGACAAAACCCTGCACTACACTTCTTCTTTTTTATTAAAAACCATCAAACAGTACCTCGCCCAATCGGAGTTGGAACAAGACGGGCTTCAGCAGCAGCTACACCTCTGCCGGGCACTGCAAAAAAGGGGCTTCGAAAAACCTTTTGAAAAAGAAATGGCCGCCGCCGAAACGCTCCTGAAAAAGCAGGCCCGCCGCAATACCCGTTTCCATTACGACCGCTACCTGCTGGAACGCGAAAAAGCGGCCCACACCATGCACCAGCGCCGCAGCGGCGAAATGAACCTGCAAACTGTCCACGATGAACTGACCACTTTTTTCATCGCCGAAACGCTCCGGCAGGGCTGTACCATCTTGTCGCACCAAACCATGTCGAAGCAGGTATATGACCTGAAACTGCTGGACGAAGTTTTGGCCTTGGTAGGGCAAGGGGGCTATGGGGAAGTGCCTGCGGTGATGGTTTATTTCCATGCTTTCATGGCGCTGTCGGGGGCAGGGGAGGAGGGGCATTTTTTGAAATTGAAAAACTGGATAGAGGGCATAAGCGGCCAATTTCCGCAGCATGAGCTGCGGGACATTTATTTGCTGGCCATCAATTTTTGTATCAAAAAATTGAATGCAGGGGAGAAGCAGTACATCCGGGAAGCGTTTGACCTTTATCAGCATGGCCTCGAAAACAAAGCGCTTTTGGAAAACGGGATGCTTTCATCTTACACCTATAAAAACATCACCCGGCTGGGCATGAACCTCGGCGAAACGGAGTGGGTCGGCCGGTTTTTGGAAGATTTCAAAAAGCACCTGCCGCCCCGAGAACGGGACAACAGTTGGCGCTACAACCTCGCGTTTTTTCATTTCCAGCAGGCCGATTATGGGCAGGCCATGCGCCTGCTGCGCTTTGTCGAATTCAAAGATGTGCTGAACAACCTCGATGCCCGGCGCATGTTGCTGCGCAGTTATTTTGAATTGAAAGAATTCACGGCGCTCGATAGTTTGCTCGACAGTTTCCAGACCTACATCCGGCGGCAAAAGGATGCGGGCTACCACCGCCAAAATTACCTCAACCTGGTGCGTTTTATCAAAAAACTGATGAAAGCGGATGCCAGGGGCAAGGCGGCTTTGATAAAACTAAAATCGGAAATCATGCAGACCGAACACGTCGCAGAAAAGGAGTGGCTGCTGGAAAAATGTAGCCCGTGAGGCGACGAGGCGATGCCCCGAATTCACTTCGGGGCATCGCCTCAAATCCCAGTTTTTTACATACATATTTGTCTAAATACTTTACAGAAACTACTTTTGGAACTTCATCAAAAAAACTAAAATCACAAACACCCATTCCATGTCAAAACAAGCCATTATTGACCTCATCAACGAAAGCGAAATCGAGCAGGCCATAGCCGCCATGCAAAAAGCCATGCCCGGCAACAACGACATCATCCTGCAGGCCTCCCGCTGGAACGGCCTCAAAAAAGACATTGACAAAGGGCTGATCTCTTCCGAGTTTGCCATGATGTCGCGCAACCGCATCAAAAGTGCTCTGCTGAACATGGTGGAGAAATTGCCGGACGATGTGAAAATAGATGTAGGCGGAGGTGGTAACGGCGGCGGCGGACAGACAGGCGGCCCAAAGGTTTTCATTTCTTACAACCACAAGGACAAGGAACACGCCCACCGGGTGAAAGCATTTTTTGAAGAAAAAAACATCCCTGTTTTGATTGATGTGGAGGAGATGAACGCCGGGGAGGACATCCAGTCTTTCATCAACCGCTGTATCAAGGCGAGTTCCGTTACCCTTTCGTTGGTCTCTACAAACAGCCTGCTTTCTGGATGGGTGGGCATGGAATCTATTTTGACCTTGACAGGGGAGGGCATTGCCGACAAACAGTTCATCGCCTGCTCACTGGAATCTGATTTTTTTGACATGGGGTTCATGCGCAAGGCCATCGGCACCATCAATGAAAAAATCGCTAAAATTGACGAGGAAATGAAATGGCGGAGGGAAAACGGGGTCGGCATCGAGGACATCCAGAACGAAATGACCCGCAACAATGAACTGAAATCAAAACTCCCCTCTATCATCGCTACGCTGAAAAACCGGCTGACCATTGACATTAGCGGCGACAACTTCGAGGCAGGGATGCAAAGGGTTTTCGAGACGGTATCGAAGTAAGCCTCCGTGCCCTTCCGAAAGGGGGGGAATTAATTCCCCCCCTGACAATCAGTAGTTTTTTTTAACCTGTCATCCGCATTTAAAGAGAAAAAGTACGGTATGTTTGACCCCGTCTCCGTGCCCTTCCGAAAAGGGGGGAATTAATTCCCCCCCTTTCGGAAGGGCACGGAGACGGCTTGACAGATTCGGTCGCTTATCATGAATTTTAGAACCGAGGATTTATATCCTCGGCTGCCGGGAGCGGGCATAAAGAACCGAGGATTTATATCCTCGGTTGTCGGATGCGGACACACAAAAAGTCACTTGTCTGTTGGCACCTTCACCCATTCGATCTTAGCGATCACCTCTTCCAAGTACTTCTCAAACTCCGCCAATTTTTCGGGTCCCTCGTGGGTATTGTTGACGGATTTTACCACGTCGCCCACCCGCATGTAAGTGATGGTCGAGGGCAGGTCGGCCACTCGGTGCTTGACGGGGTATTTTTCATAAAAATCAAAATAGCCCACGTCGTAGGCTTTTTGTTTGATGGCGTCGAGGGTGGCTTTGCTCACTTTTGCTTTGTATTCGCCCATCCTGTCCACAAACCTTTTCCCTTCCCAAATGGCAGTGCCGTCGTTATAAAGTTTCACCTGATAAACAGGGCATTTCCCGTAGCAGGCCGTTTTTTGATAGCCTACCATTTGATAGACCTCTTTCGGCTTTTCGGGTTTTGTGCCCGGGTGATCGGGCACTGTTTCTTTTACATCGGTAGTGGTCTGCCGTGCTTTTTTTTGGTCGCAAGAAGTGAATGCCACCAATGCGGCAAGGACGGTGAGGACGAGAATGGCTACTTTCATGTTTAGTGGTTTAGTGATTAGTGGAGCAGTAGAGCAGTGATTAGTAGATTAGTGATTAGTGATTAGTAATCAGTGGAGCAGTGATTAGGTTAGGGCGCACTGATCACTGCTCTACTAATCACTGATCACTGATCACTGATCACTTCTTCTTCTTTTTGGCCGCTTCCCGTTGGGCGGCGATGGCTTTTTGCTGTTTCATGGCTTCTTCCATGCGGGCTTGGAAGCCGCCCTTCTTTTTCTTTTTTGGTTTCTTTTTATAGGCTTCCAGGTCGGCCTTTATTTTGTCGTGGTCAATGAGGATGTTTTTGGTAATCAGCGTTTGGGCGATATTGAAGGTATTGCTGAAAACGAGGTAGCAGGTCAGGCCGGAGGCGAAGTTGTTGAAGAAAAAGAGGAAGAATACCGGCATGGCAAACTGCATGTACTTCATCATTTTGGCGTTGGCGCCGCCCATGTTCCCCATTTCCATCTGCTGCATATTATAATAGGTGTAGATGAGGGTGGTGATGACCCACAGCAGGGTGAACAGGCTGACGTGCTGCCCGTAAAATGGTATCTCCCAGGGCAGCCAGTAAAAAATATCGTAGCTCGAAAGGTCGGTCGCCCAGAGGAAAGGCTCCTGCCGGAACTCGATGGAGGCAGGGAAAAACCGGTAAAGCGCAAACCAAACGGGCATCTGCAAGGCGATGGGCATACAACCGCCCAGCGGGTTGACCCCAAACTCCCGGTAGAGTTTCATGCTCTCCATTTGCGCCTGCGTCTGGTCGTCTTTAAAGCGTTCTTTTAGCGAAGCCAAACGGGGTTTCAGGGCGGCCATTTTCGCTTGCGAGTGCAGCATTTTATAGGTCAATGGGTAGAGCACCAATTTTACGATCAGGGTGAGCACCAAGATAACGATACCTTTTGAGCCGATAAAAGAAGACAGGAAATTGAACAGCGGGCGGATGACCCAGCGGTTGGCCGTACCGATGATGCTCCTTCCAAAGGGCACGATGTACTTGATCTCCCTGCCATACTCGCTCAAGATTTTATAGTCTTTTGGGCCGAGGTACATCTGCATTGCGAAGGTGCCGTTGTCGGCGGGCACCTGCAGGCTGGTCTTGAATATTTTCAGGTCGGGGCTGTTTTTGAGCTCGTCTTTATTGAACACTTCGACTTCAAATTCGCCGCCTTTGAAGGGCCGGCCATCGCTCATCAAAATGCTGGCAAAAAACTGGTTGGAGTGGGCCATCCAGTCAATGGGTTTTGAGTTGAGTTCCTCTTTGTCGGCCTGCACACAGGAGCAATAGTCGTAGTCTTCGTCCGTCTCTTTGAAATAAACAGTGGAATAGCGCTGCTCGTAGGTATAGTTCCATTCGATGCGGTCGGGGTAGTCGAGCCACTTGAGTTCGACGGTGCCGTCGGGGGTGTCGAGCACTTGGCCGAGGTTCTCGAAGCCGATGGAGTAATCCATTTCGTAGCTGTCGTTGAGGGTATAAACCTGTTCGAAATAGCGCCCCTGCCCGGCGTTTGCCCGGAAGGTGATGGAGTTGCCGTTTTTGGTGGTTTCAAAAAAGAGGTCTTGGGTTTTGACCTTTCCGACGGCAGCACCTTTTACCGGAAGGAGGTACTCGAAGCGGTTCTTTTCGTCTTCGAGCAATTTGAGCGGCAGTTTGTGTTCTTGGTGGCTCGAATCGAATGTTATTTTGGAATAATCCTTCAGCAGCACCTCTTTGATGCGCCCGCCCTTGTTGCTGAAAACAATGCGCATTTTATCGTTTTCCAAAACGGATTCCTGCTCTTCGCCCGTGGCCGCAGGGGCAAATGCCCCGTATTTGAACTGGAGCTGCATCTGCTCGTTTGCAAGGTTGCTGGAATCGGGCTCGCCCGGAGTTGGGGCGGTAGGCGGGGCAACGGGAGCCTGGGTTTCGGTTGGTTGCTTTTCGGCCTGGGCTATCGAATCTTGGATATGCTGCTGTTCCTGCAACTGCTTGTCCACATCCGGTTTCATGGTCATGTTCCAGACCAGCAAGATGCCAAAGATCAAAATAAACCCAGTGATGGTATTTTTGTCCATTCGTGTTATTTGTGGCCGCCCGGTTCATTGGGCCGGCTCTTATATTTTATTATTTAGATAAGGTTGCCCAATCAAATTTGGGTGCTTGCGAAAATCGGCAGCAAAGGTAAGGTTTTCCCCTTTACCTCCATGCCTGCTTGGACGATTGTGGAAAATTGATAGAGGAAGGGTTGTTTATACCGCACCATTTTAGGTTTTGTGCATTGAGGGCTGGTTCTCCCCTTCTGGGGCTGGGGGCTGGCGAGGGCAAATGCACAAAACCTAAAATGGTGCGGTATATTCATGCCCAATCCTTCTTTTGGTATTTACCGGTGCTGCCGGTTCAATGCTCCATTCCCATTTGCCGGCTAGGCGGGACGGCTCTTGAAATTGAATATTTTAAAGAGCCGGGCAGCCATGTTATCAGCACATTGCCGCTTTTTGTTTTCGCCTATCGGCAAATGGTAAAGGAATCCTGATTTACCGGACGTGGTATATATAAAGGTAAAGCCCGGGGCCATGAGATGATGCCTTTGCGGGCTGGTTTAGCGGAAACGAAGAGTCGGCCACAAAAAAAGCGCAGCGGCAAAGCCACTGCGCCATCACGTTTTTGTGTTTATATGCTGAATTTAAAAAAGTAGTTTCAAATGAATCTGTCCGTATTTAAAGGAGCGAAAGTTGCGGCAGGCGGATGATCGAATCGTCGTCCAGTGCCCTCAGTATTTTGTTGTTGCAAAAACCAGTCCTTAGCAAAAAGGTCTTTGAAATATTTTCAAACTGTTCGCTCAGGTCTTCCTCGCTGATGTCCCCGCCTTCGTAATAATTGACGGCCATTGCGATCAACAGCCGGGTATGGATCTCCTCCAGGTCAAGCTCGTTGGGATGGGGCACCATGCCCGTCATTACGCCTACCGAGCGCCTGCCATAAGTGACGGCCCGCTCCGACCAATATTTTTTGCGGATCGGCCCATCGGCCGTCAAACTGAGGATGGTGGAGGCGATGCCCATGTCTTTGAACTTGGTGGCCAACTGTTCGTTCGACAAAGAAAAATCATTGTAAGTGCCCAGCACGTAGAGCCATCTCAAGGCCTCTTTTGTCAATGTTTTATTGTCTTGTGGAATGCTCTCGCCGGCCGGGATGTCGTCAAAGAGGGAGCTTGCCGAAAGGTGCTTGTCTTTTGTGCCTTCCTCTGAGGTCAGCCCGGCTTTGCTGATTTCCGTGCTGTATTCCCTGGGCTTTGATTCGCCCACTAAAATAACGGTAAAAAACAATACTGAAATTGCGGGGACAAAAGGTGCGGGCTGGAAATTTTTCAGCCATTTTTCTGCGCCCAGAATGGATGCCCCCAATTTTTGTTGAAATTGGAGAAGATGGGACTTGGGTGCTTTCGCAAAAGCTTTGCAGCTCAAAAAAACATTTTTTAAGCTGGCGATCAACTGCTGTGTTCTCACGGTAGTGTGTATTTTGCCGGGTCGTTTGGTGCAGGTTTTATTCACCAAAACAATGGCAGGTTAACAATAATCTTACCTTGAGGGGAAGTGCAGTTAAATCACATAGTACGTGTAGAATAGCCAAAGGAAGGAGGAAATGAAAGGGAAGTGTTGTTTTCTTAACGAGCCGCAAAATACGGTTTTTTGAGGTATAGATGCAAATTGAAATGAAAATTTAAATATGGAAAATAATTTTATCCAAAAAAAGAAGGCCCCCGACGGGACATTGGCCGAGCGCTTGGACAGGCATTTTTACAACTTGATGGAAAAACTGCCCAAATTGGACGACGGCGTGGAATGGTTGCTGCCGCTCAAAGAACTCCCCGAAACGGCAAAGATCAGCCGACTGTTTTTGCAGAAATATTACAGCGACCAGGGGCCGAGAACGCTCATCCTCGGCATCAACCCCGGCCGTTTTGGCGCAGGCCTCACCAATGTCGCGTTTACCGATCCCTATTACCTCGAAACGGAATGCGGCATCGAAAGCAGCTTCCCGAAAAAGAAGGAACTCTCCGCCATTTTTATCTGGCAAATGATAAATGCCTTCGGTGGGGCGGAAAAGTTCAACCGCCGTTTTTTCATCAATTCAGTGGTGCCCTTCGGCTTTGTGAAAGACGGCAAAAACTACAATTATTACGACGACAAAAAACTGCAGTCAACGATGGAACCGCTCATCAAATACCATTTTGAAAAACTGCTGGAACTCGGTATGGGCAACAAGGTCTGCTTCTGTCTGGGACAGGGAAAAAATTTCAAGTACCTCTCGAAATTGAACAAAAAGGAAGGCTACTTTGAAAAGGTAGTGCCGCTGGCGCACCCGCGATTTATCATGCAGTACCGGCGGAAAAAAGTTGGGGAATATGTGGAGGGGTACTTGGAAGCGTTTTTAAATGAAAATTAAAATAGCTTGTCCCGAATTCACTTCGGGGAAAATGAAAAACACCATCTGTTGCATGGCTTGGGGCAGGTTTGGTATTTTTCCCTTATTTTTACAAACAGTATTTTCCTTCAAAATAAATATGCCTTATGTTAACAGCAGAAATAAAAAATGATTTGCACCGCATGGTCGTGGAAACAGACGATATCAATGTCCTGCAGAAAATAAAAGTTATTTTTGATACCCTCATTAAAGGGGATGAAAAAACAGATTGGTGGGACATAATTAGCGAGCAGGAAAAAATATCCATAAAAAGAGGGTTGCAGCAATTGGAAAATGGAAAACGGTTTCCACATGCAGAGGTGCGTAAACAAATCAACGAGCTTTTGAAAAAATAGAACACTAAGAGCTTGTTGGGAGTTTTGCTTCCGGCGAAAAACTGCCCCCCGATGTGAAATCGGGGCAGGCTCTAATTTGATGATACTCTGTTGAAAAATTGGTCACGTAGCCCCACTATGTTTCCAATTTTTTGCCTTCCCGAAGTAAATTCGGGATAAACTATCTCATCAAATTATTGACAATTTTTCACTCGAAATCAAAACTCCCAACAAGCTCTAAAGCCCTGAAATTATGAACCAAATCTATTGGTCAGAAGAAGCAAAAGACACTTACGCTGCCATCCTAAATTATGTGATGGATAATTTCCCACTTGATACTGCTATCAAAATGGACGACAAAGTGGAGCAGCTGATCAGGTCACTTGAATACAACAGTCATTTATGCCCACCTTCCTTGAAAACAGAAGGTACTCGCAGGTGTGTTGTTTCCAAACATTTATCTTTGGCTTATCGAACTTCCGGGAACGAAATTGAATTGGTTGCTTTTTTTTACAACCGGATGCAGCACCCTTTCTAAAGATGCCAATGTACCACTTGAAGTTTCATATCCAACCTCTTTAAATTAAAATTAAAATGAAAATGAAAATGAAAAACTCCGCCCGTTGCATGGCTTGGGAGTGGTTTCTATCAAAGAAAAAAACCTGTCCCAAGCCATGCAACGGATGGAGTTTTTCATTTTCATTTTCATTTTAATTTTCATTTAAAACGCCCGATCCTCGCCATATAATACCCGTCGAACCCATCCTTTGCCGGAGAAATAAACCGCTCATCTTCCAGTTTGAAATTTTTGTTGTTTGCCAAAAAACGTTCCACCTGTTTTTCATTTTCCGAAGGCAAAATACTGCAGGTGGCGTAAACCAGTTTGCCGCCAGCTTTCAACATGCCGCTGTATTCCTGGAAGATTTCCGCCTGTTTTATTTTTACTTTTTCGATAAATGCCGGCGTGAGTTTCCACTTGGTGTCCGGGCTTCGGCGCAGCCTGCCGAGGCCAGAGCAGGGCACGTCGAGGAGCAGCCGATCAGCCGAATTGGTGAACATGTTCATGTGCCTGTTCGGGGCTACCAGTTGGGTTTGGATGATTTTTGTGCGGTTGCGTACGATCCGTTTTTGCAGTTCGACCAGTTTATGAGGTTCGGTATCGAGGGCGAGTATCTGTCCGGTGTTTTTCATTAAAACGGCGAGGTGCAAAGACTTGCCGCCCGCCCCGGCGCAGGCATCTATCACGGCCATTCCCGGCTTCACTTGCAGGAAGGGGGCGATACATTGCGAGCCGACATCCTGCACTTCAAAATGGCCTTTTTTATAAAAATAACTGGACGTGACGTTCCTTCTTTTTTGTAAAACGAGCGCCGTGCGGGAGAGCGAACTGCCCGTTGCCCGCCAGTTGTTTTTTTCGGCCAGTTTTTCGACGAGCCATTTTTTGCTCGTCCGCAACGTATTGACCCGCAAGGCCAAAGGGGCCGGTTTGTTGAGGGCGGCTATTTCCTCGTCCCACCTGTCGCCCAGTTCCGCAGCGCCCATTTCATCCAGCCAATCGGGGATGGACTGTATGACCTTCCTGTTGCTTTCCAATTCTTTTTTCTTTTCCAAAACGGTAGCCGCATCAAGCCCCGCAAACTCCTCCCATTCCGGCAGTTCAAAACCTTTCAAAATCAAATTCACCCCCAGCATCTCAATTATTTCTTCATCTTTTAAAGAACTATCTACGGTGGGACTGCCGACTGCCGACTGCCGACTGAGCGCTGAAAGCAGCCTCCACCAGCGCACCATTTCATAAACATTTTCGGCAACAAATGAACGGTCGCGGCTGCCCCATTTTTTGTTGGCCTGGAGGAGTTTTGGAACGACCTTGTCGGCATATTTTCCCTTTCCGAATACCTGCCTGCCGGACAGGCAGGTTTGCCGGATGGCGGAGACAACGCCGTTGACGAGCGGGCGGTGGAGTTTGATAGGTTTTTGCATTTTATCGTATTTTCGCAACGATACAAAAGACTTTTTACTTTTAAAACGTCGGCAGCGATTGCCCCGAATTTTCGGGGGTTTTAATTCCTTGCCGACGGTCCAAAACGAAAAACATGAAACAAGCCACCCTCCTTTCCCTTCTTTTCTTTTTTTGTCAAAATGTTTTTTCGCAAATAGCCCACGAGCATGTGCATGACCGGGCTATCCACTTTCCCGACTTGCCCGGTTACCGCACTTTGGTTTGTGATTTCCACCAGCACACCGTCTTTTCTGATGGCAGCGTTTGGCCCGATATACGGGTGGGCGAAGCGCTGCGCGATTCAGTAGATGCCATCTCCCTGACGGAGCATTTGGAGTACCAGCCCCACAAAAAAGACCTCCCTCACCCCGACCGGAACAGGGCTTACGAACTCGCCGAAAAATCGGCGCGGCCCTATGGCCTGATCGTGGTCAAGGGCGCCGAAATTACCCGCCGGATGCCGCCGGGGCACTGCAATGCCATTTTCATCGAAGATGCCAACAAGCTGCTGATCGAAGATAGTTTGGAGGTTTTCAAAGAAGCCCAGCGGCAGGGGGCTTTTACTTTTTGGAACCACCCAAATTGGATTGCCCAATACGCTGACGGCATTGCTCGGCTGACCGGTTTCCACAAAAAACTGCTGGCCGAAGGCCTGCTGCAAGGCATCGAAGTGGTGAACGACCTGACCTTCTCGGACGAGGCGCTGCAGATTGCCCTCGACTATAACCTGACCATCATGGGCACTTCCGATATTCATGGTTTGGTGGACTGGCAATACGGCATCCCGGAAGGTGGACACCGGCCGGTGACCTTGGTTTTTGCAAAAGAAAAAACGGCAGCGGCTATCAAGGAAGGGCTGCAAAAACGGCGCACCGTGGTCTGGTTCAACAATACTCTGGTGGGCAGGGAAGAGTGGCTGTCGCCGCTGATCGGGGCGTCTGTTTCTGTCGAAAAATCTTTTTACCAGGGAGCGGCGGCCATCATGGAAGTGCATTTGAAAAATGACAGCGACGTGGAGTTTATTTTACGGAACGAAAGCGGATTTGGCCTGCACAACGGGCATGGCATCGTGCAGTTGCACCCCAATACGACCACAAAAATCGAGGTAAAAACGCTGGAGCAGTTGGAGGCTTTTACTTTGAAATTCCGGGTGCTGAATGCGGTGACGGCGCCGCGGGCCAATCCCGTTCTGGAGATGGAGGTTTTTAAATGAAAATAGCTTGTCCCGAAGTGAATTCGGGACAAGCTATTTCATTTTCATTTTCCCCGTTCCTTCCTCTTGGCCCCAGGGGTTCAAATTTTCAGGTGAAAAGACTTTGGCCTCGTCAGTGCCCCAAAACCGAGGGGAGAAAGGGTACAACCTTTGCCCGAATTTTTCACCCCCGTCCAAGCGAGAGCGGGGTCGAGGTAGTCGCAGCGGTTGAGGAAGCAGGTGCCCGTTTCCACCTGTTCGCCGATGCGGATGGCCGCCTCCACATCGGCCGACCAAACGGAGGCGGTGAGGCCATAGGGGCTGTCGTTCATCAGTTGGATGGCCTCGGCGTCGCCCTTTACGGGCATGATGCCGACGGCTGGGCCAAAGGTTTCTTCCCGCATGATGGCCATGCCGTGGTCCACATTTACCAGCACCTGCGGCGCCATGTACGGAGTGCCTATTTTATGCTTCGCAAAATGACGGGGTTCGATCAATGCCTTGGCCCCTTTGCCCACCGCCTCCTCGATCTGCGCTTGCGCAAATGCGGCTGCCGAAGCCTTGACCATCGGCCCCAAAGTGGTGGCCTGTTCCAATGGGTTGCCCAAAAGGTACTGCTTGGTCAGTTCAACAAAACCCTCCACAAAAGCGGGGAAAAGCGCTTGGTCAACATAGATCCGCTCGATGCCGCAGCAGGACTGGCCGGAGTTGAAAAACGAGCCGTCCACCAGGTTTTCGATGGCATTTTCGAGTTCTGCATCGGCCCGTACATAGGCCGGGTCTTTGCCCCCCAGTTCCAGCCCCGCGCCGATGAAACGCCCGCCGATGGCCTGCTGCACTGCCCTCCCGCCGGCCACCGAACCCGTGAAGGCCACGTAGCCGATGCGCCCGTCGGCGATCACCTTTGCCACCTGCGCGTGGGCGAGGTGGAGGTACTGGAAAACGCCTTCCGGAAGGCCCGCTTCCGCAAATGCCGCTGCGTACCTTGCGGCACAGAGCGGCGTCTGTCCGGAGTGTTTCAAAATGACCGGGTTGCCGGCCAAGAGGGCAGGGAAAACAACGTTGACGGAGGTGAGGTAGGGGTAGTTCCACGGGGCGAGCACCAGCACCGTGCCGATGGGTTCGCGGCGTATAAACCGCTGAAAACCAGCTTGCTCCGCCACTTTTATATCGGCCAGTGCTTCCTCCGCTATGCCCATCATATGCTCCGCCCGCTCTTTGAAGCCTTTGCTGATCTCAAAACCGGAATAGCGGATGGGGCGGCCCATTTGCCAGGTGATTTCCTCCGCAATCTCTCCGCTGTTTTTTATAAAATAATTTAGCGCCTTTCGGCAAATGGCAATGCGGTCGGGCAGGGGAGTGCCGCGCCAAATCTGACGGGCGGCCTGTGCTTTGGCCAGCGATTGCTCGATGGTTTTGGCATCGGCGAGTTCGCCCTCAAAGTAAACGGAGCCGTCAACGGGGCTGATGGCCTGGAATGTTTTTTTCATAAAAATTGAGTGGTATTTTGGCCCGGTAGCATAGCGTTTGCGCTGTTCTGGCCGTTGGCGTTTACGCCGTTGTATGCTCTGCTTTCATCCCCCGGACGTAAACGTCCGTGACCGGGACAGCGTGAACGCTGTGCTACCAATAAAAAGCCCCGCAATATTACGGCATATTGCGGGGCTTTGGGGGGTGTTTTTTTGGGGCTTTACGGACTTGCGTCCGTGGGGGCTTTTTTACGGACTTGCGTCCGTGGGGGGGGCACGGACTTCCGTCCGTGTTACTGACCAACTGCGGGATCCGCACCGCTACCCTTGTCCCTGCAACCTGTCCGTTTTCACCGACGATCTCCTGCACCCGTACCAGTGCGTCGTCCCTGTTTTTGTCCAGCAGTTCGAGGCGGCGGCGGGTCAGCGTCATGCCGACGGATTGGTGGGCTGGGCCAGTGGTTTTTTTGCTGTAAATGCCCGGGCCGTTGTCGGTGATGGTCGCTAAAAGATAGCCCTTTTCTGCTCCAAAATTGACGCTGACTTTTCCTCCGGCCACTTTATTGGCCATGCCGTGTACGAGCGCATTCTCGACATATGGCTGCAGGATGAGCGGCGGCAGTACCGTTTCGTACTGGTCAATGGCCGGGTGGATGTTTATCTCGAATTGAAAGGCTTCCTTGAAACGCAATTTTTCGAGGTCAAAATAGTCGGTGAGCATCTGCACCTCATCGGAAAGGGTGGCTTCGTCGGTGAGGGAAGCCTCCAAAGTGGCCCTGAGCAGCCTCGAAAAACGGGTGAGGTACCGCATGGCGCCGTCCATGTCTTCTTTCAAAATGAGCAGTTGGATGGAGTTGAGGCAATTGAAAATGAAATGCGGGTTCATCTGCGAGCGCAGGGCGGCCTGTTCGAGTTCGCTTATTTTTTGGAAGACCGCTCGGTCTTTGTACTGCTGTTTCTTTTTGTCTTTTCCTTTCACCCAAAAGGCGAAGGAAAGCATGGCCATGCCAGATAGGGCAAACCATGCTTTCCAAGCATCTTTCGCCTGTGCAGTTCCTCCGTGTTGTGTTTTTTGTGAAAAATAAGCTGGATAGTCAATTGGGTTATAACCAGTAAAAATGGCGCGGGGTGCATTTGGGGCATTGGCTGTCGGAGGGGGCGAGACGGAAGGGGCCGCCCTGAAAGGGTATCGGTCGGCCAGAGGGAAGTACAGTGACCAAAGCCCTGACCAAAGGAGGATGTACGGGAGGAGTTTTAGCATGTTTTTTATTGGTCGCCAAGTGGCAAGGTGCAGAATGCGCCGTTCATTGGTTACCAAAAAACAAGGCACCCGGCATGTTGCATACAGGCATAGGTTGATATGGTGATGCCGGTGCATCACCGCGGTTAAAGGCACTTGAACGCAGTTGTTAACTTTTGGGAAAGCCGTCTTGGTTGAGCAGGCCTGCCGGGAATGTGGACGGTTTCTTTCTGTGGGTCAAATATCCGGGGTTTTTGTTTCTTTTTCTTAGACAAATTATTGGTCTTGTAATTTTATTTTTAGCATTATAAATGAAATGTATTTTTATTAAATATTGGTTTTCAATGATTTAAAACTAATTTAGCGAACTGATGTGTAATCCAATAATTAAGCTAAAATGCAAAACAGCAAGCTCGTAAAAATCATGCGGACGCTGGACAAGGGGGAGTTCAAGTACTTGGGCTGGTTCGTGAAGTCCGATTATTTTAATACCGACAAGAACCTGGTGCGGCTGTACCGGGTGCTGGGGAGGCATTATCCCGAGTTTGAAAACAAGGGCTTGGAGAGGGGGGCGGTGTTCGGAAAGGTGTTTCCTGGCACTGAATACAGTGATATCAAAATGAGAAACCTGATGTCGAAAATGACAAAAACAGTAGAACGTTATCTAATCATTTTGGAATTGGAAAAAGAACCTATGGAAAGGGATAAGCTACTGGTCAAATCTTATGGCCGTAGAAATTTATATGAGTATTTTGAAAAAAACACCAACAACCTAATCAGCGGCCTCGGAGAAAAATCAATAAAACATCCAATTGCTTTAATCGAGCGGCTGCTATTGAGCCATAACTATTACTATCATCCGCAGACTTCCAAAGTCAATTGTTTTGATATTTTGCAAATTATGATGGAAGACTTGGATGCCTGGTATTTTTCGGAAAAATTGCAACTGGCAAGT
>DROJ01000334.1 GCA_011321935.1 Bacteroidota bacterium | reverse complement strand
CTGCCGGTCTATTTTTTCCAATTGTTTTTTCAGCAGCGATAGTTTATCCCGGACGATACGGCGGTCGGTTTCGATTTCTTTTTCGCCCGGGCCCCTCATGCCGATACCGCCGCGCTGCCGTTCGAGGTGCGACCAGAGGCCGCGCAACCGGGGGAGGAGGTATTGCAGTTGGGCGAGTTCGACCTGTGTTTTGGCCTGCGCCGTTTGCGCCCTGCGGGCAAATATATCGAGAATGAGCGAGCTGCGGTCAATGATCTTTACGGTCATAAATTCTTCCAAAACAGAAGTTTGTTTGCCCGTAAGGTCATCGTCAAAAATGACCATATTGATCTCCTCGTGCTCGTCAATATACGCTTTGATTTCTTCCGCCTTCCCTTTTCCGATAAAAGTTTTTGGGTGCGGCGCATTGCGTTTTTGGATGAACCGTTTTGCCGTTTTGGCCCCTGCTGTCAGCGCCAAAAACTCCAGTTCGTTCAGGTACTCTTGCACCAGTTCTTCCGTCTGTTGGTCATGCACCAGGCCGACCAAGACGGCATGTTCTGTTTCTGCTTTCAGGCCAGATTTCGCTTGGCTGCTAACGTTCCATTCTTTGTTCATATAATTATTTAACAGAAGACCAGAGTTTGAGAGTTTGAGAGAATGAGAGTTTGAGAAGACCAGAGTTTGAGAGTTTGAGAGTTTGAGAGAAATGAGAGTTTGAGAGCAGTATCGAGAAGGGACTCTTAGTTTCTCTGCTCCAATAATTAAAAGTCCCTCCGATGTACTACTCTCAAACTCTCAAACTCTCATTCTCTCAAACTCTGGTTTTCTCAAACTCTCATTCTCTCAAATTCTCAAACTCTGGTCTTCTCAAACTCTCAAATTCTCATTCTCTCTCCAAAGGAGTCCTGCGGACAAACTCTGGTTTCCTCTCATTTCCGGGCCACCCATTTGAGCGGGTCGAGCCTTGTTTTTTCTTTCCAGATTTCGAAATGCACTTCTGCGGTATTTGTTTTCCGGTTGGTGCTGACCTTTCCGACGGCCTGTCCAGTCCGTACTTTATCGCCTTTTTGCACCCGCACTTCTTCGAGGTTGGAATAGACCGTATAGTAATGGCCGTGCTGCAAGATGACCATGTAATCGAAGCCCGGGATGAACTGCGTGCCGACAACGGTGCCTTCAAAAATGGCCAACACGTTCGAGCCGAAGGCCGTGCGTATATCAATTCCGTTGTTGACTATCTCGACAGATTTGATGGTGGGGTGCGGCTGTTTTCCGAAAAAACCAGTGATGACGCCATGCTCTACCGGCCAGGGAAGCGAGCCCCGGTTGTTCCTGAAATCGGAGGAAAGCGATGCTCTCGCTGTTGGCGCAGCCGACGGGGAAACGTTCACGTTTGCGGCGGCCCGTTCCTCGTTTTTAGCTTTGGCTATCTCTGATTTGATGATTTTTTCAATGGCAGCGGTCAATTTCCGGGCTGCTTTTTCTTTTGCCCGGAGGCGTTTGGTGAGGCGGTTTTCGTCGCTTTTGAGTTCTTCGAGGATGCGGTTTTTGGCGGAAACCTCCAGCCCCAGCATGATGGATTGGCGCTCCTCGGTGGCCAACAGTTTTTTCTTTTCAGCTTTCCGCTTTTCGAGGACGGCTATTTTTTTCAATAAAGTTTCTTGTGTGCCGATGATGAGCTGCGCCTGTTTTTGCCGGTAGCGGTCGTACTGTTTGAGGTACTGCCAACGGCGGAAAGCATCGTTGAAGCTCTGTGCTGAAAGGATGAACAGCCAATCGTTGTGCAGCAGTTTTTGGCGGTAGGCATGGCGCACCATTTCCGCATACTCCGACTTCAAGCGCTCCACATCGTCCGACAGTGCCTGCACTGCGCCCGTGGTGCGTTCCACATTTTCCAATATCAATAAAACTTCTGCTTGGAGGGTTTCGATGAGCTGCAGCCGGCGGCTGATCTGCCTTTGCAAGGTGACAAAATGGGAGTAGGTGGCTTCCCGGTTTTGCTTGGTCTGCTGGAGCAATTGAGTGGTTTGCCTGATTTCACGGAGCAGTTGTTTGCGCTTTTCTTCGAGTTCTGCGCGGGAGTTTTGGCCAAACAGGGAAGTACTCAGAAGGAGGAGTAATAGCAGTGAAGTAAAAGAAAGTAAGTTGCTTTGCCTGCTCCTGAAAATTCGGGGAAGGCACTGGGCTGCCGAAGTTTCGGGACAGGCCGTCCGCCGTCCGCCGTCCACCGTCCGCCGTTTAATCAACTCTTTCATACCTGTCGGGCACCGAAAATGACATCTTTTGAGGAACATCAATCTCTACTTTTGTGAAATCAATAACGACCTGCATCTCGCCGAGGTCGGGGCTGTTCAAATTAAGGCGACGAAAGTAGGAAAAATTCTGTTTGTCGGGCAAAGATTGATAGTCGGAAATCTTATATGTCAAGGTTCGCTTGTTTCGGAAGTCCTCGACGAAGAACTCTTGCAGGAATATTTTCATGCCGTCCATCCAATATTTGGTAACAAGGTTGTCCGTTTTTTGAGTGAGCAAGAAGCGGTCTCCGTCCACTCCTGTCTCCGATTTTTTTGAAAAGAAAACGGGGTTGCCGAGCAGCATGGCCTGCAGCCCGTCGTAGCCAACGGGCAGCCGGAATTCCCGTTGGGCATAAGAAAAAGGCTTCGCCAAATATTCGTTGCTCAGGCGGTTGAGCACAAAAATGGAGTCGGGGGTGATGAGGGCCCTCGCCGCCTCGAAGCCAAATTTTTTGAAGCTCATCCAGATTGCTTTGTCTTTTTGCATGCGCACGTAAGCGGTAAAACTCTGCCTCATGTATTGGTCGCTGTAGCTCACCTTTGCCTTGGTGCCGATCCACTCGGCATTCACTTGGTTGGCCAAAAGGCGCTTCATCAAGTATTTTTCGCTTCTGGGCCTGAGCTTGCCGCCTTTGGCGCGGCGGGCAGGGTTGCAGGCCGTGGCCAAAAGGAGGGAAAAGAAGAGAAATAAAAAGAATGTATTTTTCAAAATGGAGATGTTTTTTATTGTTTGACCGTTACTAACCCCCGACTTTAGTCGGGGGTTGGTGAAATTATAGGTTCAACCACCGGAGTAGTGCAGTGATTAGTAATTAGTTGATTAGTGATTAGTTCGCCAAATCCTTGATAATGTGGTATTTACCAAAAAATAAATAGTCCGCTAATTACGAATCGAACCACTACTTATTACTTTTAGTCTTTCAAAAACAGCCAAAAACGTTGATTTATTTTGTCGCCGCTTCCTTCAGTTCCAATTTCAAAAACTGCCCCGTAAAACTCCCTTTCACCTTCGCCACTTTCTCCGGTGTACCTTCACAGACAATTTTGCCGCCCCTGTGCCCCCCTTCCGGGCCGAGGTCAATGATCCAATCGGCTATTTTAATCACGTCGAGGTTGTGCTCGATGACGACGATGGTATTGCCCTTGTCCACCAGTTTGTTCAGCACCCGCAGCAGTTGGCGGATGTCTTCAAAATGCAGTCCAGTGGTCGGTTCGTCCAATATATATAAGGTGTTGCCCGTGTCGCGTTTGGAGAGTTCTTCGGAGAGTTTGACCCGTTGCGCCTCGCCGCCGGAGAGGGTAGTTGCCTGCTGCCCGAGGGTGATATAGCCCAGGCCCACGTCATGCAAAGTTTTTAACCTTCGGTAAATTTTCGGGATGGGTTCAAAAAAAGCCGTCGCTTCTTCGACCGTCATGTTCAGCACGTCGTTGATGCTTTTGCCTTTGTAAAGCACCTCCAGGGTTTCGCGGTTGTAGCGGCGCCCGAGGCAGGTTTCGCACTCCACGTAAACGTCGGGCAGGAAGTTCATTTCGATAGTCCGTTTGCCGCTCCCCTTGCAGGTCTCGCAGCGCCCGCCTTTCACATTGAACGAAAAACGGCCGGGCTTGTAGCCCCTTATTTTCGCCTCCGGCAAATTGGCGAACAGGCTACGGATATCGCCGAACACCTTAGTATAAGTAGCGGGGTTGCTGCGCGGTGTGCGGCCTATCGGCGACTGGTCTATCTCGATCACTTTGTCGAGGTGTTCCAGCCCTTTTATCTTTTTATAGGGCAGCGGTTTTTTTAGGCTTTTATAAAAATGGGCGCGCAAAATGGGATAGACCGTCTCGTTGATGAGCGAACTTTTTCCGCTGCCGCTGACCCCCGTGATGCAGGTAAAAGTGCCGAGCGGTATTTTCAGGTCAACGTTTTGCAGGTTATGGCCGCTTGCATTTTTCAGTTCCAAAAAAAGGCCGTTGCCCTTGCGCCGCTTTTTCGGCACTTCTATTTTTTTGATGCCGTTGAGGTAGTCTGCGGTCAGCGTATCTTTTTCGATAAAAGTTTCGGGGACGCCTTCCGCCACGAGTTCGCCGCCATGCTTGCCGGCGCCGGGGCCCAGGTCAATCACATAATCGGCGGCCAGCATGATGTCCTTGTCATGCTCCACCACCAGCACAGAGTTGCCGATTTCGGTCAGTTCTTTCAGTGCCTCTATCAAACGGTGGTTGTCGCGCTGGTGCAGGCCGATACTCGGCTCGTCCAATATATAGGTGACGCCCGTCAGTTGCGAACCGATCTGCGTGGCCAAGCGGATGCGCTGCGCCTCCCCTCCCGACAGCGTCCTTGCCGGGCGGTTCAGGTTCAAATAATCCAAACCGACGTGCATCAAAAAGCCGAGCCGCAGACGTATTTCTTTCAGCACATCTTTGCCGATGGCCAACTGCCTTTTGCTCAAATGTTTATCGAGGCCGGACATCCAATCATGCAGCGCGCCCATGTCCATCTCGGCCAGTTCGGCGATGTTTTTTTCATTTATTTTAAAATGCAAACTCTCTTTTTTCAGCCGCATTCCCTTGCACTCCGGGCAGTCGGCAACAGTCATGTATGCCTCCGCCCACTGCCTTATTTTTTCAGAAGTAGTCTCCCTGTACCAGCGCTCCAATTGATCGGTCAACCCCTCGAAGCCCAGCCCATAAACATGGTCGTGCTGGTAGCGCATTTCAATTTTAAAAGACTCGTCGCCGCCGTACAGGATGGTATCGAGCGCCTTTTTGGGTATTTTATTGATAGGGTCGGAAAACTTGAATTTGTACTTCTTCGCTATCTTTTTCAATTGCTTGAAAACGATGGTATCCCGCACCTCGCCCAGCGGGGCAATGCCCACTTCATCAATGCTTTTGGAGTCGTCGGGGATCACCTTGCCCATGTCAACGGCATTGATGCGGCCCAGCCCTTTGCACTTGGGGCAGGCGCCGTAAGGGGAGTTGAAAGAGAAGGCGTTCGGGGAGGGTTCTTCGTAGCTCAGGCCGGTTTCGGCATCCATGAGGTGCTTGCTGAATACAGCCTCCCCCCAGCCCCCTCCAAAGGAGGGGGAGTTGCTGCCCGCCGTGCCATTTCCGCGCCCTGACCCCTGAGACCGAAGTCCTTTTTGGTCTTCTTCAAATGGGCGGGAGTCCATGGCCTTTGTACCTTTTGCACGTCCCGTCCTCCCCCCTTCGGGGGGGCTGGGGGGGGCTATAAAAATAAGCCCGTTGCCCATCTTTAGCGCCGTCTGCAGGGAGGAGACAATGCGCTCCCGGCGCTCATCGGACACCTTTATCCTATCAACCACCAGCTCTATGTCGTGGACTTTGTAGCGGTCTATCTGCATGGCGGGAACGAGGTCTTTTACCTCGCCGTCCACCCTTATTTTGGTGTAGCCCTGCTTGCGCATCTGGTCGAACAGTTCGCGGTAATGTCCTTTCCGTCCGCGGATGAGCGGGGCGAGCAGCAGCACTTTTTTGTTTTTGAACTGGGCCATTATCTGCTCTATCATTTGCTTCTCGCTGTACCTGACCATCTTCTTGCCGGTGGCATAAGAATATGCCTCGCCGCAGCGGGCAAAGAGCAGGCGCATAAAATCATAGACCTCGGTGATGGTGCCGACGGTGGAACGGGGGTTGCGGCTGGTGGTCTTTTGTTCTATCGAAATGACGGGGCTGAGGCCGGTGATTTTTTCCACGTCGGGGCGCTCCATTTCACCGATGAACTGGCGGGCATAAGAGGAGAAGGTTTCCATGTAACGGCGCTGCCCTTCGGCATAAATGGTATCGAAGGCAAGCGAGGATTTGCCGCTGCCGCTGATGCCGGTGATGACCACCAATTTGTTGCGCGGGATGCGCAAGCTGATGTTTTTGAGGTTGTGCTCGCGGGCACCGATGACCTCGATTGCTTCTTGTTCGTGATTAGTGATTGGTGATTGGTGATCAGTCAATCCGTTTTGCGATTTTTTTGACATCTGGAAATCTATGTTCGGCAAGCCTACTGACGAGGAACGGGCTGCGGCAGGATGTGTTTGCCTTCGCCTGCCGGTACGTCCGCATGGACAGGCAGGTTTGCTTCCCGCTTTGCGGGATTTCGCTTTGCTCAATTTTATTATAAATGTATGCGCCGGGGGCTGGGGTGCGAAGTTAGGTTTTTTGAAAAATAAAAAGTGCAGCCGTCTCATTTTAAAAGAGCTTTCTTATAAAATCGAGATGTTCGGTTTTCTTTTTTCCCGCAAAGAATTGTTTCCCGCAAAGTCCGCAGTGTCATACGCGGAGGGCGCAGAGTCTATCGGAGCCGCCTCCACAAAACTCTGCGGTTCTCTGCGTATGACACTGCGGACTCCGCGGGAAACAAAAAAGAAAGGGGCAGCGCACTGACGCTGCCCCTTTTTGACTTCCTGTTACCACTTTGTAAATTAGTGGTGGCATCCGTACTGGATGCCAACCACAGCCAAATGTGAGGGGTCAGGAAAAACAGTTCTCGAAGCGTTGTACCTGGCCCTTCCTCTTTCCTCCACTACTCCCTTCCCCCTCTTTTTTTCCACTAAAATACAAGTGTAACAGGCGTTTTGAGCATGCTGAGAAAAACTGGGCTTGCCCAAAGACTCACCCTGAAATCAAGTCTACAATGACAACAAGGCCGCCTTTTATGTTTTCAGGACACTCAATGATTGAATCGTTGAACTGGTCGAAAGCTGTTTTTTTGCTGTTATTCTTTTTCATGTTAGAATGTTTTAAATGATGAATTGAATTTGATGCAAAAAAAAACCATCCTGTGCTGGGCTTCAAAGGCAAAACCGCGACATCCGTTAGTAATAAATAATATGTATATTTGCGAAATACCTGAAATCACCTCGCCTAATTTACTGGAAATCAACCTTCTATAACGTCGAGAAAAAAAATGGCTGTGAATACAATTAGTGATATTTCCACACTGTCGAGCTATCGGCCGGGCAACGGCGATATGCTCCGCGTTTTTGGGCTGCTCAACGAAGACGTGACCCGCGCCGAAGCATTGGCCGCATGGCGCAGGCAAGGCAAGTCCGACACCCATTTCAGGTGGGTCTATAAACGCCTGAAAGAGCGGCTGCTAAAAGGCATGTTGACTACCTCGTTTTCAGAATTTGAGGAACATAAAAAGCGGAGGATGGAATGCTGGAGACGGTTCGCTGAAATAAAAATCATTTTGGTTGCCGATAAGCTAAAACCTGCGGTTGAGCCATCCGGTGAGGTGATAATGGGGAAGACCGAATACTTTGGCATAGTATGCCCATCAGTATTCGGCCTGCGGCGTGAGCTTATCCCGAAATCAAGTCTGCAATGATAATAAGGCCGCCTTTTATGGCTTCAGGGCACTCAATGATTGAATCGTTGAACTGGTCGAAAGCTGTTTTTTTGCTGTTATTCTTTTTCATGTTGGAATGTTTTAAATGATGAATTGAATTTGATGCAGGAATGAAAAAACCCTTGACTACCGACAAAAGGACTGCTGTTATTGAACCGGTAGCAGAGGTGGTGAGGGAAGGCCGAATACTTTGGCATGGCATGCCCATCAGTATTCGGCCTGCTGCGTGAGCTTATCCCGAAATCAAGTCTTCTATGATAATAATGCCGCCTTTTATGGCTTCAGGGCACTCAATGATTGAATCGTTGAACTGGTCGAAAGCTGTTTTTTTGCTATTATTCTTTTTCATGTTGGAATGTTTTAAATGATGAATTGAATTTGATGCAAAAAAAAAACATCCTGCGCTGGGCTTCAAAGGGTAAAAGGCGACATCCGTTAGTATCAATTAATATACATTTTTACAGAATGTAAAAACGTGCCTCACCTAATTAGCTGAAAATCAATTTTTTATAAACCCAGTAAAAAAAATTAATCGTGAACACTATTTATGAAATATCGAGCCTGTCGAGCTACCGCCCGGACAATGGCGATATGCTCCGCGTTTTTGGGCTGCTTACAGAAGACATGACCCGCGCCGAAGCATTGGCCGCATGGCGCAGGCAAGGCAAGTCTGACAGCCACTTCCGATGGGTGTATAAACGCCTGAAAGAGCGGATGCTAAAAGGCATGCTCACTACCTCGTTTTCAGAGTTTGAAGAGCATGAAAAACGGAGGATGGAATGTTGGAGACGGTTCGCAGAGATAAAAATCCTACTGACGGCCGATAAGCGAAACCCTGGTATTGAACTAGCCGGAGAGGTGATGAGGGAGGCTGAATACTGTGGCATGGTGGAGGTAGCGTGGTCGCTTGCCCGTGACCTCGCCTACCAATTTGGGGTACTGGATGTTGACCTGCGGAGATACCGCAGGTACCGGCGGAAAGTGCGTTTACTTTGGGAAGAATTGAGCCATGAAAAACGGGCGCAAGAACTGTTTTCTGAATTGGGGTTTTTACTCCATAAAAAAAGGGATTACGAACACTTGGGACAGGAAGTAAAGGCGATGGCCTTAGTTGAGTCAGACTCCCCCCGCTTCAACCTTTTCCGGTATTCATTGATTGCACTTTGGCACCGGATAAGAGGCGAGCATACCGAACTCATTAAAGTATGCACCCAAGCAATTGACTATTTTGAAAAAGCAAAAACACTCCTGCCATATACTTCCAAATGGAATTTTTACCGTCAGATGATCCCCTACCTGATCGCCAAAAACCAATTTGCACAAGCCGAATCAAAAATAAAAAAGTGCTTGGCTCTCCCGACCGAAGGCTCACACAACTGGCACATCTCCATGCTGCAAATGGCCATGCTGGGCTTCCGCAGCGGCAAGCCGAAAATGGCACATTGGGCCTGGTCGCAGGCCATGGAACACGAGACCGAAAGTGCCTCCGTGAATGAAAGCTGGGAAATCGTATATGCCTATCTGGCCATATACAAGAAACTGGGGCAGGTGGAACTGGAGCGGGATTTCCGTTTGGCGAGGTTCATCAACAGCGTTGAGTTTCCGCGGCTGTCGGCACAGGTGGCGGTGATGCTCCACCTACTGCTCGACGACAACAAGAAAGGCTACATGAAAGAGGCCGACCGCGTGCCCGATATTTTACGGAAAGTAAAATCTGCCCGCGGAAGGTGCATACTGCGGATGCTGTCCAAAGTGGAGCAGGGCGACTATTATAAGGCGAGGGTTCTGGGCAGGGTGAAACGGGACTGGAACACCCTCAAACGGACGCCCAAAGAAGTGTCCATTAATTTGATAGACGACGAAATCATTTTGTTCGAGGATGTTTGGGAACTGGTGCTGGAGCGGCTGCGCTGAGAGGGGGGCGAAAAAGTTGACAACTTTGAAGTCAGTTTTTAGGCATCCGCTCAAAACATAATGGTAAATAATGGCTTCTGACAGAGGAGGATATAAATCCTCCGATTTAGTAGCAGGAGGATTTATATCCTCCTCTGTCGAAACGTGGAGCCTACCACATAATTTTGAGCGGATGCGTTTTTAGGATTTTATTTCCCCTGCAAAATGCTTTTGTACCGTTCCGGGTCAGCAAACAATTTCAGTGCCTCCTCAATTTCCTTGTCGTTCCGCAGGCCAACCTCGATGCGGCCTTTCACATATAAATAGCGGCTCACTATTTCTTTTTCGATGAGGTCAATGATGGCCTGTTTGTTTTTATTGAGGTCGTTCTTTTTGGCTTCGATGATTTTGTTTTCCAAAACCTGGATGTCGGCGGGAGAGATGTAGCCGTCCTCTTTTGCGGCCTCTCTTATTTGGTCGAGCAGTTCCTCCGTTTTGGTGTCGTAGGCAAAATTTTGTTTCTCCAAAAACTGCACGAAGCTGTCCCACTGCGTGAAATGGAAATCCTTCACCTCGGTCACTCCGGGGTTTTCCAATGCCCATTCGGTCACGTAGTTGAAGATAAAAAACTGCTCCTCCAATTTTTTCAAAATATCGCTTTTGCCGTCGAGGTCGAGGAAAATATCTGGCTTCACGCCGCCGCCGTCAAGTACGGTGCGGCCGCTGCGGGTCTTGAAAGCAGTCCTTTGGTCGTCGGGGATGTGGACGGGTTCGCCGTCCTTGTATTCAATGGCCTGGATACAGCGGCCGCTCGGGATATAATATTTGGCCGTCGTCATTTTGACCTTGGAATTATAGCCGATGTCTTTGGTGTTTTGCACCAAGCCCTTGCCATAGCTCTGCTGCCCGATCAGCACCCCGCGGTCGAGGTCTTGGATGACGCCGGAAACGATTTCGGAGGCCGAGGCCGAGCCATTGTTTATCAAAACCACGACGGGCACCTGCTCGTCAACGGGCATGTTGAGGGTTTTGAAACTGCGGTTCCAGTCTTTGACCTTTCCTTTTGTGGAAACGACGAGCTCGTTTTTCGGGATAAAAACATTGCAGACATTGACCGCTTCGGCAAGCAGCCCGCCGCCGTTGTTGCGCAGGTCGAGGATGACGCCTTTGAGGTCGGGCTGCTCCACTTTGAGGTCGCGGAGTGCATTGCCCACGTTGCGGCCGGCCTCGCGGGTAAAGGTAGTGAGCGCCATATAGCCCACGTCATCCGACACCATGCCGGAGTAGGGCACGTTGGCAATATGCACCTCGTCGCGGGTCAGGGTGATGTCCATTTCCTTTTTTTCGCCCGGGCGTTTTATGGTCAAAACGACCTCGGTGCCGGGGTAGCCTTTTATAAAAGTATGCACTTCGTCGGCGGTTTTTCCTTCGGTCTCTTTTCCGTCAATTTTGAGGATGCGGTCGCCTGCTTTGAGGCCTGCCTTGTCGGCGGGGGCATCTTTGTACGGCGCCATGACCGTCGGCACCCCGTCAATGGAGCGGATGTCGGCACCGATGCCGTTGTACCTGCCCTCGGTCATCAGGCGGTAGCCTTCTATCTGCCCTTCCGAAAAATAATTGGTGTATGGGTCGAGGCTTGCGAGCATGGCGTCCACGCCCGTTTTCATCAATTGGGCGGGGTCTAGCTCGTCCACATAATAGGTGTTCACCTCTTTATATAGGTTGGTGAATATTTCGATGTTTTTGGCTATCTCGAAATAGTTGCCGCTGTTGTTGACAAAGGTGGTGGCCATGCCCGTGAATAGGACGGTCACGACAGCGATGATTTTAATGCTGCGGGATTTTAGTATTTTCATTTTTGGATATTTTTTT
>DROJ01000333.1 GCA_011321935.1 Bacteroidota bacterium | reverse complement strand
TCGCAAACTTGATTTCGTTTTTCACCAAAAATATTTCCCCTTTTTCTTTGTTGAGGTACTGGGTCGTATTGCAGCTTTGGAGGACAGGGTAGGCCAAAACAAGGAGGAGCAGATAGACCTGGCACCTGCTTTTCAGTGCAAGCCCAAACCCGTTAGGGACTGAGGGAAGGCTATCGGTATTCAATTTTAATTGGCAGGTTTTCATATGCTGAAAAAAACAGTTTCCGTTTTTTTGTTCCTTTACATTTTCCAACTGAATTTCAAGATCAAATGTTGAGCACAAAAAAGTTAAAGTACCTTAAATCTTTGCACCAGCGGAAATTCCGCCAAAAGTATGCTAATTTCATTGCAGAAGGTGCAAAAACTGCCAGCGAAATTTTGTCCGATAAAAATGTTGAAATCGAGGGCATCTTTGCCCTTAAAGAATGGCTCACCGAAAACGCCGCCAATATCAAGCTGCCCGGTGAAAAGGTTTTTGAAATTTCAGAAAGCGAACTGAAAAAAATATCCCTCCTCCGCACACCGAACAAAGTGCTGCTTGTTTTGAAACAAAAAAAACAGGGCACACCGGCCGCACTTTCTTCCGGCATTTCCCTTTATTTGGACGAAATAAGAGACCCCGGCAACATGGGCACCATCCTCCGCAACGCCGACTGGTTTGGGGTGAAATGGGTGTACTGCTCGCCGCAATGCGTGGAGGTTTACAACCCCAAAGCCGTGCAGGCCTCAATGGGCGCTTTTTTGCGGGTCAAGACCCAAATAGAGACACTCGACAATATCAAAAAAGCGGCCCCCGGCCTGCCGATATACGGCGCAGCATTGGACGGGAAATCCATTTACGAAATCGAAATCCCGAAAGCAGCCTTGGTCGTGATCGGCAACGAAAGTTTTGGCATTTCAAAAGAAACCGCAAAAAAGCTGACCCACCTTATCAAAATACCCCGGCATGCGGACGGCCGTGCAGAATCGTTGAATGCAGCCGTGGCCACGGGCATCGTCCTTGCTGCCTTCCGAAGGAATGATTAAAATTAAAATGAAAATGAAAATGAAAAACTCCACAGGTAGCCACAGGGCACCTGTGGAGTTTTTCATTTTCATTTTCATTTTCATTTTAATTTTCATTTCCTACCTTTGCCGCCACCAAGTCAGGAATCTCCTGTTAATGAAGAACCTGGCAGGGCTTAAGTGCCCTGCCAGGTTCTTTTCAAAATAAATCAACATGTTACCATTAGACAAAGCTTATTTAGATGAGCTGAACAAGATTGCAAAAAAGATCCAAGAGTCAGAAGACCTTGCTAAATATTTGGAGGACGAAGAAGAAGAACATTATGAAAACCTGAAAATAAGTTTTGAGCCTTTGATCCACCAATTGTCCGACAAGGTGGCAGCAGAGAACCCGCTGCAGCTCATCAATTTTGAAAGGAGGCTGATGGAAACAGACTTTGAGGGGCTGTTTTTGCCCAGGCTGTTGGGCTACTCTGTCATGCGGGGCGAGCTGAACGAGAACTATAAATACGTGGTGCCACAAGACCACTTCAAGGATATATTGATGGCCATCTGCAATTCCCCCAATTTTGAAATATTGAAAAAAAGGATCGGCCAGAGCATCCAGATCGGCTTTGCACTGAGCAGCAATATTTGGATCACCAACCTCTTGGCCCCCATCCAGAACAAGCGGATAAAATATTTCCTGCAAAGCCAGCAACTGGACAAGTTCCGTAGCTTGGAAGGCCGTATCGAAGGGTGCAGGGTCTATAAAAGGCAGTTCAGGAACTTTAATTACATGACCGCTGATTTCCCCAAAAACTTGGGAGAGCTAAAAGTCCAGTGGTCAGCCCTAAAAGAGTTTTTGATTTACCGAATCGAGAAAAAACTGGACAATACAAGCCTTATCCCTTTTTTGAAAGACCTGATCGGCAACGAAGAATTTAAGGGCCACGACGAGCATCTCCAAATCATGGCTGTTACGGCCTTGTTCTTTGACATGAACGAAGAAGATAAAGTTTTCCTTGCCAAACACCTTAATGAAACAAGGGCCAAGCACCCTGAATTTGTCCAAAAATGGCTGGAACTGGTTTTGGAACTGCACCGCAGCGACCGGGTTGACCTGGATGCGGCCGCAGATGCCCGGGTCTCTGCCCTCCTCGACAAATCCGTGGATGATGAACTGACCGCATATTATAATTTGATGGACATAATTCATGGCGTCGGTTATGTGAACGAAGACGCGATGGAAGCCGTCAAAGCATTTTACAACCAGCGCCAGGGCCGCTCCCTTATCAATGAATGTGTGCGCCGTACCATATTCAATTATTTTGCGAAATTGCTCAATAACTTGGAAGTAACAGATTACCACGAACTGTTCAACCTCTCAAAAATATATACGGTTTATATTAAAATATTTGCCAACGAAAAATTCAACCAAGATGTCAAAAAATTGTCCATGCGGTATGTGAAAAGGTTGTTGAAAAAATATACCGACAAACGCGGGAAAGATTATCAGGACATCAAAAAGTTTGTGTCCTCCACTTTCTTGGACCTCAATTTCTTAAAAGAAAAAGAAATTGTCGAGCTCTTCAAAACAAGGCGCCGGAGGAAAAAAGCCGAGGCCCAATCGTAGCCTTATTGGGGAGGCTCCTAAAAAAAATGGTTTATAAGGTTTATGGGTTTATGAACTTCATAAACCCCATTAATTCCCATCAAATACAAAAGCCAGTTGGTATAAATCCCAACTGGCTTTTTGATTAGATAAATTGTCGAAAAACAAAACACGTTTATATATTTTTATTTTTTGAAAAATTAATTTCCCTGTATTTTCGGCCATTTAATGGGCGTCGGACACCTGTGGTGGAAAAGCAGGTGTCGGACGCCCTTCGAGGCGTCGGACACCGGGGTTACAAACCCAAGTTTATTAAATAATATAAGGGCTTAATTATTTAAGGATTAAACTACTGCAGTGATTCGTAATTAGTTGATTAGTGATTATACTGCACCACTTTAGGTTTTGTGCATTTGCCCCCGCCAGCCCCCAGCCCCAGAAGGGGAGAACCTGCGCTCGATGCACAAAACCTAAAGTGGTGCAGTATAGTTCGCCAAATCCTTGACAATGTGGTATTTACCAAAAAATAAATAGTCCGCTTATTACAAATCGAATCACTACTGCCCACTAAAAAGGGCGAAGAACCATTTAATCAGTTTATTCAAATACCAATAAAATGATAAAAAACACAGCAGACGGAATAAGGTCATATGGAGCCGCCATGCGCCATATTTCAAAACATGGCATGTGGGCCTATATACTTTTGCCTGGCCTGCTTTGCCTTGTTTTGGGAGGTATCATAATATCGGCAGCATGGGGCTTTTCAGATGACCTTGGCGGCCTGATAAGCAATTTTTGGAAATGGGATTTTGGAAAACCTGCCGTTGAAAAAATAGTGCAGGTTTTTGGAGGGCTATTGATATTGGCATTTGGTGCCGTTTTTTTTAAACAAATAATAATGGTGGTGCTTGCGCCATTTATGAGCATCCTTTCTGAAAAAGTGGAAAAACAATTGACCGGGGAAATATCACAACGTTCATTTTCTGTCGGGCGCGCCCTTTCAGATATAGTCCGGGGCTTGCGCATTGCAACCAGGAACATCATCCGCGAATTATTGGCAACGGTTTTTCTTTTGCTGATTGGCCTGGTTCCTACATTCGCCCCGTTTACAACTGTCCTTATATTTTTAATCCAATCTTATTATGCTGGTTTTGGAAATATGGACTATACATTGGAACGCCATTTTAGTTATAAAAACAGTATCCGTTTTGTCAAAAAAAACAGGGGCTTGGCATTGGGGAACGGAATTGTTTTTATGCTGTTGTTTTTTACGGTAATAGGTTTTTTGTTTGCCCTTCCGTTGGGCACAGTCGCTGCTACCATACAAACGGTCAAGAAACTTGAAAATAAATAGGTATAACGGTATAACGGTATAACGGTATAACGGTTTAATGGTCTAAAGGGAGATATATTCTAATCAATGGATATCTATACTGAACCATAATAGGTTGTCCCGACCCTTCGGGAAAACCTATTATGGTTCAGTATAATTGAAATATTCATAAATTAAGGCATATCTCCCATTAGACCAATAAACCGTTATACCTATAAACCTGTTTTCATGCCAATGAAAAATAATTTTCCAAAAAAAGGCGAAGAATATATGGGCGGGCAGAGCGACGGGTATGTTTACCGGACGGTATTTTCGGGTTCGTCTTTGGAAGACAGTTACGATATGGTCTGTCAATTTTTAATAGAGGAAGGATATAAAGATTTGCCCTTGCCAAAAGATGCAGCCGAACTGGAACAGTTCCGATATTATACCAGAAACAAACAAGT
>DROJ01000332.1 GCA_011321935.1 Bacteroidota bacterium | reverse complement strand
TTAGTAGCGCGGATTTCCAAATCCGCAAATAGCTGCCGGATTTAAGAGGGGATACTCCCGCCGACAATTGGAGCTTTTCCGGCAGTTGTACCTGACTTTTCCAATTGCGAACGCACTGAGTTCGCAATTGGCGTGGGTGCGAAGCTATAAAACGGGAGGACATCATAAAACACCAAACCCCCTGTAAATACAGAGGGTTTGAGAATATGTGGAGAATATCGGATTCGAACCGATGACCTCTACGCTGCCAGCGTAGCGCTCTAGCCAACTGAGCTAATCCCCCGGTTCAGTCGGCAGTTTTTTAGTCCACAGTCCACAGTCTGCTTCTCGATAGTTATTGATGGCAGAGCATTGTCATGGACAGGGATCTGGAACTGCTTTTTAAAACAAGCCAATGATCTTTTCATTAGCGGCTGCGAAATTACAGGTTTTTTGGAAATGAAAAACGGATTTTTGAAAATTTTAATTCCCTTCTTTTTTTTCTGGCGGGGCGGCCTTCTTTTTTTTGAGGCGTTTGGCCTCTTTTAGTTTTTGGAAAATGATCCATTCGAGTTGCCCGTTTACGCTGCGGAACTCATCGGCAGCCCATTTCTCCACGGCGGCGTAGAGGTCTTCGTCTATTCGCAGGACAAATTTTTTTTTAGCCATTTTTGAATGGTTAATGGCCAATGATTAATCATTAATCATTGGCCATTTAACATTGATCACAAATCATTTATTGGTGCAGCGTGCCCGTGTTCAGGACGGGAGTGGCTTCTTTATCGGCACAAAGCACGACCATGAGGTTGCTGACCATGGCGGCTTTTTTGTCCTCGTCCAAATGGATGATGTCTTTTTTTGAAAGGTCTTCGAGGGCCATTTCGACCATGCTCACGGCGCCTTCCACTATTTTGAAACGGGCGGCCACGATGGCCTCGGCCTGTTGGCGTTTTAGCATGGCACTCGCTATTTCTTCGGCATATGCCAAATACCCGATCCGCGATTCCATGACCTCGATGCCGGCAATGGAGAGGCGTTCGCCGAGTTCTCTTTCGAGGGCATGGTTGATTTCTTCCATGCCGGAGCGCAAAGTTATTTCTTCCTGCTCGTCGTCAAAATTGTCGTAAGAATAGATGCCCGCCAAATGCCGCACGGCAGCATCGCTCTGCACCATCACGAAGTGTTCGTATTTGTCCACGTCAAAAGCGGCCTTGAAAGTGTCTTTTACCCGCCACACCGTGATGACGCTGATGAGGATGGGGTTGCCGCGCTTGTCGTTCACTTTTACCCGTTCGCTCTCAAAGTTGCGGGCACGCAGGGAGATGGATTTTTTTGCGAAAAACGGGTTGACCCAAAAGAAACCGTTGTGCTTTACACTGCCCTTGTACTCGCCGAACAGCGTCAGCACCACCGACCCGTTCGGGTTGATAAAAAAGAAGCCGATCATGGTGAACACGGCCAGCACCGCCAACAGCATTGCTAAAAGTACCCGGTGGCTTGTAAATAAATAAACTGCCCCCGCAACCATGGCCAACCAAACCAGCAATACAATATAACCTGAAATTGGACGAACATTTTTTTCTTGCATGATAGTTTTATTTTGATATTAAAATAATGACATAAAGATATTTAATTGAATCGTAAAAAGCAAGTTTTTTTCGATGGGCGGCCTTGATTGTTCTGCCAATTGATCGGGATCATGCTTTTTCCGTTTTTTGAGGCGATGCCTTTGCGCGTGGATGGAGGGAGGAAAGGCGTTGCCTCAAAAATGAGCAGGGGAATTTGAGGCGATGCCTTTGCGCATAGACGAAGGGAGGAAAGGCGTTGCCTCAAAAATGGGCAGGGGAATTTGAGGCGATGCCTTTGTGCGTGGACGGAGGGAGGAAAGGCGTTGCCTCAAAAATGAGCAGGGGAATTTGAGGCGATGCCTTTGTGCGTGGACGGAGGGAGGAAAGGCGTTGCCTCAAAAATGGGCAGGGGAATTTGAGGCGATGCCTTTGCGCATAGACGAAGGGAGGAAAGGCGTTGTCTCAAAAATGAGCAGGGGAATTTGAGGCAACGCCTTTCCTCCCTCCATCCCCACGCAAAGGCATCACCTCAAATTTTAAAAACAAAAAAAGGCTTGCAACAGCATATGTTGCAAGCCCTTTTCCTGATCGGCTGACCACTGATAGACGAATCACGGTAGTGGTAGCTTTTAACTGACGGGGTCTTTTTTTAACCACTACCCGAATCACTAATTACTAATCACTAATCACTGATCTACTGATCCACTAATCACTCCTTATAAAACAGCCACTTGCCCAGTTCCTTCAGCGTCACTTTTTTTCCATACATCAAAATACCCACCCGGTAAATCCTTCCCGACAGCCAGACAAAGAAAAAAGCGGCAGCGGCAAGCACAGTCATCGAAAGTAGCAGTTCCCAAAGCGGTGGTTCAAAGGCCAACCTTGCTGGCATCAGCACCGGAGAAAACAACGGTACAATGGACATCCAAGTAGCCAGCGGGCTCGTCGGGTTTTCAATGACCGGGCTGATGAGGACGATGGCGATAATGATAGGTGCCATGGCCACAAAAGTGATGGGTTGGCTCTCGCCCATGTCGTCGCCCATTGCCGAGCCAACGGCAGCAAAAAGGGAGGCATAAATAAAGTAGCCCCCAATAAAATAGAACAGAAAAACCGGAATGATATAGCCCCAATTTTGGGATTTCAGCGCGTTCAAATTTTCCATTACTGCCGACATTTCTTCGGGCGGCGGTCCCTGCATCCCCTGCTGTGCCTCCGCCATTTGATCCATGGGGATGAACATGCCGACCACCGAGATCAGCGCAATGGTCATTACCAGCCAGATGAGCATTTGGGTAAGGCCGACTGCGCTCACGCCGATGATTTTTCCGAGCATCAATTTGAACGGCTTGACCGACGAAATGATGACCTCCACGATGCGGTTCGTTTTTTCCTCCATCACCGAGCGCATTATCATCGTGCCGTAAATCATCAGTACCATGTAAATGATGAACCCGGCAACAAAACCGATTGCAGTGGCGATGCCGGCACTGTTCTGCTTGTCTTTTTCCACCAGTTCGCCGGCCTCGTTCAGGGTCAGTTCTTTTTGTTTTAGTGAAACGTCCGGCCGGAAATTTTTCAGTACCTCCTCGTCATAACCCGACCGTTTTATATTGTAGTCCTCCACGCTCGAAGCGATCCTTCTCTCGATGCTCGATTTTGTGCCGAGCGACAATTGCCCTTCGGAAAAATAATATACTTCCATTTTCCTGTCCCCCGAATCGGGCAGGGAAGGGATGTACAGCACAGCGTCGTAGCCCATTTTTTTATAACGGGCTTTTAGCTCGTCCAGTGGCTCGCTCCGCAGTTCATAGCGGACTCTTTTGGTAGTGTCCTTGGGCGGCACAAAAATGCCGGAAGGGTCTTTCACGGCGACCGTCTTTGTTTCTTTTCCGGCATATACGGCCAGCAATGCGGGCACCGTGAACAGCGCTACAAATATGAGCGGCGCAAGCAAGGTCAATAGGATAAAACTTTTCTTTTTGACCCTTGTCAAATATTCACGCTGGATAATTAAACCTAATTTATTCATTTTTTAGTGATTGGTAAATTAGTGATTAGTGATTGGTAGAGCAGTGATTAGTAGAGCAGTGATTAGTGATTGGTAGAGCAGTGATTAGTAGAGCAGTGATTAGTGATTAGTAGGGCAGTGATTAGTAGAACAGTGATTAGTGATTAGTAGAGCAGTGATTAGTGATTAGGTGGCTGCTCTAAATTTACTTCTGACCAGACTGCAGACTGACGGACTGCGGACTGACGGACTGATGGACTGCGGACTGTCCAAAGGACTCCTTCGGAGAAAACTACTCATCGCTTTCGCCAACCCTTTTGATAAAAATCTCATTAATGGTCGGCAGTATTTCATTGAACGAGCGGATGTGTACGCCTTTGGAAATGAGGTGGCGGAGTATCTCGTTGGAGTCGGCATTTTCGGCCACCTTTACTTTTAGCTCGCGGTCGGTGGTCGCTTTTATTTCGAATGAATCATTGGCCTCGTCGGTTGCGGCGAGGTCGGGGGGCAAGCTGCCCGCATATTCTATTTTGAAAATATGGTCTTTGAACTGTTCTTTCACGTCAGTTACTTTTCCCTCCAACACGTTTTTGCCTTTATTGATGAGTACGATATGCTCGCACATTTCTTCCACGGATTCCATGCGGTGGGTGGAAAAAATAATGCTCGTGCCGTCCTTGTTCAGTTTCCTGATTTCATCTTTGATGAGGTTGGTATTGATGGGGTCAAGGCCGCTGAAGGGCTCGTCGAGGATGAGCAGTTTGGGCTTGTGCAGCACGGTGGCGATGAACTGCACTTTCTGCTGCATTCCTTTGGATAGTTCTTCTATTTTTTTGTCCCACCAATCTTTGATCTCGAATCGCTCGAACCAATAGCGGAGTTCTTTTTTGGTATCGGCAGGGGACAGCCCTTTGAGCCTTGCGAGGTAGGTCAACTGCTCGCCGACTTTCATTTTTTTGTACAATCCCCGCTCCTCCGGCATATAGCCGATTTGCCCGGGATGCTTGGTGTTCAGCTTTTCGCCGTCGAGCCAAACCTGCCCGGTGTCGGCGCGGATGATGGAAGTGATGATGCGGATGAGGGTGGTCTTGCCGGCGCCGTTTGGGCCGAGCAGGCCAAAGACGGCCCCTTTTGGAATGGCGAAACTGAGGTGGTTTACAGCGGCGTAATCGCCGTAAATTTTTACGACATCTTCTAAGCGGAGTATGCTCATATTATCGGTGCTAATGTTTTATAAAAATAATGGCCGAGGGGTTGAAATATAAAAGAGGAAGGCAAGATAGGAAGGTGTTAGGGAAATGTTAACAGGAATTCTATTGAGGGGGAGTTTTTTTCGATGAAATAATAGCGGCAAGGATAGGGACTATGCCTGCCGTTGGGCGATAATATGGCAGGACAACAAGTTTTTCGGATGAAAAAAAATGTGCGCCGCTGGAAAATTGCCATGTAAATACCTATATTGCAGAGCCTTTAAAATATATGGATATATTTCGGGTTTTTAATCCCGATAAATGTCGGGAGAAAAATTTTGTACTTTATAAAACACTGTTTTTAAATCATATAATCATGGAAAAAAAAGCTGCATACCTCATTGTATTTTCATCAATCAGTATTTTTTTGGGCGCTTTTCTGAAGCTGGAAAACGAACCCAGCGGAAAACTGTTTTTAATTGCTGGCCTGATATTTTTTGTTACTGCCATTGCGCTGTTTATATTTAATAAAATAAAAAAAAGTGCGGCGTGAAATTTCTGGTTTTTGATTTGTTTACAAAATATAAGGGAGGAAAAACCATTGAAATATATGGATGGGTTATACTCGACCTTTTTAGCCTTTGTTCGACTCGGTTTTCATTTCCATTTTAATTTTTTAAACAATTCTTGAATCCATTCTCTTGTTTGAACTTTAGCATTGATTTCATTTGCTGTTCCAATTAATGTATCAACAAATTCTTGTTTGTTCAAATGCCCTATTTTGAAAAGCATTGTTCGGGAATATTCAAAAATCCCCATGAAAAAAGTAAAAAACCCTTGTTTAGCGTACTTCTTCAAGGTAGGTCTTATTTCATTCCAATCGTGGTTTGCGTTCGCACCAAAAATGAACTGTCCTTTCTCTCCTGAATTTGCAATAATTTTATCAAACGCATGAGTTATATCATAAGATGTAAAGTCTTTGTCTTTTACTTCAATTGCGTATTTAAATAGGTCATCTTTGAAAACATCTATATCGCCAATCTCTTTGGATGATGCGCCACTTTGATTTACCTTATGTGCAATTACAGCGAAGTTTCCTTTTAAACTTGAATGATAGAGTTTTTCCAAGGTAGCAACAATCAGAACAGAGGTTTCTCCTTCAAATGATTTTTCGCAAAAAATTAAAATGAACTCATAAATCTCAACAAGGGTTGGACTGTAATTGATCTTCTTTTCATTTAGGGTCTGCAATTTTTGAATCCTGTCATTAAGAAAATGTAATGCGCAGGCTAAATACTTTTCGGCTTCTTTTGACGAAGGCAAATTAGAAAATATATGAATTAGGGAGATTAAGGTTTCCTTATCTTTTCCTTTTCTAACAGCGTTAGATGCACTTAATTCTGTAAATCTTGCAGGTTTGTTTAGAAAGGGTTCATTTGAACCACCCAAAGCGTTGTATAAAAAATCTCTTTCAAATTGAACCAAGACTTTGTGGCACAAACTTCTTGCGTCAAATGCTCCTTTTAAATTTGAACCAGCTTGAAGTGCCAAAGGGTTAGCTGAATTGTTTGTTGCTTTAGCTAAAAGACCATTGACAAGAATGTATTTATAAGTCTTGTGGTTTCCATTTAGGACAGCTTCAATTCGGTTAGATAAATCATCATTTTTGGTACACCTTGCCCGAAACGCTGCAAGCAATACTTTCTCTGCGTCCTTTTGATTAATTGAAATTGCCATTTGCGAATTCTAATTGATGAGGTAAAGCAATCATGAGTTTATCCACCTCATCCTGTAATAGACAGTCCATAATCATTTTTCCAATCCGATACCCTAAATTACAGGGAACGGCATTACCAATTTGTTTGAATATTGATGATTGAGACCCCTGCCAATCATAATCAATCGGAAATGTTTGTAGAATTGCTGCCTCTTGATAAGTCAGTCGCCTTAATCTTTTAGGGGCTTCTTTGTATTCACTTGGCTGTTTTCCTTTAACCAATCCTTTGTGATATTTTTCTACCCAACTTTCAGCATTTTCATACAATTCTAATTCATCAATTATTGGTGTTTTATTTCCTCCCATTGATGCTGGTAGTGTCGCAGAATATCCGTCAAGCCTTGTGGGTCTTCCTGCTCCATTGAAAAGCATTCCTGCATAAGGTGATTTACGCATAACGGGCTTCGAAGTAAGAGTGATTTTAGCTTTACACAAACCAGTATTATTTCCTGTCCCTGCCCTATCCAAGATTGAAATTGCCTCTCTTACAGTCGGTGCTTTTTTCTTATATGGCTCAAGCATTTGCTTCAAATCAGGAATCAACATTCTATTGGTTTTAAAGCCGATGAAAAAGACCCTGTACCGATTTTGAGGAACATTAAATTCAGAAGAATTAAGGACTATAAAATTTGTTGCATATCCAGATTCTCTAAATTTCTTAATCAGCGATTTTCGGAGAGGTTCCCATTTTTGTAATGTACCGAGGGCTTTTACATTTTCCATAATAAAAGCATTTGGTAGAATTTTGGAAACTAATTCAGCGAAAGTCCAAACATGTTTACTTCTTGGGTCATCTGGATTCATCTTGCCTGCAACGGAAAATCCTTGGCAAGGCGGTCCACCAGCAATTAAATCAATTTTATTTCTATGCTGAAGTAAATTTTCTTTGAAATTATCTATATCGCCATGTACTATATGATTTCCAATGTTTTTTGCATAAGTTGCACAAGCATTTTTATCATGATCATTTGCGAATATCACCTCAAAACCAGCTTTGGTCAATCCTTGGTCAAGTCCACCTGCCCCCGAAAATAAAGATATGGCTTTCATTAATTAAACTGTTTGTGAAAAATGGCAATATACAACTATTGGTTTTGTTTTTTCTTCTTATACTGAACCATAATAGGTTTTGTGCATTTGCCCTCGCCAGCCCCCAGCCCCAGAAGGGGAGCCTCTGCCCTCAATGCACAAAACCTATTATGGTTCAGTATAATTGAATCGAACAATTTTTATACGAACTAAAAATCAAAACTTTAGGATTTTGGCGAAGAACCAAAGAAAGAGTTTAGCGGGTCAAGTGACCGGTTTGATTCAAAGCCAAATTCTTAAAGCGTTGGTATTCAGGCTGCTTTTTCAGACATTCCGAGTTTTTCCCGATGGGACTCCTGTGGAGAAAAAATTGGAAGGTCTTCTCCCAAAAAATCACGCCCCCACCATTTCCATTTCCTCCTTTTTCTCCTCTCCCATCGCTTCCGCAATTTCAATATCGTCCTCGATTTCGTCCAGTTCGATGCGCAGGTTTTCGATGATGAATTTCTGCCGGAGGGGCGTGTTTTTGCCCATATAATAGGCGAGCAGTTCGTCGAGTTCGGTGTCCTGTTGCAGCACTACCGGTTCGAGGCGCATGTTCTCGTTGATAAAATCTTTGAACTCGTTGGGCGATATTTCACCCAAACCTTTAAAGCGGGTAATCTCTGCTTTGCCCCTCAGTTTTCGGATGGCATCCTGCTTTTCCGTTTCGCTGTAACAATAGAAAGTTTTGCGCTTGTCGCGCACCCGGAACAGCGGTGTCTGCAATATATATAGGTGTCCGCTGCGCACGAGGTCGGGGAAAAATTGGAGGAAAAAAGTGAGCAACAGCAGCCGGATGTGCATGCCGTCCACATCGGCATCGGTAGCGATCACCACTTGGTTGAAGCGGAGGTCTTCGAGGTCGTTTTCGATATTGAGGGCATGTTGCAGCAGGTTGAGTTCTTCGTTTTGGTAAACGATTTTTTTGGTCATGCCGAAGCAGTTGAGCGGCTTGCCGCGGAGGCTGAAAACGGCCTGCGTCTGCACGTCCCTTGCCTTGGTGATGCTGCCGCTCGCCGAATCTCCCTCGGTAATAAAAACAGTCGTTTTCATCCTTTTCTCTTCCGGCGATTTGCGGTTGGAATCGTTGAAATGCACGCGGCAGTCGCGGAGTTTTTTGTTGTGGAGGTTGGCCTTTTTTGCCCTTGCGTTGGCGAGTTTTTTGATGCCAGCAATTTCCTTCCTTTCCCGCTCCGATTGTTGGATGCGGCGTTGCAGTTCTTTGGCGACCGCCTCGTTTTTGTGCAGATAGTTGTCGAGTTCTTTTTTCAAAAAATCGTTCACGAAAGTGCGCACCGTGGGGCCTTTGGGGCCGATGTCGTTGGAGCCGAGTTTGGTCTTCGTCTGCGATTCAAAAACGGGTTCTTCCACCCGCACGCTGATGGCCGCCACGATGGATGCGCGGATGTCTTTTGCGTCGTAATTTTTGCCGTAAAAATCGCGCACCGTTTTCACGATGCTCTCTTTAAAAGCATTCAAATGCGTGCCGCCCTGCGTGGTGTTCTGCCCGTTCACGAACGAATAATATTGCTCGCCGTAGTGGTTGCCGTGCGAGAGGGCCACCTCGATGTCTTCGCCCACCAAATGGATGATGGGGTAGCGGAGGTTCTCCTTTTGCGTCTTGTTGCTGAGCAGGTCGAGCAGCCCTTTGCGGGAGTACATCGTCTTGCCGTTGAAGTGGAGTTTGAGGCCGGAATTGAGGTAGGCATAGTTCCATAATTGGCTCTCCACATATTCGGCGCGGAAGCGGTAATTTTTGAAAACGGTCGGGTCGGGCTTGAAAACCACGAGCGTTCCGTTGCCCTCTTTGGTCTTGGCCAGCCTGTGGTCTTTGATGAGGTCGCCGATATTGAATTCCGCCACCTTGGCCTTCCCTTCCCGCACCGACTGCACCTTAAAATAATCGGACAAAGCATTGACCGCTTTTGTACCGACCCCGTTCAGCCCGACGGATTTTTTAAATGCTTTGCTGTCGTATTTTCCGCCGGTATTTATTTGCGAAACGCAGGCCACTACCTTGCCGAGCGGGATGCCGCGGCCATAGTCGCGCACCTCCACCACGCCGTCGTGGATCTGCACGTCTATTTCTTTTCCGAAACCCATCACGTACTCGTCAATGCAGTTGTCGAGCACTTCTTTTAACAGGACATAGATGCCGTCGTCGGCAGAGGAACCGTCGCCGAGTTTTCCGATGTACATGCCGGGGCGCATGCGGATGTGCTCTCGCCAGTCAAGGTGGCGGATGTTGTCTTCGTTGTAGGTTACTTTTGACATTTTATGAATGGTAGTTTATTATTTATTAATTATGGGTTGTTTTGGGGTTAGTTCAATATCTCATTTTTTTTTAAAAATGACATATTTGTACATTTTAATCATTCAAAGCAAAGGTACAATCTCAATCATTCGGCTCCGCTCTTTTGTCATCCTGAAAGGATCTGTTCACGTTAGAGCGGCTGTCATGGCTTCACTTCTCACGTGAACAGTTCCTTTCAGGATGACAAAAGAGCGGAGCTATATATTTGATGTTATAGTTTGAAAGTCAAGCATATGTATTCAAGTTGAATTTATACCAGTCAGTTGCTTCTTTAGTGAAAGTGCCACTGTTAACTAAATTCACATTTAGTTATTTCTTTTCCCTTATCAAAGAGAAATTCCACATTTCCATTGTGCCCAATAGCTTTTGGTTGCAATATTGATTTTATTATTTCTACTTGTATATTTTCAAAAAAAATAAACCAGGTACATCGGCATGCCCTCATCCGCTTTTAATGCCTGCCGCTTCCGCACCCACGAGGGCAGTAGCACATCCAACCGGGAAGTGCTGGCATTTCCCCAGTTTTCAGTGAACCCGATGGGTTTCCATATTTTTACATCTTTGATTTGCATTAAATTCGGATGAAGGTTTCCAACTGTCGGAAGGGTACTTCCGCAGTTGCGAAATAAACCCCAATTTTACGCAAAGCTAATCATTTTCCACCCAACAAAACAAATTGTTTTTATTTGAAAACAAATAAATTTGGTTGCTGAGCCTACCCAATCCCGAACGGTTTCGGGAGGGCGGCTGCGATATGAATTTCAAAAAAACATACCACCTCCATCCCGCGATGAAACTGCTCCATGCGGCCATCCGGAAAGAGCGGAACATCAAGCTCGTTTTTGCGCTCTGCCTGATGACGGGCGGGGTGGTCGTTCCGTATATTTATTTCCAATTTAACAGCTATGCGGTAATAGCCGGATTAATTGCTTTGATTATCGGGTCAAAATTGTTGTTGGACATAATAAGGACGCCGAGGACGGTGGATGAACGGCTTTGGTTTTTACTGAAAGAACAGCCGGAAAAAATAGTTTGGGTATATTCCGTTACCACGCGCTGCATGCCTTTTGGTTTTCATTTATGGGACACCGGCAATATGTATTTTAAATTATTGGACGGAGGTGAAATAAGCATAAGCCTGCCTGCCAAAAAAATGAAAATGGTATCGAGGTTTTTGAACCGGTTGTTGCCACATGCGTCGTTCGGATATTCGCGCGAGCGGCAAATGCAATTTGAAAAAGACCCGGCGCTGTTGGTGAAAAACGAATGGTAAATGTGCCAACTTGGCAACGGAGGGCTTTCCCATAAAAAAATAAAACTGGCATTTTATGGGCAACTCCAAAGGAGTGCTTTGGACAACATATTTTTTTTGCTCCAGAGGCATCCCTTTGACAAATCCCGCGGAGCAATGAAACAATGAATCCGTCATTTCAAAAAATATGTCGAAAAAAACCGGGCAATATCACTTTTCCGTTTAACTTGCTTTTCTTTAAAACAAAAGACAGACCCGACTTTATGAAGAAAGATGCAACCATACTCATCGTGGACGATGAAGAGGACATACTGTTGACTCTCCGCCTTTTCCTAAAACAACATTTTACGAGGGTATTCACCGAGCACAACCCGCACCTGTTGCCGCGCATGATGCGGCAATATGAACCTGATATTATCCTTTTGGACATGAATTTCCGAAAGGGCGATACGAGCGGAACAGAGGGCATGCGCTGGCTGAAAAAAGCCAACGAACTCGACCCCAACGCCAACGTCATCATGATAACGGCTTACGGCGACGTGAAGGTGGCCGTGAAATGCCTGAAAGCCGGCGCCGTTGATTTTGTGGAAAAACCCTGGCGAAACGAGAAGCTGCTCGCTACCATCAATGCGGTGGTGAAACTGAGCAAGTCGAAAAAAGAGGTGAAACAACTGCAAAGCCGCCAACGCATGCTCAGTGCGGACATGGACCAAAATTTTACGGAGATGATCGGGGAGTCGCCGGCGATGCAACAGGTTTTCCAGACCATCGAAAAGGTGGCCAAAACGGATGCGGACGTGCTGATACTCGGCGAAAATGGAACAGGCAAAGAACTGGTGGCCAGGGCTTTGCACCGGCAGTCGAAGCGTTCGGGCGAGGTCTTTATCAACGTTGACCTGGGGGCGATACCGGAGACCCTTTTTGAGAGCGAGCTGTTCGGCCACAAAAAAGGCTCGTTCACCGATGCGAAAGAGGACCGCACGGGGCGCTTCGAGGCGGCAAGCAAGGGCACATTGTTTTTGGACGAAATAGGCAACCTGCCCTTTGCCTCGCAATCCAAATTATTGACCGTCCTGCAAAACAGGGAGGTCATCCGGGTAGGGGCGGTGCACCCGACGCCCATTGACATCCGCCTCGTTTGTGCGACCAATGTGCCGCTTTATGAAAAGGTGCGGGAAAAAACTTTCCGCCAAGACCTGCTTTTCAGAATCAATACCGTCGAAATCACCTTGCCGCCGCTGCGCGAACGGATGACCGACATCCCCTTGCTCGCCGAACATTTCAGGAAAATGTACGCACGCAAATATCAAAAACCGAATCTCGTATTTGCCGAAGGCACCATAAAAAAACTGCAAGCCTACAACTGGCCGGGCAATATCCGCGAGCTGCGCCATGCAGTGGAACGGGCGGTGATCCTCTGCGACGGCGACCTGCTCGAACCAAACGATTTCATGCTGCAAAACCTGATCGAAGACGAAGGCGAAACGGCGCTGCCTTCCTATAACTTGGACGAACTCGAAAAATGGGCGATCCAAAAATCCATGACCCGGCACCAGGGCAACATCACCCGCGCCGCGGAGGAACTGGGGCTGACGAGGGCGGCGCTTTACCGGCGGTTGGAGAAATATGGGCTGTGAGGCTGGCTTGAAACAGGGCGGATATTTGTTTACCTTCGTATTTCATTTTAATTCGTTTCACTAAAAAAGAAAAGATATGGGAAAAGATGCAGCTTTTAGTGTCCATTTTGATTTCGATGAAATATTCGAATTGGTCGGGCAATTGTCTGATGAAAAAAAAGAAAAGTTGTGCAGGCTATTAAAAGAGGAGCTCGAAAAAAAAGGATTGATTAAATGGCTGGAGTTGGCGAATGCCAAAACCGTTTTGGAATTGCAAGAACCAATGGAATGGGAAAAAGACTTGCCAGAAGAAGATGAAAAAGAAATGACGGATGAAGAGTATATGAAGGCCATTAACGAAATGTCTTGACATGAAACTTATTTTAGCGGATACCAATATCCTTGTCCAAAAAATCAGGCAATCCATAATATGGGAAGATATAGAGAAAACCTATTTTAAAAAAGGGATAAAAAATTATGGTTTTATAAGTTATGTTACAGTGGGAGAGCTTTCTGCATTTGCTTATGAAAATGGATGGGGCAAAAATAAAATGGGAAAGTTAAGGACTTCATATCTACAATTTCAGCCGGTTCTGATTTCATCTAAAAGGGTTGTGGATTATTATATGCAAATTTCGGCTTATAGCCACGACCGCCATAAGAGCCTTCGGCTTCCAAAGAAATTTTCAGTTAGGAATATGGGCAAAAACGATTTATGGATTGCGGCCACCGCCGCTGCTGGCGAAATGTCGTTGATAACTTCGGATAAAGATTTCTTTCATTTAGATGGGAGGTTTATTGAAGTGATATATATAGATCAGGAAAAATATTTCAGCCCCGACGCCCATGTTTAAATCCTTCCGCACAAATATCACCTTCCGCCTCCTTTTCCTCATTGCGCTGGTATTGGCGCTGGTCTATTGCGCAGCAAAAACGGAATTTTATATTACCATGTTCATCCTTTTTGTGGTCATTGTTTTGACGGTGATGGACATGGTGCGCTATGTTGACCAAACGAACAAAGATTTTACGGCCTTCCTGTTGGGCATCAAGTACGACGACTTTTCGGCCACCTATTCCGGCCACCACAAGGGCAAAAGTTTTGGGGCCATGTACGATGCCTTCAACGACATCAACCGGAAATTTTTGAACATCCGGGCGGAGAAAGAAGCCAACCACCAATACCTGCAGACCATCGTCGAATCGGTAAACGTGGGCCTGCTCTGCATTGACGAGGGGGGGGGCATTTTTATGATGAACAAGGCTTTGCAGAAGCTCCTCAACAAGCCCTACCTCGTGCATGTGGATGCCTTTCAACAAGTACACGAAGGACTGCACGCTGCCGTGAAAAGAATAAAGACCGGGGAGCGGGACATGGTAAAAGTGGAACTCGAAAACAAGACCATGCAGCTCGCCCTGCAGGCCGCCGAGTTTGTTTTGCGCGACCAAAAACTCAAACTTATTTCTTTCCACAACATACAAGGAGAGCTGGAAGAGCAGGAACTCGATGCTTGGCAAAAGCTCATCCGCATACTCCGGCACGAGATCATGAACTCCATAGCGCCCATCGTTTCGCTCGCTTCCACTATTGACAATATGCTGGCCGATGCACCCGATGGAATCACCGACAAAGAACAATCGGACGACATCCGGGCGGCCATCTCGGCCATCCGAAACCGCAGCGAGGGGCTGATGCACTTCACCGAAACCTACCGCAACCTGACGCGGCTGCCGCCCCCGAAATTCCAGTTGGTGGACGCCAATGACCTGGTGGAGCGCCTCCGTGTTTTGTACCAGCCTGTTTTTGAAAAAAACAATATCCAGTTCAAAACACAGCTTTCGCAAACCCCCGTCATCTTTCAGGCCGACGTGGAACTGATCGAGCAGGTCATCATCAATATTGTAAAAAATGCGGTGGACGCCATAAAAGGAAAAGAAGGCCCGACCATATCCATCAGCACCCAACGCACCAAAGAGGGCAGTGCCGTCATTAAAATAGCAGACAACGGCAAAGGCATCGAAAAGGAAAAACTGGCGCAGGTATTCGTCCCCTTTTATACCACCAAAGAGGAGGGCAGCGGCATCGGCCTGAGCCTCTCCCGGCAGATCATGCGCACGCACCGGGGACGCATTTCAGTGCAGTCGGTGCCGGGGGAAGGCACGGTGTTTACTTTGAGGATATAAAAATGGTTGAATGGTTAAATGGCTGAATGGTTTCATTGAAAATGCCAGCTATGATCAGCGAATTAATTGAAATATTAAATCAGGTCTGCCTACTATCATTTTTAGTAACTGTTTAGTCCCCAACGAATCCCGAAGGGATTGAATGTGAATAGCCCCGGATGCCTGCCTGCCGGTAGGCAGGCAATCCGGGGAAAAGATGTAAAGGTGGGCGGCAACCCCGAAGGGGTTGAATGTGAATGGCAATATTCAACCCCTTCGGGGTTGCCGCCCACTTTTACTGCTTCCCCCGGATGCAATCCGGGGCTATTCACATTCAATCCCTTCGGGATTCGTTGGGGACTAAACAGTTACCATTTTTAAATAGCTCTATCCTCTCTGACAATGAAACAATGAAACAATGTAGCCCCCGAGCAATCGGGGCGGGCATGAAGCAATGAAACATTATTTCACCACCAATTTCTCCGTCCATGTTTTTTCGCCAGTTTCTATATTTATAAAATATATGCCCGGCGGCCAGTTTTTCACATCTATTTCTTCCTCCCCACTCCCCATTATTTCTTTTTCAAAAACAATCTGCCCGATGGTGTTGTAAGCTTTTATTTTTATGTTTTTTTGAAATATAGGATTGGAAAAGGAAAGGCTTATTTTTTCCCCGGCGGGGTTGGGGGAAATAGTAAAAAGGGGAAATTTTTCTTGGCCTTGTACCGATAGTGGAACGATGTCTTCCTCCTTTATCTCGACGACCATGATCCTTTCCCACGTACCCAAATAAATTGCGCTGGTTGTATATTCCTCCACGTCAAAGCCTATCAAATATTTGCCCGGCTCCAATGGCCTGTCCCAAAGCACTTCCCCGGTCAGGGGGTTCATAAAATATGTGGTATCGGGTATGCCGGGATAGCTGTATTCATAGCCCGGAAAATCAGAAAAATCTTTTGCAAAATAAAAAAGGGTATCCCTGTCGGCATCCGCAGCTTCTATATTATAGCTAAAAATGCCGTCCGTTATTTCATAATCCGTCTGTAGATTAGTGAATGTTGGGGGCACATTAAATCCCAATGCAACGGAATGTATTTCGAAAAACGTAAACAGCCGCAATTTGTCTTTGTTGGGCCCTTGTAGGTTTTTTAATTCTGGCAGGTACAAGGTGTCTATCACAGCTACAGAGGCATTTGTTCCTGGGAAAGTATGTGTTGTGTAGTACCTGAGCAAAGACATTTCATTATCAATATCTATGACTGTAGAAAGAAACGCAGTATCAGGGACACCGTCAAGGTCAACCAAAAGAAAAGGTTTATAGGGCGGTTCTAAATTATGATAGTACAAATCAAAGAATATATCGTAAGTGTGATATACGACTCGATTGAGAGAAATTTCTCCTCCTCGAAGCTCCTGTGAATAGGCAGTAAAAGAAATAAGGGAAAATATGACTATTGGGTAGATATATTTTTTCATCGGTATTATTGTATTATTATTTTTTTCGTCCATGCCTGCCCATCAACTTCCATATTCATAAAATATACGCCCGGCGGCCAACTGCTCACTTCTATTATATATCCGTCTATATTTTTCAGGTTGTTTTTTTTAAAAACAATATGTCCCAGCGTATCGAACACTTTCAGGTTTGTATTTTTTTGGAATATAGGATTGGAAAAGGAAAGGCTTATTTTTTCCCCGGCAGGGTTGGGGGAAATAACAAAACCGTCCCTTTTAGGCAGCGGCTCGTCCGTTGCCACGGGAGTGCCGCATGCTGCTGTATAATCACCGCCGACCCATTTCACGACGCCCCGAAAAGGCTCGCCGTTTATATGGGTAAAACCGCCCGAAACGTACAGTTCCCCATTGTGTATCCCGATGTGGTGTATCGGCCCGTTGAATATACTGCCCAGGCTGCACCACCGACTGCCGTCCCATTTGAACACATTGGTCTCCCCGACCTCTGAATGGGAATCAAACTCTCCCACTACGTACAGTTCTTCATTAAAAACGACCATATCAATTACGTAGGGTTCTTCCGCTCCCAATGCCCGGTATTCGGTTCCGTTCCATTTCACTAATGCTGTGGCGATGGGGAAGTTGGTACCCGGTTCATATACTGGGAGTAATGGGAAACAACCTCCTATATAGAGCTCGCCCTGAAAGGTTGCTAGGGCATTCACAGAAGAAATTCCACAAATTGGAGACCATGGCCCCAAACCACCGTACCCGACAGGCTTCCACTTTTCCCCGTCCCACTTTGCCAACCCATAGCTGTGCGGCGAAAACGGACCGGGCACGGACATGGTGATCCTCCCCCCCATATATAACTCACCGTGGTACTCCTCAATGGCGGTCACCTCTCTATTGAAAGCGTCCAGAAACATGTCCGTGCCCAAAGGGTCCCATTCTGAGCCGTCCCATCTTGCGATGCCATCCACCCTTACCGAATCCACATATATCACCTGCCCCCCGACAACCAAGCTGCCTTGCCAGTCATAAAAGGCATGAACCGGGCCCCATAAAAGCCCCTCGGAAGTAGCCCCCATTGGCTCCCATCCCGTACCGTTCCATGCAGCAATGTTGGTCGGGAAGACATCATCGAACAAGCGGAAATAGCCGCCGTAAATGATCTTACCTTGATACCTGGTCAATGCCCCCCTCCAATCAAAAGATGAATATTTGTCGAATGCCGCCACGGTCTCCCATTCATTGCCATCGTACCTGAAGATGCCCCGCACGGTATCCCCGGGCCAAAGGAAGATGCCGCCGATATAAAGCGAATTGGTCAGGGTGTCGCTGTACATGGCGCCCGCGCCCCACCATTCTGGGCCGCCCACTTGTTCCCAGAGTTGGGCCTTGGCAGTGGTGCTGGCCGAAAGAAATAGTATTATAATAATTGAATGTTTCATGACATAGATTTGCGGGCGATCAAAACATAGCCCAAACCGGGCTGGTTTTGAAAAAAAAATGAACTTTGACCTGAATTAGTCCCTTCATCAATAAACAATTATTTTCTCCGACCATATATGTCCATCAACCTTAAAACTGATAATATACAGACCGGACAGCCAACTGCCCACGTCGATTGTAATACCACTGCCATATTCTATCAGCCCGATTGTTTTTTGGAACAGACATCTTCCCAATGCATCGGCAATGCTGATGGAATGTTGGGCGCCCAATATATAAGCCCCCCTGAAAAATATGCGGAGATCGGTATCGGCCGGGTTCGGAAATACGGAGAAGCTGTTATCATCAAGCGTCTGTTCTTTACTGTCGGTTATTATGACGGAATCTACTTCCACGGTGATATAGCGTTGTACTCTGCTCATCATCCTCCCGTAGCGCCAGTCCTCAAAATCAAAACCGAAGACATACCTACCGGGTTCTGTCGGCCTGTCCCATACGAGGCAGCAGGCCAGGGTATCCGTTGCCTCTGGCAGATAATACCCAGGGACATCTATATCCACAAAGCGCTGGACAATGGTATCTACTTGAAAATCGACAGGAATAACAGGATGGCTGATTATCCCATTGTCTTCGTATAGTATAAAATCCGCAGTCGAGCTGAAAAAGACAGATTGATTTGTAGTAAAGCCGCTTTCATTGCTAATGAGTACATCGGCGGTCATTTTGAAAGGTTGATTGCCGGAGTCCTCCATATTGGTTACGCCATCTATCCAAGAACTGTCAATATAGGTAATGGTGTACATGCCTGTATCTTGATAAAAATGATGCCCCATATAGTATTCGTTTTGATAATAACCAGTATATAGTTCAAAATTTTGACCGAACAATACATCTTCCGTTCCATCACCATAATCAATTAGGATAAATGGCTGGGCCTCTTCTTGGGTGAACGTTGAAACGAATGTAGTTACATAAATTCCATCTGCGCCATTAGACACATTAACATGAATATCGGCAGCAAATATGCCTTGCGCCAAGCAATGATTTAATAAAAACAATAAAACAAAAATTATTGAGGTTGTTTTCATGATAATTGATTTGATCAATAAAGGGCCAGTTGAATTAATGCAACTGGCCCCTGTTTTATATGGTTTACTGGAGGATTATTTTAGAAATAAATGAACGGTCGTCATCTATTATCTGAGCAAAGTAAACTCCTGGACTGAAGCCTGAAAGGTCAATTTCCAAATTGGCTTGGTTTATTGTTTTAGATGATTGGCTCATTAGCCGTCCTCTCGTAACGTATATATTTACCAAAACTTCCGAACCAATGATTTTGTCCGATGGGATATATGCTATACCCGAAGTTGAGTTGGGTTGTACTGGCAGGGAAATGGCTTTTTCAAGCCCAACTGATATTGAACAGTTGCGACCACAGTTGCAGCCCCTTCTTGTTTTGGGCAGGCAGGGAACAATACCTCAATTGTTCATAATATTTTGATGCCCGTTTTTTTAGGGATTGCTGTTTTTGATCAGCCTCCCCAATTGCCTGTCGGCAGTCAGGAATCGGGCGGCAGCCATCAGTCCAAAAACCTTGCTTTTATATCTGGGGTAGGCACCATGCACTGCTCTTTTTTGCCAAACCATTTGTACCTGTTTTTGGCAATAAAATCATAAACGGCATTGCGGACGGGGCGGGGCACCACCGAAAATATGCGCAGGTAGCGCCAGGGGCCTCCGAGGTGTTTAAAGGTCTGCAGGGCAGCGTCCGATTTAGTGTAGAGGTTGCCGTCGCAGATAAGCACGACCGAGTTGAAATCTTCGGTGGAACGGTTGTAGGCTTCGAGCATCCGCTGCCCCATTTCAGATTGCAGGGGGGCAAATTTGAAAACATTTTTTTTGTCCAACTTGATGATGGAGTTAATGGTGTCGTTGCAGAAGTTGCACACGCCATCAAATAATATGACCGGATAGCTACTGTGCAGCATCGGTTTTTGCATGGATAGATAAATATTGTCTGACATAGTGAAGGGCATTTTTAAACCGGGTGTTTCCGATCCCGCTGATCTTCACAAAGTTAGTGTTTTGCTGGGTTAATTCTTGCACATATAGTTCAAATAATTTTTGCCGGTCATCCGGGTTTTCTCTTTGGGGGTCTTTTTCCCATTTTATATCCGGTTCGCACAATAAATACAAACGGTGCTTTTGTGCTTTTAACTGGTCCAAAATAAAAGGGTGGCAACGGCCGTATTTATATCCCGACCATATTTTCAGCACTTCAAGACTAGTGTCCAAGAACAAAACCCCGCCTGCTTTTTCCTTCATTTTATTTTCTTGCAGCAACTGCCCTTTGGCAATTTCCAGCAGGTCATTTTCTATATACTGCCGATCTAAACCAGAGATATAGGAGCGGGCAAATTCAGGCACCCAAACAGTTTTGAAATGTGCTGCCAACTGCCCGGCCAATGTTGTTTTGCCAGTTGACTCCGGGCCGGTTATGACAATTGTTTTTGGCTGCATTTTTTTTAAACAAATGGGAACATGAAGGGGTTTGGGCTGCAAGGTGGAGGAGGGACAGGTTAAAAACTTGGAGGTTCAAAAAACCTCCAAGTTTTCGCTCTGCCCCTCCATATAAACCCGCTTCACCCGCGCCGAAACAGAAGTGAAAATTTCGTATGGAATGGTCTCCATGCTTTGTGCCAGTTCCGAGACGGGCAGTTCATTGCCGAACCCATCTTTCCCAAAAATAAGTGCCTCGTCGCCTGCCCTCACTTTTTTTATTTTGGAAATATCCACCATCGTCATGTCCATGCAGACATTGCCGAAGGTTGGCGCTTTCTGGCCATTTATCAAAACACTGAAACGGCCGTTCCCTGCCTTTCTCGGCAGCCCGTCGGCATAGCCGATGTTGAGGGTGGCGATGCGCATGTTTTCTTTTGCGGCCCCCGCCCTGCCATATCCGACGGTCTGTCCTTTTTTGATTTTTTTTATTTGTGAAACGGCAGCTTTGAGGGTGTTTACTGTTTGTAGTTCTTTTTGGATTTTCCCGCTCGGGCCTGTTCCATAAATGCCGATGCCCAGCCGAACCATGTCCATTTGGAAAGTTGGGAAACGGACAATGCCCCCGGAATTGAGCACGTGGCGCAAGGGGCAATAGCCCAGTTCTTTGGCCAGTATTTTATACATTTTATTAAAAAAAGCAATTTGGTTTTTTGTGAAATCGTCGTGGGCAACGGCTTCGGTGGCAGCAAGGTGGGAAAAGATAGATCGAACGGTTATGGTTTTGTTGTTGGCGGTCAGGAGCGCATTCAATTTTTCCAAATCACTTTCTTCAAATCCGAGGCGGTGCATGCCCGTGTCCAATTTTAAATGGATCAAAAATTTTCCGGCAGCGGGGGAGGGCCTCTTTTTTGACTTGACAAAAGAGAGGAATTCTTTCAGCAGGCCGAGGCTATATATTTCGGGCTCCAGCCCAAATTCCAACATTGTCCCGAAAGCTGTTTCGGCAGGGTTGAGCACGAGGATGGGCAGTTGGATGCCGGCCTTGCGCAATGTTACTCCTTCGTGGACGAAAGCCACCCCGAGATAGTCAACTCGCTGTTTTTCAAGAAACCTGCCCACTGCCACGCTGCCGCTGCCATAAGCATTTGCCTTTACCATGACCATCGTTTTGGTACTTGGAAGGAGAAAGCTTTGATGAAGCTGCAAGTTGTGGCGCAAAGCAGATAAGTTGACCTCTAAAATTGGATAGGTTGGTGCCAAGAGTATATTTATTTTATTAAAAACAGCTTTCCGATAGGCCGGCAATTCGTTCCCACCCCCACATGCGAAATGTGTAATTTCGCGCCGCAAATCAAAAAGCCAAGTTATAAAAATCACCGTTTACCAAAATGATAACTTACATCAAGGGCAACATCACGTTCAAAGCACCCACCTATATAGTGGTAGAGGCAAACGGGGTCGGCTATCGGGTCCACATCAGCTTGAACACTTATTCAAGGGTAGAAAAGCTGGAACATGTAAAGATCCTTACTTATTTCCATGTAAAAGAAGATTCCCAGACACTTTACGGTTTTGCCGACGACGACGAACGCAACCTTTTCGTGCATTTGATCTCTGTTTCAGGCGTCGGGCCTTCTACTGCCCAGATCGTGCTTTCCACCATGATGCCCGATGAACTCCGGGCAGCCATTATTTCCGAAAACGAAGCGGCATTGAAAAAGGTAAAAGGTATCGGCAACAAGACGGCCAAGCAGATTATTTTGGACCTGAAAAACAAATTGATAAAATCAGGTGGCGGCGTGACTGTTCCCATTGCTGCGGCAAACAATACAATGAGACAGGATGCGTTATCAGCCCTGATGTCCTTGCAGGTCAATAAGATACAGGCACAAAAGGCACTCAACAAAGTTTTGCAGGCCGACCCCGGTGTTTCAAATGTGGAAGACCTCATCCGGTTGGCACTCAAACAGTTGTCGTGATCAGTGACCAGTGATCAGTGATCAGTGATCAGTGACCAGTGATTAGTGATCAGTGACCAGTGATTAGTGACCAGTGGTTGGGTATTATCAACACTGTTCACTATAACTGGTCACTAATCTACTAATCACTAATCTACTAATCACTGGTCACTAATCACTAATCACGACAACTGTTAAATAATAGGCCCTCAAAAAATCAATCAGGAATTCAGCGTTTTTGAACCATTCCGTGTGCAAACAAAATCAAAGGTATGTTAGGATTTTACGAAAAGCATTAAACTAGTTTCAACTTTGCTCAACCATTCCGATTCCATTTCGTAACAGACTCTTTTCCTTGAGGCTGCGATCAACACTGCTTCAATTTGTTTTGCATTTTAAATACCGTCTTAAGGACTGTGCATCATTTGTTTAAATATTTTTTTTATGCAAATAGATGTTCCAGTTTTTTCCTTAAAAGACACACGCACTAATCGTAAAAAGAAGGCATCTTGCCGCAATATTATGAAGAAGAGATTTTTACTTATTGTTAGTATGCTGGTGTTCTTGATGCTCGCTGAAAACCCCTCCGTTTTTGGAAGCACCAACATGCCAGAAAACCCTTTTGCGCCCGAATATGTACTGGCCTCTAACGAGACCGAAACTGAACCCACCGAGCAGAACATGCTCCAGGAAACAGCTTCCCCTCCAGCAGATACGATCCCCCTCATCGACCGGCAGGATGATTTCCTGAACGATGCCAACCAAAACCCCTTCGACCTGCAAGACCCTGCGGCGGTAGAGCAAACAGTAGAGTTCGACCCCGAAACGGGCAATTACATCATTACCGAAACGATAGGCGGCGACTATTTCCGCCCCCCTACTTACATGACTTTCGATGAGTACATGGAGTATCAGGCCAGACAGCAGGAGCAAGAATATTTTAATGCACTTTCAGGTTCAAGCACAGGGCGGGGAACTTCGGGCAGGTTGGACCCACTGGCAAAAATCGACATCAAGGACCAGATGATCGAGCGCCTTTTTGGAGGCACAGAAGTGGACATCAAACCGCAAGGAAACATTGACCTGACCTTTGGCGTGGAGTTCAACAACATCTTGAACCCAACCCTCCCCCAGCGGCAACAACGGCAGGGCGGTTTCGATTTTGACATGGCTATCCAGATGAACGTGGACGGCTCCATCGGCGAAAAACTAAAACTGAATACCAACTACAATACCCAGGCAACTTTCGACTTCGACAATACCATGAAGTTGGATTACAATACCGAAACATTTGGCGAAGACGACATCATCAAAAAAATAGAAGCGGGAAACGTGAGCCTGCCTCTGCGGGGCACTTTGATACAGGGCAGCCAGAGTTTGTTCGGTATTAAAACAGAACTGCAATTCGGCCGCTTGACCTTGAACCTTGTCGCTTCGCAACAAAAATCGGAGCGCGAATCCATCACCTTAGAGGGCGGCAGCCAATTTCAAGAATTTGAAGTAAAAGCCGATGAGTACGACGAGAACCGCCACTTTTTCCTCACCCATTACAACCGCGAACATTTTGAGGAAGCACTGAGCGAACTGCCCACCATCAAGTCTCTTTTTGACATCAAAAACATTCAGGTATGGGTGACCGACACCCGCAACTCGACGGAGAACATCCGCGACATTGTTGCCCTCGCTGATCTGGGCGAAACAAGCCGCTTCACCAACCCTGAGCAAGACGAGCGGACCCCTCCTTTTGCCACCGACATTACTGGCTTGAACGCCCTGCCAGAAAACAGGGCGAACGACCTTTACAATACCATCTTGAATACGCCAAATTCAAAAGAGGTGGACAAAGTGGTCAATGTATTAAGGGGCATGGGTTTACAGCAAGGACGTGATTTCGAGAAAGTGACAGCACGCCAATTGTCGCCCACAGAGTTCACCTATCACCCCAAGCTGGGTTTTGTTTCGTTGAACATCAACATCCAGCCTGATCAAGTGGTAGGGGTTGCATTTGAATATTTTTACCAAGATAAGTTTTATAAAGTAGGGCAGATTGCAGAAGACCAGGAAAGGGCAACCGATTCGGTCACGCAAAATGTACTGTTCGTGAAAATGTTGAAAAGCACCATTCAGCCCGTTGAGTTGCCGACTTGGGACTTGATGATGAAAAATGTTTACAACATCGGTGCCTATAATGTATCAAGAGAAGATTTTGAACTGGGCGTTTATTATGAAGACCCCGGCGAGGGCACCAAGCAATTTATGCCGGCAGCCGGCATCTCGGACAAGCCCCTGCTCCGCATTTTCAACCTCGACCAGCTCAACGTGCAGCTCGACCCGCAGCCCGATGGGGTTTTTGACTTTGTGGACGGGCTCACTATCAATACCCGCAACGGGCGGATCATGTTCCCGGTCTTAGAGCCTTTCGGCAGCTCGCTCGCCAGCCAACTCCAACCTCAAGACACTGCCAAGTTTGTTTATGAACAATTGTACAAACAGACCCTTTTCAATGCCAGGGAGTTTCAGGAGTTCAACCGCTTCACCATAAAAGGCAGTTATAAATCATCCGTCTCCTCTGAAATTTCCCTCGGCGCGTTCAATATTCCACAAGGGGCCGTGAGTGTTTATTCGGGCGGAAAAAAATTAGAAGAAGGCCGTGATTATGAAATAGATTACCAGATCGGCCGGGTGCGTATCCTAAATGATGTGTACCTCAATTCAGGTGCGCCGATCCGGGTCGAATTTGAAGACAATTCCCTTTTTGGCTTTCAAACCAAGACCATGTTGGGTGTGCGCGCCGATTATATGGTCAACAAGCACTTGACCCTGGGGGGCACCTATCTGCACCTATTTGAAAGGCCCTATACCCAAAAAGTAAATATCGGCGACGACCCCATCAACAACCGCATCTATGGCTTTGATGTAAATTACAGCAATGAAGCCCCGTGGCTGACCCGCTTAGTGGACAAGATACCCTTGATCTCTACCAAAGAAATGTCGAACATCAATTTTACCGCCGAAACAGCGGTACTGAAACCAGGCCACGCCCGCGCTATCAACGAAGACTCTCCCACGGAAAAGAACAAGGGGGGCGTCGTTTACATAGATGACTTTGAAGGCGCTGTAACGCCCCTCAACCTGACCACTCCTTCTGTTGGAGTAAATGGCTGGATGATGTCAAGTGTACCACGTGATGACCAAGATGCCACCGATCCCATTTTCCCCGAAGCCTTCTTGAACGATTCGCTCGTGGCCGGCATGAACCGGGCACACCTTAGTTGGTACAGCATTGACCGTAGTTCTTCTGGCAACGACAATGGAAACCCATACGGTGTTGTTGTCCAGCAAACAGAAATTTTTCCTAACCGGCAAAACGCAAACCAATTGGGCGCCGCTTTGATCCGCTCATTGGACCTTGCTTATGACCCTACCCGGAGGGGGCCCTATAATTACGATCCCCCAACCGGGTCTGCTTTTTCAGCAGGCCTCAACCCTGATGGCTCGCTCAAAGACCCCGAAACGCGCTGGGCCGGCATTATGCGGCAAATGACCACCAACGACTTTCAATCTTCCAACATCGAATTCCTCGAATTTTGGATGATGAGCCCTTACCTAGATACAACCGGCGCTATCGCTGCCAACCCCGATGCCGCTTCTGGCAGGATGAACGGCGAGTTGATTATCAACTTCGGAAACATTTCCGAAGACATCATGCCCGATTCAAGAAAGTTTTTTGAAAATGGCCTTCCCGGCCCCAATACACAAGGACTGAGATCTACCGAAACCAATTGGGGGCAGATACCGCTCAACCCGCAGATCACTAACAATTTTGATACGGATCCCGACAACAGGGCAGCACAGGACGTCGGTCTCGACGGCCTTAACGATGCAGGCGAAAGGGTCAAATTTGCGGATTATATAGCCGCAATACAATCCCTCTCTGCCCCTGCTATAGCTACAATCACTGCCGACCCCTCCAACGACAACTTCCGGCATTACCGCAGTTACAGCAATGGTACTTCAACACTTGACCGCTATGACCGCTTCTTTGGCCTGGAAGGCAACACCCCCATCAACCAAGGTGAATCCTTGACCCGTTCCTCCACTACATTACCCGATGGAGAAGACCTCGACGGTGACCGGACGGTGAACGAAACGGAAAGTTATTTTGAGTACCGGGTGCCCATCGTTTATGATGGCCTCCGGGGCATTGACGCTGACGCCAACCCTTTTATTACCGAGACAAGAGTAAGCAATGACGACCGCCGGGTATGGCACCGCTTCCGCATCCCCCTCAACCTATTGGACTCCGACCCCTTCTTCAGAAAAGTCGGTGGCATCCGCGATTTCCGTTCCATCCGTTTCATGCGGATGTACCTCAAAGGGTTTCAACAGCCCGTTGTCCTGCGCTTCGCAACTTTAGAACTGGTACGGAGCCAATGGCGCCGGTACACCAGGGAACTGGAAGAAGAGCCTTGTTTTGATTTTGACGAAACATCTTTTGACATCAATGCGGTGAACATTGAGGAAAACAGCGAACGCGAACCATTTGGCTATACCCTTCCCCCGGGCATCACCAGGGAGCAAGCACTGGGAGTAAATATCAGTGCCCTGCAAAACGAGCAAGCGCTTTCTTTGAGGGTCTGCAATTTGGAAGACGGCGATGCAAGAGGGGTTTTTAAAAACCTGAACCTCGATATGCGCGTGCTGAAAAAATTAAAGATGTTCTTGCACGCAGAGGACACTAAAAACTGCGCAACAAACGAACCCTTGCAAGATGGTGATTTAAATGTTTTCATCCGCCTGGGAAGCGACATCAACAGCAATTTTTATGAATATGAAATACCCATCACCATGTCTGATCCCAATACAATCGTTCAGGAGAGGAGCGATGAGTACGCGCGCGTCGTCTGGCCGGACTCGAACGACATCACCATTGATTTTGATTTGCTAAAAAAACTGAAAACAATAAGGAACGCAGACCCCGATGCGACATTGGGGAAACTGTACGAAATCAAGAACATGCCCGGAGAGAAAAAAACGGGCGCCATTTTCCGGATAAAAGGAAACCCCAACCTTGGCCTGGTAAAAACGGTCATGGTCGGCATCCGCAACCCCGTCATCGGGGACGACTGTTTGCAAAACGATGAAAAAAGCATCGAAATCTGGATCAACGAACTCCGCGCCTTTGGCCTCGACGAAAGGGGCGGTGTGGCGGGTACGGCCCGGATAGATATGCAATTGGCCGACTTCATGACCCTCTCGGGTTCGGTGGCAGCAAGCAGCATCGGCTTTGGGCCGCTCGACAAACAATTGGCCGATAGGCAGAGAGAAAAAAAGCTGCAATACGACATTGCCGGCACGGCACAATTGGATAAATTCCTGCCGGAAAAAACAGGGCTGTCCGTTCCCTTTTATTTCCAATATTCAAAAGAAGTAAGCACCCCGCAGTACGACCCCTACGACCTTGACCTTGAACTCGACGAGAAGTTGAAAACGGAAGCAAACCCACAGCAAGCCAAGACCGATGCACAAACCGTAAAGACCATCAAAAGCTACAATTTCACGAACGTGCGGAAGCAGCGCACCAATACCGATAAAAAACCAATGCCCTGGGACATCTCCAATTTTACGGCTACCTATGCTTTTGATGAAACTTCACAGCACGATCCCATCGTGGAAAGTGACGTGCTGACCAGACGAAGGGGCGCACTGGATTATAATTATACCCGGAAAGTAAAATATATCGAACCCCTGAAAAAGGTCATCAAAAGCAAAAACCTGAAGTTTTTAAAAAACATGAACTTCAATCCTTTCCCCAATTCTTTTGCTTTCAGCACCGACCTCGACCGGAAGTTCAATGTGACCAAGCACCGTTTTGCGGGCGCCAACCCTTTGTACAACACCTATTATAATAAGCAGTTTGTCTGGAACCGGATCTATGATTTACAGTGGGACATTACCCGCAACCTCAAGTTCCAGTTCAATGCCGACAACAACGCAGTCATTGACGAACCGGATGAAATAGAAATGCTGGAGCGAAACCAATTGCCGGCCAATGACCCCCTCTACATTTCCGACATCGGTAAATTCCGCCGCGATTCCATAAAAAAGAGCCTCCGCGATTTTGGGCGGACCAAACACTACCAGCACAATATCAATGCGACCTATAAAGTGCCCACCAAAGACATCCCCTTCCTCGATTGGGTAGGTTTAAAGGCAAGTTACAAAGCGGGCTATGGCTGGGATGCTTCGAGCCGCACCCCTACTGCCATCGCCCAAGGCAACATCATCAACAACTCACAGGACAAGACAATCAACGGAGACCTTGATTTTGAAAAGTTGTACAATTATGTCCCTTACCTGAAAAAAATCAATTCAAAGCCCCGCCGCGGCCGCGGTAGCCGAGGCCTCCGGGACGCCAGCAAAGGAGATAAAAAGAACAAAAGGGGCAGTAAGGCCGATGATAAAAAATCAAAAAAGAAAAACGGAGACAAAGGCAAAGACTCCGATAAAAAAGACAAGGCGGGCAAGAACCGCTCAGATAGGGACAAGAAGAAAAACAAAGACAAGCAGCCCAGCAAGATGGAGCGCGCCTTCATCCGGCCACTGATGGCTGTCCGAAAATTGAGGCTGAACTACCGGGAAAGCTATACCACCGTCATCCCCGGTTATCTGCCAGACAGCAAGTTGTTCGGAATGCAAAGTTTTGATGCCCCCGGATGGGGCTTTGTGGCAGGTTTCCAGCCCAACATTGACCAAAAAGACTGGTACACGGACAAAGATTATTTATACAAAAACTGGCAGTGGATTTCAGGTGATGTCACGCAGCCAAACCCACTTTTGCAGACTTATAAGCAAGAGATGGACGGCAAGCTGACCATTGAACCTTTCCGTAAATTCCGTATTGACGTGGATGCCAGCAGATCAAAGACCAGAAACCACGAGGAGAAATTTGCGCGCAACCAAATCCTTGACCCAGCCAACCCCGACAACCGTTCGCAGACAGAAATGGAACACTTTGCCGAGTCCGATTTCGGGACTTTCCAGGTTTCCTATATCGGAGCTTTCAATACACTGTTCGAGAAAGACCTTTTCGGCCTTTTTAAAACCTTTTCGGATGCTAGGGTCGGCATTGCGAACCGCCTGTCTTCCGACCCGCCGGGCAGCCACGACGATCCCGACAACGCCGCCCAAGGCTATCCAAGGGGCTACGGCCGTACTCATCCCGATGTATTGTTGCCAGCATTTTTTGCAGCTTATACCGGTAAAGACCCCGGCAATATTGCCGTTGCCGATGATTATTTGAGCAATGTTTTGATCAAAACAAAACCCGCTCCCAATTGGCGTCTTACCTATGATGGCTTGGCAGACCTGGCACCGTTCAAAGAGTATTTCCGGAGCATCAGTATCAGCCACGGGTACAAGGGAACAATGTCGGTGAGCAGCTACCGCACCAATAATTCTTACGACAGTACTGACCCGTTTTTGCTGGTCACAGAGCAGACGAATGACCTGGAGGCCAATCCTAACCTCAACTACTTTTCCCGTTTCAGGATCCCTGACGTACAGGTTCAAGAACAGTTCAGCCCGCTGCTCGGAGTGGATGTCCGCTTGAAAAACGATATGTCTTTTAAAGGGGAATTTTCCAAGAGGAGAACGCTTGCCCTCGATTTGGAAGGCTATATGAACGAGACCGTCGGAACAGACATTACCGTTGGTTTTGGGTACAAAATAAAAGAAGTGGAACTTGGTTTCCTTACTTCTAAGAAAAAGAAAAAAAGCCGGGCAAAACAAAAAAAGGACGATAAAAACAAGCCGGGCTCTTCCAGCCGGGCAGGCAGGCGCAGAACGAACGAACCCGGCAGCCTCGACATTACCTTCGACTTTTCCATCCGTGATGACGAGACCAACCGCTATGATTTGTTCTACGGTACACAAGACCCAACGAGGGGCAATAAGATCATTACCATTTTGCCGCAGGCAACCTATCAATTGAACAAACAATTATCCCTGCGCTTCTTTTTTGATTACCGCCGACAAGAGCCAAAGACGTCGGAAGGCTATCCAACGACCAATATCAGGAGCGGCGTGACAGTGCGCTTCTCGCTTGAGTAAAAGTGTTTTTTAAAAACAAAAAAGCCCCGGAGGTTCTTCTCCGGGGCTTTTTGTATCTCGGACGGAAGTCCGAGCCAAGTATCTCGGACGGAAGTCCGAAGCCAGCTTTTTACTTTTGTGCTTACCTTCGTTTCCGCAAATTCATAGCGACTTTTTTTTGCAAAGCTCCTTCCGTAGGCGGGTTTTTGAAACCCGCATCCCACAATGGTATTTGAGAAAAGGGAAGGTTTCAAAAACCCTCCCGCAAGAGGAGCTTTGCAAAAAAAAAACGGATAAAGTATCTTGACAATGTTAAATTAGAATAATATTTAATGTGGCTTCCGCTATTTTTTAAAAATCCTAATTTAACATTGTCAGGGTATAAAAGGCAACTAATTTTTTTAAAAATGACCAGCGTAGAACAAGCAACAAAAACAGTCCTCCAAAACACGGCATCCTTCGGAGAAGAACGCATCCCTTTCCATCAGGCCACCGGCCGTGTTTTGTGCGAAGGCCTCTACGCCGACCGCGATTTCCCTCCTTTCGACCGGGTCTCCATGGACGGCATAACGATCCAGTTTGAATATTTCAAAAAAGGAAAAAGGGTTTTTAAAATAGAAGGGCTGCAAGCCGCGGGCGCCCCGCAAATGACTTTGCAAAAAGATGAAAACTGCCTAGAAGTGATGACCGGTGCCATGCTCCCCCTGAACACTGACACCGTGATCCGTTACGAAGATTTAGAGATAAGAAACGGGCAGGCAACCATCTTGATTGATGAGATAAAAGACAAACAAAACATTCATCGAAAAGGAACTGACCGGGCAGCGGGTTCGCTGATCGTTCGCAAAGGCTGTAAAATATCCGCAGCAGAAATAGGAGTGGCGGCCACTGTCGGGAAGGCAGGTTTGTTGGTCAGCAAAATGCCAAAAGTGGCCATCATTTCCACGGGCGACGAGCTGGTGGAAGTCAATGAAAAACCCCAGGCCCACCAGATCAGGAAATCCAACGTCCACAATTTGGCAGCTATGGCCGGGCAGTGGGGCATCACTGCCGACCTCTTTCATTTACTGGACGAGAAAGAGGCCATCCGCCGCATTTTGTCAAAAGTTTTGGTAGAATACGACGCCCTGCTCATGAGCGGCGGCGTGTCAATGGGCAAGCTGGATTTTTTGCCCGAGATATTAGAAGAACTGGGCGTAAAAAAACTATTCCATAAAGTCTCGCAGCGCCCCGGCAAGCCCTTTTGGTTTGGCCGCACGGAGGGGGCATTTGTCTTTGCTTTTCCCGGCAACCCCGTTTCTTCTTTTATGTGCCTCAACCGTTATTTCCAGCCCTGGCTGAGGGCATCGCTCGGCCTCTCCCCTTTTGCGCAGCAATATGCCGTTTTGGGAAAAGATTTTTCTTTCAAACCTGACCTCACTTATTTTTTGCAGGTGAAATTGGAAAATGGAAAAGACGGGAAATGGATGGGCATGCCCCTCGAAGGCAAGGGCTCGGGCGACCTTGCCAACCTCGTGGAAACCGATGCTTTTATGGAGTTGCCAAAAGGAAGGGACAAGTTTAAAAAAGGAGAAGTCTTCCCGGTTTTTGTGTATCGTTGAACATGCCAAGGGCGGGGAAGCCAAGCCCGCCCGTTCACACCGGGGCGTCCTCTTTCCCCGTAATGCTGCCGTCCTCTTCTTGCGCTGCCTTTGCCGTTTCTTTGACCAATTCTACCTCTTCCTCCGCTGTCTTTTTTTCAATAGAATCGCCGCTGAAAAAATCACGGTGGAACAGCAGCAAGCTGATGACACCGACCGTAATAGAAGCATCTGCAACATTAAAAACAGGCCGGAAAAACAAAAAATCTTCGCCGCCCCACACAGGTAGCCACTCTGGGAAAGTGCCCGAAAACATGGGAAAATAAAACATATCAACTACCCTGCCGTGGAGGAAATCGGCATAACCGCCCTCCGGAGGGAACAGCCTTGCCACCTCCAAAGAATGGAAAGGGGATTTAGAAAAAATCGCCCCGTAAAATGCACTGTCCAGAATATTGCCGAGCGCTCCGGCAAGTATCAACCCAAAACAGGCAAGCAGCCCAAATGATGCTTTTGCCCGGATGAGCAGTTTCAAATAATAAAACAAAAAACCGACGGCAGCGATGCGGAAAAGGCTGAGTATCAGTTTCCCATAATTGCCGGGCAGTTCGATGCCAAAGGCCATGCCTTCGTTTTCCACAAAATGGATCCGGCCCCACGGAACTGTCCACCAACTCCAATCTTCAAATGAATCCTCGTTGAGGTGCATGTGGGTTTTGATCCATATTTTTAATGCCTGGTCGATGATCAGAACGACAATTATAATGAGGCCAACTTTGGTCGAATTTTTCAAAATGGAATTTTATAAGGAGAGAATTTGAGAGGTTGAGAAAATGAGAGGTTGAGAACAGTGCAGCGGAAGGGCTTTTGATTTTTGGGCAAAAATCAAAAGCCCTTCCGCTGCACTGTTCTCAACCTCTCATTTTCTCAACCTCTCAAATTCTCTTTTTTCAAAGGCGCAAAGGTCAAAATAGTTTTCACATAAAAAAAACGCAACTTCATTGGGTTGATTTTCGGCCTGCACTTTTTAGAGCTTGTTGGGGTTGGCACCGACAATATTGTCTTACCTGAAAAAGTATTTCCGTCTGTCATCCGTTACTAATGCAGTGATTCGTAATTAGTTGATTAGTGATTAGTTCGCCAAACCCTTGATAATGTGGTATTTACCAAAAAATAAACAGTCCGCTAATTACGAATCGAACCACTAATGCGAATCATACTACTATACATCAGTTTATTGTTAGAAAGACAGATTGTTGCCAACTAATTGGTTATGAGCGGGTTACAAAACCCACTGGCAGTATGTCCCATTTTTATCCAATAAGGTTTCGCCCCTTT
>DROJ01000331.1 GCA_011321935.1 Bacteroidota bacterium | reverse complement strand
ATAAAATATAACTCTCAAAAAAAAAGATATTTATTTAAATAAAAAAAGGCAGCCTATCGCAAGGCCGCCCTTATTGTTCTGAAGATGAAATTAGCTCTTTATACATTAGGATTGCACACTGATTGAACGGATTTAACTGATTAGAACTGATTCAAAAAAATCAGTTCTAATCAGTTAAATCCGTTCAATCAGTGTGCAATCCTATCGCTTTGTTTCACGGCCGCAAATACTCCTCCGGGTCTTCATGCACCCCGTCCTTTATCACCTCGTAATGCAGGTGCGGCGCAGTGGACATTCCCGAACTGCCGACCGCCCCGATCAAATCCCCTTTTTTTATCTGTTCCCCCACTTCCACATCCATACGCGACAACTGCGCATAAAGCGTTTTGAAATGGTCGTCGTGCTGGATGACAATGTGCTTGCCGTAACCTTTTTTATAAAACGCCACCTTTACAACTGTCCCGTCAGAAGTGGCATAAACAGGGGTGCCGGCGGGTGCTTTTAAATCAATCCCGTCGTGGTGTTTTTTCACCTTATATATGGGGTGCATGCGCCAACCAAAACCGCTCGTAACTTTGTACCCCGCTTTGAGCGGCGAAGCATCGGGCGGGTCTATGAAAAGGACTGCGGGCATATATGCGGTATTTTCTTCTTCCGCTGCGGGGACATTTACGGTTAATTCTTTTTGGTTTAAATTAAAAACCACGAGCAGCAAAACGCTGAATGCGAACAAGGTTACCTTCGTCATAATTGATCTTTTTTTGTTTGAAATTTTTAAAAAATGTTGTTGAAGGTCTTTTATTTCATCTTCCTGAAAAGCATCCAAACTCTTTTTCAGCGCTTGGCTAAATACAAGCCCGCCCGCCATTTCTTTTTCGGTTTGGCAACATATATGGTCGAGGAGTTCCTCTTTTAATGAATTGTTTTTAAGCCCCTTTTGCTCCAATATATGTTCGATATGGAGGACTTGTTTTTCGTTGAGTTCTATCATCCGGCAGCAGGTTTTGGGTTCAACAATAACTGCATGGAACGCACAAATTCCGCAAACTCGCTGACCTTCGTTTCCCGCGCCTTTGCCCCGGCAGGTGTCAGCCGATAGTATTTCCGTACCCGTTTTCCGATGTGGACTTTTTCGGTGGTGAGCAGGCCGCTCGCCTCCAATTTGTGCAGGGCGGGATAGAGCGCCCCCTCGGTGAGTTCAAATGCCCCGGCAGATTGCTGCCTTACTTTTTGTACCATTTCGTAACCGTACATCCGGCCTTGCTCGGCGAGCAGGTTGAGGAGGATGGTCTTTATGGTGCCTTTTAAAAGCTCATTTGTTTTCATGGGGCAAACATACCTAAGATTTTTAGGTATAAAAAATACTTGCCTAAGAAATTTAGGTATTTGTTCTTTGCAGCCTTTTTTCATCTCGTAGGGATCTGTTCCACAGAGTAGCACTTCTTACATGAACAGATCCCTACGGGATGAAAAAAACAACCCTACCTCAGCAAATGAATATCCCCCTCCTCAAACAGATTCACCACATTCCCGTCGCAGTTAAGGATGCGCATTTCGATATACCAAGCAAACACAGCGGGGTTGAGTTGTTTGTCTTTAAACCTTCCGTCCCAGCAAGCATTCGGGTCGTTTGTCTCGAACATCAGGCCGCCCCACCGGTTGAATATTTTCAAAACAAAAAACTGGATATCCAGGTCAGGGGCAGTGTAGCCTTGATAGCAATCGTTCCTGCCGTCGCCATTGGGCGAGAAAGAATTGGGCATGTAAATCAACGTTCCCAAACCTATTTCCCTCAAATCAACAGCGATGGAACGTTCCACTTTTTCGCAATCATTTGAAACCGTAAAATTATAGGTGCCGGGCGCCGTCACCGACAATTGTTCGCCGCTGCTGCCATCTGCCCACTGCCACTGCACCGGCAATTGGCTGATGACGATGGGCGCCAGTTCCACCACATCGCCGCAGTCCATTGTCTCGTCGCTTGTCTCAACGACCATTTGGGAAATCGCCGGGATTTCGACCGTTTCCTCAAATTGACAACCATCGCCATTTTGTAAAAAGACGGTGTGCTGCCCTGCGGGCAATTGATCAAAAACGAGCAACGGCTGAAAATTTTGCCCATCCAAAGAGACCAAGAAAGGAGCAGTGCCGCCCTGCACATTTTGCACTTCGATCTGCCCGTCGGCGCCGTTCCAACAGATTTGCGCAGTGGCCAGGTCAAAGGTCGTTTCTTCAAATTGAGCCACGCTGACGGTGGTAATGGAGTCGCAGCCAAATTGGTTGACATCCATAAAAACCATTTGTTCGCCTGCGGCAAATTCATGCCCATTGAACTCAATTGTTTCGCCGGGGCAAACCTGCAAGTCAACTGAAATAATGTCCTCCGTCGCATTCGGTACATTGACCACGATGGTCGAATCGCAGCCGCCCGCAGAAGTGAAAACAAAAGTTTCGGAACTGCCAGCGGGGATGAATGTACCGTTGAAAGTAATCCCTCCGCCGCCGCAATCTGTCGAGTCAATATTATAGGTGTTGGCCACGCATTGGTTGGTGAGCAGCCAATCAAACTGCTCCTCCACATCGCAGCCCACGAGGTCAATATTGGTGAACGACAAATACGCCCGCCAATCGTTTGGCAGGTTGGCAGTGTCCAAAGCAAGGATATAATTTGTGGATAAAATACCGGAAAAAACATAGCCCGAAAGGCCGCTCCCCACGGTGTCGAGGGCAACCGTTCCATCATTTAAAATAATATCAATGCCGCTCACGAGGGTATCGGGCGCATCAATTATCCCGTTTTCATTTACGTCGAAATAAACGTTTCCGAGGATGTCGCCGAAGCCGGGGAAGAGGTCGAGGGTCAGCACATCGGAAGTTGATTGGCAACCGAACACGTCGGTCATTTCCACATAATATTCGCCGCTCTGGTCAAATATTGGATCAGCCAAATTCCCATTTGGCGAAGCCATCGGCGTGTTGTTGAAGTACCATTGATAAGAGCTGACGAGGGGCAGGTCAGGGATGCACATCGTATCGGGCGCGCAGCGGGTATGGCAGCCCGTCGGGATGATGTCAATGTCGGGCGCATTGTTGACCACAATTTCGTTGCTGCGGTTTTTACACCCAAATTGATTGACCGCTTGCGCAAAATAAGTACCCCCTGCGATGACCGTAATGCCGGTGCCCGTCTCCCCGGTGTTCCAGGCATAACTGAAGGCCGGGTCGGCTCCGACGACATTTAGCGAAGCGGAATTGTTTTCACATAAAAAACCCGACGGCGAGGAGGCAATCTGCACATCCGGTTTGGGGTTTACGGTGACCGTAAATGGCCCTTCTTCGCTCGTGCAGCCCGTCGTATTATCGGTAACTACCGCGGTGTAATTATAAGTCCCGACGGCCAACAAAGTGCCCCGGTCTTCGGTAAACTGGAGTTGCGTCCCCGTAGCCCCCGTTGACCACTGATAGCTGTAATTCAAACTGCCCTGTATGAGCAGGCTCACATCTTCTCCCTCGCAGACAGTGTAATTATTTTCAAAAAATGCAACTGGCTGGTTGAATTCATTGTACTCCACTGCTTTGATGATGCCGTTGGGTTCGCCAAACACATCCACCAATGCCTCATCGGGCGAATAAACGCAGCCCTCTGCATCGGTCAAAGTGACACCAAAAATACCCGTTTCCGAAACAGTGATCTGATCGGTTGTACCTGCATTCGACCATTCATAAACGGTGCCTCCGGCGGGCGCAGTGAGTGTCACGTTATCGCCTTCGCAAATGGGAGAGGGCTGGGAAAAAGCAATGTTTCCGCCGAGGCTGTTGGGGGTAACCATCACGTTGTCGGTATAGGTTTCGGTGCAACCAAAAACGCTGACCGCAGTGACCGAAATGGTATAAATGCCCGGCGCTGCGTATTCATGAAAAGTATTGGTTTGGTCGGAAGAATTAGCTGCCCCGCTTGCGGGGTCGCCAAAATCCCAAATGATCGAAGCCACATCGGAAGAGGTGTTGGCAGCGAATGGCAGCGGCGTATTTTCGCAGGTCAGTGCAGGCAATGGAAAGTCAATTGTCGGCGGGGCAACAACGGTCACTTCTTTGGTGATGGAAGTCGAACAGCCGCCCTGCACACCGACAGTCAAAGTGACCATATAATTGCCGGGAGTGCTGTAAACATGCGCCGGGTCTTGGTCGGCCGAGGTATTGGCGGCGCCCGATGCGGGATCGCCAAAATCCCAGTTCCACGAGGTCAGCGAGGCAAAAGCCATATGCTCCGTCCGGTCAAAAAATTCCATCGCTGCGCCGGCGCAAACGGTTGCCGATTCAAAGTCGGCCAATGCCAAAATAGTGTCTTGCGAGAGCTGCCAAAGCAGGCAGGCCGTATTGGGGTCGGCGGCATTGGTCACCGCACCACTCAGAAAAATAGCATAGAAGCCCGGCTGTCCAAAAGTATGGCTCGGATTGGCCAAAGACGAGCTATTGGCCGCACCCGAAGCAGGGTCGCCAAAAGCCCAAAAAAAAGAGCCGGGGATGAAATTGGTGGAAGTGTTCACGTAATCATGCACCGCGCAATCGGTAGTGGGGGCAATGTCGAAACTGATGGTGCCGGCAGGTATGCAAATTCCGTCAGGCGGAGGCCCAGTACATACGCCGCCCTGGCAATTGCCGCCTACCGATTCGCAATCGAAAACGGTCATTGCGGCCTCCGCCGTGCAGCCAAATTGATTGGTGGCCACCACCCGGTAAGTGGAGGCGGCATTGGTAAAATAAGTACTCGAATTGGTGCCAACGGGCGTAGCGCCGTCGAACCACTGAAAATCGAGCCCTCCTGAATTGGTGGTCGCATGGAGGGTCACGCCCGTTCCTCCCGGGCAGATACCTAGATAAATAGGTGCGCTCACTGAAATTTGCGGAGCGGCATGTTCTATTATTTCAAAAATAGTATCGCCCACACAGCCGTTCGCATCGGTCACTTCTACTTCGTAAAACCCACCGCCGAGGCCGGGGCTTGGCAGCGTGGATATTTCCGCTCCATTTTCATTTTTCCAAGAATAAGAAGCGAATGCGGCAGTGGTCGAAACCGTTGTCGTTTCACCAAAACATACCTCGCCGTCGGGCACAAAGGGCAGGGGCAGGGGCAGCACATTTACGTTGAAGCCAACATTTGCGGAGCAGACAGAAAGCTGCACCGAGGCCGCCCCCTCTTCATGCCAAAGCACATCAACGGAGGCAGTGCCCTGCCCCGAAACGACAGTGCCCGCACTTGCCGGAACGACCTCCCATTCATAATCTATCACTTCGTAAAATGGGGCGCTGTAAGTACCCATCGTTTCGTGGCAAACCTGTGCATCGCCGGTCAGCAGAATGGGCGGTATTTCATTGATGGTCAAGCTGATGGGCGGCGAGGTGCAGGCGAGGCCGAGGGTAGCCGTTTGCACTACGGAGATTTCATAGGGAGGGGCTGCGCCCCAAGTCACATTGACGGCATCGCCACTAAAAGTACTCGGCGTACCGCCAATGACCGACCAAGTGAAGTCATGCAGCGGGAGGCCATTGGCCGTATAGGTATAGGCTTCGCCGGGGCAGATATTTGCCTCGCCGTCAATGCTGTTGACGGGTGCTGGCGCAGCTTTTAGTTTTATGAAAACATCAAATTTGTCGTTGCAAAAACCAGTGGAGTTGGCCGCTTGGGCGCGGACGGTGTAGCTGCCGGGCGGGAAGTTCCAAGTAATATTTGCGGCATTGGCAGCTCCCGTAGATGTCCAAACGCTCAAATTATTTTCATCAAAAACTTCCCAATTACTGTTTACCGGAAGGTTGGTGATGGTATTGAAAGTACGGTATTCTTCGGTGCTGTTTTCGCAGACCTCAACTGGGCCTTTTACATAAAATGAAGGAACAATGTCCACGTCCAAAGCAGCCGAGCCAGAGCAGCCGAGGTAGCAGTTGTCGAACTCCACCAAGACCTGTTGGGGGTTGTTCTGATTGGCCGCGCCGAACCAGTTTATGGTCACCCGTTCCGAGCCTTGCCCGTCCACGATGTTGCCTGAGCCATTGACCGACCAAAAGATTTCGGTGCCCTGATAATTGGGTATAAAATACTCCTCCGTGCTGCCTTCGCAGACTTTGGTGCTTCCCATTATTTGCGCAGCAGCAGAAATAATGGGGATGGGAACGATATTGGTGACGTTGCAAATGCTTCCCGCACAGCCGCTCACGCCGAGCGAAATTTCCCCTTCCGGCCCGGCTGTCCATTCCACGGTGATGAAGTTGTCGGAAGTGCCGCCGCCGTCAATGATATTGCCGCTGCCCTGCAGCCCCCAAGTGAAATTGCTGCAATTGGCGTCGGTGGTATAAGTGACCGACTCGCCCTCGCAGATGGTGCCGGTGCAGTTGATGCTGGGCACTTCGTTGGCCTGCACATTGACCTCCACAAAAGAGGTGTCGCTGCAAAAGCAGTCGTTGCGGGCAATGAGCGAAACGGAGTAGATGCCGGGCACACCATATATATGTTCTGGCTCAAATTGGGTGGAAGTATTGAGGTCGCCAAAGTCCCAAATATAAGTGGTCGCACCTTCGCTGTTGTTTTCAAAAAAAACGGTCTGCCCCTGACAGACCTCGATGGTGCCGTTGACGGCAGCGGGCGTGGAGGCGATGTTGGATTTGGGCTGTTCCAAGATTTCGACGCAGAGCCTATCGGCGCCGGAGCAGGAATTGGTGGGGCAGACGATGTTGATGGATATTTCATTTTCGCAGCCATCTGCATCCACGGCAGTTACCGAATAACTGCCGGGACAAAGACCACCTGCCCCCGAAGAAGTGCTACCGTCGCTCCAAATATAACTGAACTGTTGGGTAGGAGTGAAACTTGTTAAAACGATCAAGCCGCTGCAAGAATCGCAAGAAACAGGTTGCTCTATCACATCTGGGAAAGTAGAAATCCAACATTCATCAAGGTTGTCCAAAATAGTGAACGAGCAATCCATGGACTGGCCATCGGAAGATACCACTTCTACGGTATATGTGCCCGGAAAGAGGTTTGAATATTCTGCGAACTGGTCTGTTGTTGTATTCATGGATACATAACCGTTGGGGCCCGTTATCACAATATCGTAAATAGGCAAGCCTCCGTGTATTTCCAAAAAACCACTTCCTAAAATATCATCAAGCGGAGAAAAATACCGCTCGCTCTGTCCACAGTATATCTGCAGGGGGGCAGGGCTTGTTCCACTTCCGCCAACGGTTACCGTTATTTCGCCCTGCCCTGCTGCGCCCCATTCTACTTCTAGGCTTGGCCCGTTTGGCGTAAAATTTTCTGCGCCCGTCACTTCCCATTCTACGCTTGTACCAGCCGGAACTCCCGACACTTCGTAAGTAGCAACATTGAACGCGCAGACCCGCTCGCAGGCAAAGGCAGTATCGGCGGGGCAAGAAATGGAAGTAGAAACGATTTTTGGATTGACCGAGGTGGTGGCCTCAATAAAAAGGGACGTTTCAAATTCTTGGTTAAGTTCGGTCGAGCCAACAGCAGAAATGGACATGCCGTTGGGCGAGTCCATGCAAAGAGAGAAAGGGTTCTCGCTCGATATCGGATTTCCATTGGCCTGATACCAAGTCAATTCAACAATGAAATCAATTGTGTCTAACAACACTACTTCGTAATTGGCACATTCGCCAACACATAATTCATTCGGCCCAATAATCACCGCCTCGGTTTGTGCAGAAGATTTTGACAAAAAAGAAATCCAGCAAAAGGATAAAAGTAGAAAAAGGCGCAAAAGTTTTTTCATCTCAAATAATGATTTTAGGTAAAATAATCGGTCGTGCAGGCATTGGCAGGGCAGCATTAAAATACTGGCAACGCATGAACGGCAAAGCATGGCTTTGCGGTGAATATTCTCCAATAATTAACTGATTTAAAAAAAACTTTAGATGCGGACCTTTATGAAGTGGGCGCTAAAGTACTGTGCTTTTTGACATAAAGCAAACTCATTCAAAATTTTGAAAGATTTTTGTCAAAAAAGGACAATATGGAGGGTTGACAACTTTTGAAAAGTTGTTAACTCTGTCCTTATTTTTTCCACAGATCAAATTCAACAAAATACAAGTCCCTTTTCCCAAACCCCGTTTTCCGGGAAGACGAAAACCAGCCCGATGCCCCATCGTCGGAAAGCACAAAATAGGCATCGTCGGCAGCCGAATTGATAGGCATGCCCATGTTTTCGGGCACTGCCCATTTTTTTGTCCCAAAAAGGAAATTTGATTTCAAAATGTCCAGCCCACCTATACTTCTCCTCGCATCGTTGGTGCTGAAATAAAGGACGAGGCCATCTCTCGTTAGAAAAGGTGCCCGTTCGTCGTATCCCGAATTAATGGCCGGCCCGAGGTTTTCAGGTTCACTCCACCCGTCATATCCAAAGGTGGCTTTGTAAATATCAAAACCGCCGAAACCGCCCGGCCTCCTGCTCGAAAAAAACAGGGTCGTATCGTTGAAAAAACAGGGGTCGCAGTCCCCCTCTTCAGTGAGCATCGGGCTTTTGAACACGCGGTGCTGCACGTTTGCATTGCTGCGGTCTTCCTGAAAAGTGTCCACCAATATTTGCCCGTAAAAAAAGGTATTTCCGCGAAAGAAATACAACCGGCCGCCGGCTTCATCAAAGCCCAGCGCGGCCTCGTTTTGAAAGGTGTTGACCGCTGCGCTCAACGGCTGCGGGGCACTCCATGTATCTTCGTTTTTTTCTGTAAAATACACATCGTAATAAAACCCCCGTTGCCCCGTCGGGCTGGTGCGGTCGGAGGTAAAATAGAGCAGCCCGGAATAATTGGGGCTGGGCAAAGGCCGGAAGTCGTCTGATTCGGAATTGACCGGGCTGCCCATATTGGCCACCTTTGCACTCCCCTTTTTGCGGCGCAGCCGGATGCCGTTTGCGCAGCGGCGGATTTCGTCTTTTACAAAAGCATGCAGAGGGTTGGACGGAGGGGTTTTTCTCAAATAGTTTTTATAGTGCTGTGCTGCCTTTTCAAAGTCAAAACGGGAATGGTCTAATTTTCCGAGATATAAATAGGCAAAAGGCGGCGGCTCTCCATTTGCTTGAAAAGAGCGGTAGAGAAATATTTCAGCTTCTTTTGTCCGGTTGGTTTCAAAATAACAAATGCCCATTTTGGCCAGTACGCCTGCATCGTTGGGCATAAGTTTTTCCAACTTCCCGAAAGTTTCCAAGGCCGCAGAATAGTTTTTGTTCTGAAAAAAAAACGCTGCCCTCTGCGTGAGCGCTTCTATATCTTGGGAAAGAAGGTTGAACGACAGGACGGTCGCCATAAGGGATATCAATATTGTTTTTTTCATGCAAGAGGCTCTACTTCGGATGTTAAGGGAACGGCGATAAAATAGAGGGCATCCAGAATTAAAATTTCGACCCGCAAATATGAAAAAATATTACCACCTTTCCCGCTTTACAAGGCGCTTGTACTTTTGGTTCTTTTATTACTACACAATTATAAGCCCATCCTGCACAGTTATCGGTTCATTTTTTTATTGTCGGCAAATAATACCGTAATTTCCACCGAAAAATAAAATACCCGTGCGATACAAGCTGCTATTGTTTTACTCATTGTCCTTCTTTTGGTCGTTTGGCCAAGAACCTGCCTATATGCACTACACCGTGCAGGATGGGCTGCCGAGTTCTACCGTTTATTGCATAGAGGAAGACAGCAAAGGTTTTCTCTGGTTTGGGACGGACAATGGCTTGGCGAGGTTTGACGGAAACCGGTTCAAGGTGTATGGGGTGGAGGATGGGCTGCCCGACCCAGAGGTGTTCAATATCTACGAAGACAGCAAGGGGAGGCTGTGGCTGAGTTGTTTTAGGAAAAAACCCTGTTACTTTGAAAAGGGGAAAATAATAACTGCGGAAAGTGATTCGCTGCTGAATAAAATTGAAACGGAAAACGGTATTTATAGTTTTTTTGAAGATTCAAATGGCAATGTTTGGATTAGTGGCGATACTAAAAAAATATGCAGGTGGGCAGATGCGAGCGTATTTTGCATGGATATGCCCAAAATTGATAAACCCCATAAAAAGCAAAGACAGTGTTCTATAAAAAAAATGTTCGAAATAAATTCAATACTATATGGACTTACACCTGATGTTATATATTCTATCATAGACGACACGATCACCAATGTTTTAAAATTATCCGATGTTTATGAATACCACAGGGGGGCTTCTGCAGATTTTTATGTGAACAACGATAAAATTTTATTGTCAACCCCCAGAGGGACAGTGATCCTTAAACATGATAAGACTGGGTTTTATGAATTTGCAAGAAATATTTTTAAAGCCCCTTTTAAAAATAACGTGACTACATATATAGATAAAGAAGGCCATAATTGGATAAACCCGATAGGATATGGGGCAACAGTTTACAATAATAAACAAGACAAGTTTATCAATTCAAAAAGATATTTATCTGGAGAGAAAATATCCAATATCTTTGAAGACAAACAAGGGACATATTGGTTTTCGATGCTTAACAAAGGAGCAATTGCACTTCCAAAAAACGCGCCCATCATTTTTTCTTCGCACCACGGCACTGTATTTAAATCCAATAACATTACTGCAGTAAGCAGATCGCGCAACGACAAAATAATGGTAGGAGATGACTCAGGTACTTTGTATATTAAAAACAACCTAAATTGGAAGATATTAAACCTTGACAATTCAACAGGATATAACAGGATATTAAAGTTTGCTTATATTCAGGGTGACGATTGGCTTGCTATTACCGATTTAGGTGTTTTTTCAAAAAATGGCTTAGTAAAATATGAATTAGACCAAGGCAAAGAAACATCTCGACCAATAACGATCAAGGCCGCTAAAACAATATTGACCGGAACAGGTTCTTCTTTTTTGGGCACTTTCGATGTATTGCTAAAGTGGGAAAACGATCCTAAAAACTCAACTGTATTATTAAACAAACGAACAACTGCTTTATGTAAAGATTTGCAAAACAATGTCTGGGTCGGAAACCTTGAAGGGGTATTTTCGGAAAAAGATAATTTTGTAAAAAACTGGGGCGTAAAATTCCCTTTATTGGCCAGCCGCATTATTGCCATAGAAAATGCCGACACCAATTCCATTTGGATTGTATCTGCCAATTCAGGTTTGTTATTGGCAGATATAAACAACGGCGAAATACTTACCGTCAAAAGTATAAACAGCAGATTGGCCAAGCCCATAAAAAACATCCGGTCCATATACGTAGAGTCAAATAAAAGAATTTGGCTCGCTACCAATAAAGGCATATACTCCTTGACCGATAAATACGAAGTTGAACATTTTGACAAAAGGGACGGACTGCCCAGCAATGACATAAATGCCATATTTGTCAATGCCGACACCTTATGGGCAGCCACAACAGAGGGCCTTGCAAGAGTATTACTAAATCAAGAAAAAGAAACAGGCAACTTTCCAACCTATATTTCAGGCATAAACTATACAAGAGAAAACAAAACAATAAGCCACGACTTAATTTATAAATCAAAAAAAATATCTGTCCCTCCAGATGCCTCCTTATTAGAAGTGGAATTATCAGGCCTACACTACAAAAGCAGAGGAAATATAAAATACGAATACATCACCAAAGAGCAATTATTGCCCCCCCAATGGCTGACATGGGGAAACATAGGAAATTCTATTTTCAGTAAATGCGACACTGCCATAATCGCTGGGCATACCCGCAATTATGGTGTAAACTCTCCGCCCGGAACTTTCAATATACAAGCAACAGCTATATTAAAAGACGGTACACGTAGCACCATGCCCGATGAATGCACAATAACCATTTTGCCACATTGGTATAATACTGTTTGGTTCAGCCTTATAGCCCTGTTTATAACCGGATATATAGGGTGGCTGTTTTACAGGGAAACTACCAAGCGCCGCAGGATGGAAAGAACCGCTTCCGACCTTCAGCTTCAGGCCATAAAAGCACAGATAAACCCCCATTTTGTTGGCAACAGCATCAATGCTATCCAGCAATTTTTTTACCCGCCAGACCCCGCAAAAGCTAGTGAATATATTTCTATATTCTCTAGCCTTTTGCGGCGTACCATGTATTTTTCATCAGTGCCCTTTATTCCGTTCCGTGAAGAATCTGCTTATATCAAGGATTATCTTAAAATGATTAAATTAAGGTTTGACGACAGGTTTGAATATAAAATAAACGGGCTGGAAAGCATATCGGACAATACTCTTTTTCCTGCCATGTTATTGCAACCGATTTTAGAAAACGCAACCATACACGGCCTCTCTCCAGAAGGAGGTTCAACTTTGACAGTTGACTTTAGCATTAAAAACCAAAAACTATATTGTACGGTCACGGACAATGGTGTCGGCATATCCATTTCCAAAAAGAGAAAAAAAGAGAAAGGTATATCCCGGATATCAAGAGGAATTGATTTATTAAAAAATAAAATAAAATTATTAAACGATATGCACGGACTTGATTTTAAACTGACAATCGAGGACTTATCAAGTAGCGATAAAAACAAGAACGGGACAAAAGCAACGCTCTCCTACTCTCTTTATAAGATAAAAAACAGTACAGAAATATAAAACAAAACCAATTATGAATAAAATCAGCGCATTATTAATAGATGATGAAGTCAGTGCATTAAGAACACTTAAAGGGATGTTGAGAGAATATTTTCCAGACATACACATTATAGCCACGGCCCAAACGGTCAAGCAAGCACTAAACAAAGTTGCGCTACATGATCCCGACCTCATATTCCTGGATATAGAAATGCCGCCTTTCGGGAGCGGTTTCGGGTTTTTGGAACAATGTCAAAGCACACGTTTTGGCGTCATATTCACAACGGCCTATCCCAAATATGCCATAAAGGCAATCAACATGGCACAACCCTGGGCATACCTTGTAAAACCATTCAGTATCGATGAACTAAAAAAAGCCATTGATATAGCCATTGAAAAAATAGATTCCTCTATGCTTGGCATTACCGCCAATCAAAAAAGCATCATCATAGCCGATGCAAGAAAAGGAAATATCATTGTCCGGCTCAACCAGCTTCTTTATTGCAAGGCCGATGGGGCAACAGTAGATATTGTTTATAAAAAAAATAACAAAAACACCACCATCACAGCCTCCCGTACTTTGAAAGATTTGGAAAACGAATTGCCAGAAAATAGCTTTTGCCGTTGCCACCACAGCTATATTGTAAATTTGGCACATATAGAGCGCTTTGAACAAACGGGGCGAAATGGTCTGATTTATTTAAATAATGAAATGACCGTTCCTGTTTCAGTTTCTAAAATGGACTTTTTCATAGAACGTTTCCGAAAGTATATTGACCCTAAAACAGGTTTATAGTGCAGTGATTAGTAATTAGTTGACTAGTGATTAGTCCGCCAAACCCCTGATAATGTGGCATTTAACCAAAAACTAAATTGTTAGCTAATTACGATTTGTACCAATAGGTTTTTCCCCTAACCGGACATTGGACAGATATAGCATATTTCTGTTGTTTCTTAAATATGGCAACCTGCCCAAAGCCCGGTAAAGTGCCGATAGCTTACATTTTGCACAGTTATAAGCCCAAACGTCAGGGTTACTAGTTTTTTGTTTTTATCAGCGGCTATCTCCAGTACCTTTGAACAAACATTTTCACCTCCTATTAATCAGCTATTTTAATACCCTTATCCCCCTTTTGTTATTTGTACACTGGCGAAGCACACTCTTCTCTGTGCCCATTTTTCACTCAAGCCCAAGTGACGCTAAACTATCAAGAAAACCAAACATCGGAGTCCCTCACCTTATTTGGAATTCCGATACAAAAGGGATGCTGTTATCGGCATCCTTTCTTTTTTTCTGGCAAACACCTAAAACCCCAACATAAACATTCGCTGCTTTTTAAAAACAAAGGCCCTTGCCGTAAAAAATGTTGGCGAATATTCGCCGAGCAGGTTTTACCTTTGCTCCATGAGCCAAAGAAATCCGAACGAGCGAATCATTTTTGGGCTGAAACTCAAACGCCTGCGCCAAGAGCATGGCCTTAGCTTTGCCGACCTAAAGTCGGCAACGGGCATGTCCGTTTCTTACCTCAATGAAATAGAAAAAGGGAAAAAATACCCAAAAGAAGACAAGGTGGAAGCCATCGCCAATGCACTTGGCGTGAGTACCGAAGAGCTGACTTCGCCCCACCTCGGCAAAAACCTCAGCCCCATTTCCGACCTCCTCCATTCCAATTTCCTGAACGAACTGCCTTTCGACCTTTTCGATATCGAACTGGCAAAAGTGGTCGAGATCATCGCCAGCGCCCCCGTCAAGGTAGGGGCCTTTATTTCCACTTTGGTCGAAATATCGAAGAACTACGCGGTGGCCGAGGAGCATTTTTATTTTGGGGCACTGCGCTCATATTTAGAGCTGCACAACAACTATTTTGAGGAAATAGAACAGGCCGCTGCTGCATTTTCCGAAAAATACAAAACCCCAAAAAACGGGATGGTCCCCGTCGAACAGCTTGCCTATTTATTGCAAAAAAAAATGGGCTATAAAATAGTGGAAGGCGGCTTGGACAAATACCCGGAGCTATCGGAAATCCGCTCCGTTTTCATTCCAAAAGGAAAGCGTTTTTTACTGAACGGGCAATTGACGGACATGCAAAAGGCATTTCAGTTTGGGAAAGAACTGGGCTTCAATTATATGAAACTGAAAGAGCGAGCCAACACCGCATCCCTGTTGCGGGTCAATTCTTTTGAAGAAGTCCTGAGCCATTTTAAAGCAGGCTATTTTTCTGCCGCTTTGCTGATCAACCGGGAATCGTTTATTGGCGATATGGAAACGTTTTTCCAAAAACCAAAATGGGACGGCGAGTTCATTTTGAACATTTTACAAAAATACCGCGTATCGCAGGAAACCCTTTTCCAGCGCATCACCAATGTGCTGCCGCAATTTTTTGGACTGGAAAACATCTTCCTGCTCCGCTTTGTCCATTCGCCTGCCAACAACGTTTATAAAATGGACAAAGAACTCCACATGACCCGCAAGCACCGGCCACACGGCAACGCCCTTTCGGAGCATTATTGCCGGCGGTGGCTCTCTGTTTCTTTGCTCGACGGGCTGGCCGAAATGCAGAAATCAGGCAGATATACAGGGGCGCTAGTCGGGGTGCAACGCTCCCGGTACTATAAAACAAATGACGAATACCTCGCCTTTACGCTTGCCCGCCCAGCTTACCCTTCGCCCGAAAAAAACGTGAGCATCACTGTCGGTATCTTGATTGACGAGGCATTAAAAAGCAAAGTAAAATTCCTCGACGACCCGGCCATTTCACTCAAAGAAGTGAACACAACCTGTGAGCGCTGCCCGATCATGGACTGCGCAGAGCGGTCGGCACCGCCCTCAATTGTTGAAGCAAAAAACCGCCGCAGGCGAATACAAGAAACATTGAAAAAACTGAGCTGAGGCAGGGATTTTCTTTTCTCAAAAAAATTGCCTTTTTGAAAGAAAAAATTCTTGGAGTTCATAAAATTTAATAAGTTCACGCCTCCATTTTGCAACACCTTTTTTGTTGTCCCATATTTGCCATTTCGGAATAGACCCAATTGCCTGCATACAAGCTTGCAGGGAGGAGGGTTTGCACTTTCTTGGAAAGGGGCGCAAAACGCAATCGAAGGAATGAGGTCAAAATAAATAACAAAAGTCCCAAAAGCGGGATCAAAAAAAATCAACTTAAATTATGGCTTACGACACCAAGAACATTCGAAACGCAGTATTGCTCGGGCATCCGGGCTGCGGTAAAACGACCTTTGCAGAAACCATGCTTTTTGAAACGGGCGCCATCACCCGAAGAGGCTCCGTGCAGGAAAAAAACACCGTATCGGACTATACCGACATAGAACACGAACGGGGGAATTCTATTTTTTCGACCCTGATGCACGACGATTGGAGAGGCAATAAAATCAATGTTCTAGACACCCCTGGATTCGATGATTTTGTCGGAGAGGTCGTTTCCTCGCTAAAAGTGGCAGCTACCGCAATCGTTTTGTTGAACGCAAAAAGCGGCGTAGAGGTGGGAACGGAACTGCTTTGGGAATATGTCGAAAAATTTGAAACGCCTTCCTTGTTTGTCGTCAACCAGCTCGACCATGAAAAGGCCGATTACGAGGCAACGGTGGAGCAGGCCAAAGCCCGTTTTGGAGACAAAGTGCTGCCGATCCAATATCCGTTGAACGCAGGAGATGGCTTCAATACCATCGTGGACGCCCTGCGGATGACCATGTACGTCTTCCCTCCCGGAGGAGGCAAACCAGAAAAAAAAGAAATCCCCGATGCAGAAAAAGACCGGGCAAATGCCATGCACAATGCCATCGTGGAAGCTGCTGCCGAAAACGACGACGAACTGATGGAGCGCTATTTCGACCAAGGCACGCTCTCCGAAGAAGACCTCGCAGCGGGGCTTCGTATGGCTATGGCGCAGCGTTCGATCTTTCCTCTGTTCTGTTGCTCCGCCCTCAACAACATGGGCAGCGGCCGTATCATGGGCTTCCTCAACGATGTCTGCCCCACGCCCGCCGACCGCAAAGAGCTGAAGCTCGAAGGTGGGGGAACTTTGAAGTGCGATGCCAATGGCGACACCACTATTTTTATTTTCAAAACCCATAATGAGCCGCGCGTCGGCAACATCTCTTATTTCAAAGTTTGCTCGGGCACCCTCAAAGCAGGCGACGAATTGGTGAACGCAGAAAACAGGACAACCGAACGTTTTGGCCAATTATACATCGCCAACGGAAAAAACAGAGAATCTACCAACGAACTCAGGGCCGGCGATTTGGGATGTACCGTAAAATTAAAGGACTCCCACACCAACCAAACACTCAATACAAAAGGGCTTAGCCGGAAAATAGAACCCATCAAGTTTCCAAATTCCCGCATCGAAGTAGCCGTTGAGCCACCGAGCAAAAACGACATGGAAAAGCTGATGAAAGCAATTCACGCCATTACGGAAGAAGACCCAACACTGATTGTCGAGCAATCGAGGGCTTTAAAACAAACGCTGCTCTATGGGCAAGGCCAATTGCAGCTCGAACTGGTAAAACACCGCATCGAAACAGAGCAAAAACTCAAGATGGAGTTTGTCCGCCCACGCATACCTTACCGCGAAACGATCACCAAAGAATCGAATGAATCTTATCGGCACAAGAAGCAATCAGGGGGTGCAGGGCAGTTTGCCGAACTGCACATGCGCATCGAGCCGTACTACGAAGGCATGCCAGACCCGGCAGGGCTTTCGGTAAGGAAAGCAGAAGTCGAGGATCTCCCCTGGGGCGGCAAGCTGGCCTTTTACTGGTGCATTGTCGGCGGCTCTATTGATGCCCGTTTTTCGAATGCCATCAAAAAAGGGGTATTGCAAAAAATGGAGGAAGGCCCCCTCACCGGATCCAACTGCCAAGACATCCGGGTGAGCATTTACGACGGTAAGATGCACCCCGTTGATTCCAACGACATGGCCTTTATGATCGCCAGTGTGCAAGCCTTCAAAAATAATTTTGTCAAAGCAAAACCGCAATTGTTGGAGCCTATTTACAATATCGAAATACTCTGCTCCGGCGATGTGATGGGAGACGTGATGAGCGACCTGCAAACCCGCCGGGCTATCATCATGGGCATGGAAACAGAAGGCCATTACCAAAAAATATTGGCCCGCATACCGCTGGCCGAAATGTATAAATACTCTTCTACCCTCCGCTCTATTTCACAGGGACGTGCCAAATTTTCCCGCGAATTTGCAGAATATGCAGCAGTGCCAAATGACATCCAGCAAAAGCTGATTGCTGATTTCAAAGCAAAATCGGAAGAAGATTAAAAGGCAAAGGGACTTGGTAGTAAATAAAAAAAGGGAACAGGTTTTCGACCTGTTCCCTTTTCTTTTAAAGCATCAGCTTTTACTTATCCATTAAAGCTCAAAATCTTTATTTCCACCCGTTGGTTTTTCTTCCGGCCATAGGCCGTCGAATTGGAAACAAGAGGCTTGCGTTTGCCATAGCCCTTGTAATGCAGGCGGTCTTTAGAGATGCCTTTTTTGATCAAATAATCAGCAACAGCCTTTGCCCTTTGGGTAGAGAGCCGGTCGCAGTAATAATGTTCGGGTATGTTATTGGTGTGCCCGCCCAATTCTACGACCACGTCTTTATTGGTTGCTAAAAATTCGTACACCTCGTCCAGAACAGGATAAGACTCTTTGGTAATGCCAGTACTATCAGCGATAAAATACAATTTATCAATGCGGATGGTCTGTCCTTCTTTGATTTTTGAACGGTCGAGGTCTGCAAGGATTTTAGGGCCTGAAGGTTTAGGGCTTGGAGGTGCGGGGCTTGGAGGTGCGGGGCTTGGAGGCCTAGGCGTATCTCTTCCGTCAACAGGGCCAGACAAAGGCGGGGCCTCCGGCGTTACCACTTCACAAGGTACCGGCATGATCGGCGAGGCATCGTCCATCAGTATATTCCCATTATATGGAAATGGAGTGGGCGTTTTATAAAATGCTTCAAACACTATATAGGTATGCGTTTTTGTTGGGTTAAATTTGAAATTATATTTTAACCACCGGCTATTGATGACCGAAGAACTTTCAGCCAATAACTCTGCCCTGTTACAATATCCGTTGCCGCCCCATATCCGCAGTACTGCAGGCGTAGTAAAATTTGCTTCCTCGCCACTTGGCTTATTTTTGCTTAAGTAAAACAACGATCTGGATAAAGAAATCGTAAATTCATAGCATTGTCCGGCTTTTAGGGGAGCCGTCAAGCGTTGCGAGACCCGCTCCCATGTATCGTTTTTTCGCACGACCAAGCCCAAATAAGAATTGCCTTCAAAAGGAGTTTGCTCAACACCAAACGGGTTGTCAACAACAAGATGGACATCAGGAGGGGTTTCACTCGGAAAACCGCAATCGAACCAGCCATCGGGCAGTTTGCTTCCAGCCTTACCAATAGTAGGCGTCCCTTCAAAGGAAGGGTTCGTCAATAAGATGGGATCATCTTGCCCTGAAGCATAAAAACCAAAAGCGGTGAAAAGAAGCAGCATCAAATATTTAAAGCTTCCCATATTTTTTAATATTAATAGTTCGTAAAATGATAGATCAATTTTTCAACGTGACAGTAGGCGCAATAGTTTGTCCAATGTGTTTGCCTTATTTTAAAATACAAAATTTACATTACAAGGATGCACAAAAAAAATACCTTCTTCCAGCCCTTTTTACCCCTTTTTTATAAAATCCAAAATGAGGTTTTTACAACTTCCTCAATCCATTTATTTAAAAGCATTAATGCCCGTCACATCCATTCCGGTAATCAACAAATGGATGTCGTGCGTGCCTTCGTATGTCAAAACAGTTTCGAGGTTCATCATGTGGCGCATGATCGGGTATTCGTTGGTAATGCCCATGCCGCCGAGTATTTGCCGGGCCTCTCTTGCAACGGTCAAAGCGGTGTAAACATTGTTCCGCTTGGCCATCGAAATCTGCGCGGGGGTTGCTTTCCCAACATTGGCCAAAGTGCCCAAACGCCATGCGAGCAGCTGTGCTTTGGTGATTTCGGTAATCATTTCGGCCAGCTTCTTTTGGGTCAATTGAAAACCGCCGATCGGCTTGCCAAATTGGATTCGCTCCTGAGAATAGCGCAGCGCCGTATCATAACAATCCAAAGCAGCACCAATCGCACCCCAAGCAATTCCATACCTCGCTTTCGATAAACAGGAAAGCGGCCCTTTCAAACCTACCACGTTTGGCAGGACGTTTTTCTTGGGCACGCGCACATCTTCAAAAATAAGCTCCCCGGTAATAGAAGCACGGAGCGACCATTTTCCATGAATTTCGGGAGCAGAAAGTCCTTTCATTCCTTTTTCAACGATCATTCCGAGAATTTTCCCTTCCTCGTTTTTAGCCCAAACGACCGCTATATCAGCCACCGGGGAATTGGTGATCCACATTTTGGCGCCGTTCAAAATATAGGCATCGCCGTCGTCTTTCACATTGGTAATCATGCCGCCCGGGTTCGACCCGTGATCTGGTTCGGTGAGGCCAAAACAGCCGATGTATTCACCCGAAGCCAACTTGGGCAGGTAGTGCATTTTTTGTTCTTCGCTCCCAAACCGGTAGATCGGGTACATCACCAAAGACCCCTGCACGGAGGCCATCGAGCGGATGCCGCTGTCCCCCCTTTCCAACTCTTGCATAATGATGCCATAAGCGATTTCGTCCATGCCTCCGCAGCCATATTTTTCTGGAAGGCTTGGGCCAAAGGCGCCTATTTCGGCCAAGCCTTTGAACAGGTGGCGGGGGCATTCTGCCCGCTCGGCATACTCTTCGATGACGGGGCTGACCTCTGATTTTACCCAATCCCGGACAGCACCGCGGGCAAGCAGATGTTCTTCGCTCAGCAATTCATCTATGCCGTAATAGTCATGGTATTGGTAGCGGTCTTCTTTGGCTTTTTTCTGTATGGCAGTTGTTCCGTTGGATGTTTCTTGCATGGTTGGATTTAGTTAATGCAGTGATTAGTGATTAGTTGACTAGTGGTCAGTCCGCCTAACCATCGGTAGTGAAGTATTCCTGCCGACCGGCAGGTGGCCAAAAACCAAACAGTCAACTAATTACGATTTGTACTATTTAATGGCTTATAAAAATCAATCCGCAAAGCTACCTATTCTTACAAAGAATTGAAATGCAGACTACCACTGCAAGTGCCTTGCCGTAAGTGTTCCACATGCAAAATTTTTCTACTTTTGAACTCAATAACTCTCCAAAGGAGTCCTTCGGACAAAACTCTCCAAAGGAGTCCTTCGGACAAAACTAATCCATGTCAGTCATAGCAATAGAAGGGATGCGCTTCCGGGCACATCATGGTTTTTACGAAGAAGAGCAGATACTCGGCGGTGACTACACCGTTGATGTTTTCATCACCACCAATTTTGCAAAAGCGTCGGTTGAAGATGATTTGAGCAAAACGATCAATTACGAAACGCTCTATCTCATTTGCGAAGCGGCCATGAAAAAAAATTCAAGGTTGCTGGAAAACGTGGCCGACCGCATAGCCCTCGGCATCAAGTACCAGTTCCGTTTTGTTCGTGAAATGACGGTACGGGTAAAAAAACTGAACCCGCCGTTGGGCGGCAGGGTGGATAGCGCCTGGGTAGAGGTAGAAGGTAATTTTTCAAAAAAATGTGCCCGCTGCGAGCGGCCTCTTTTATGCTACGGAGACAAGACCTGCTGGTGCATGAATACCAAAGTATATCGCAAAACATTGGAACAAATGAAGACCCATTATGGTAACAAATGTTTGTGCGAGGAGTGCTTGAAATTTTTTGCGGGCTGAATTTGCGCAAATACGAGATTCTTAAAATAACACTTTTCTAACGACCCATTTCGGCTTGCCCTCCGTCCCAAGTCAAAATCATTTTCCAAAGAAGCCCTTTGGAGAAGCCATTTATCAAAACTACAATTATGAAAAAATTACTTTTTGTTTTCCTTTGTTTTCAATTGACGGCCTGCGACCCGGCAGCCCTGCAATCTGCCCTCGATACATTGAACACGGGCGCACTAACCAACGCCGATATTTCCTCCGGCCTCAAACAAGCCCTCGAACTGGGCATCGGAAAAGGCTCTGACCTGCTTTCCAAAAAAGATGGTTATTTCAAAAGTCCTTATAAAATATTGTTGCCTCCCGAAGCGAGGAAGATCACCGACAAACTGAGCGGCATCCCCGGTTTTTCAAATATCGAAAATTCCATTTTGGAAAAAATAAACAGGGGTGCAGAAGACGCCGCCAAAAGGGCAAAACCCATTTTTGTCAGCGCCATCCGGCAAATGACTTTCAACGACGCCATGAATATTCTGATGGGCGACAAAAACGCCGCCACCTCCTACCTGAACAGAGTGACCCACCAGCAACTCTATGCTGAGTTCAACCCCGTGATCGTTCAATCATTGGATAAATTCAAAGCAAGAAAAACTTGGAGCGACGCCGTGAAGGCTTACAATAAAATACCCTTCGTGGAAAAAGCCAACCCCGACCTCGACGACTACGTGACCACCCAAGCAATGAAGGGCCTGTTTGCAATGGTAGAAAAAGAAGAATTGAATATTCGGAGCAATGTATCTGCCAGGACGACAGACCTACTGAAGAAGGTTTTTGCGAAGCAAGACAATTAATAATGATCAATGGGTAATGTTGAATAATTAATCATTCAACATTACCCATTGATCATTATTTCGATTCTTGTATTTTCTTTTTCTCCGCCTCTTTCATCCCTTCTTTTATTTCTTCTTCGATGGAGCTTTTGGCATTGTTGAATTCTTTGATGCCTTTGCCCACGCCCCTCATCAGTTCGGGTATTTTTTTGCCGCCAAACAATAAAAGGACAACAAACAAGATGATGAACAACTCGCCGCCGCCGGGAAGGGCAAATAATAAAATGGTATTCATGATATTTTTTTTTGAATGATGACACGGGCTGCCGCCCAAATCAAAAATCTGTTTCCAAAAGCAAAATTAAGATAAAAAGGATTGGGGGACAGAGTTACGTTGTATGATTCTCAACGGCCTGCTTGGTTTAATCCGTTTTTTATTAAACGACTAAAAAAGAGCAGCCCCTATTTTTTCAACAAGCCTCTTTGCTTCTTTGTTTTGGCCAATGGGCCGGTTACAAAGTTAGGCTTTTCCCAAAAACAATGAAGGCTTAACTTTGGGCTTACTGAAATCAGTTTTTAAACGTAATTGTTCAGCACCCAAAAGATATTTCCCCGAGGGTTCGGGGAAATATCTTTTGGGTGCTGAACAGTTACTATTAAACAATCATTTTCTGCGCCGCTTGAGGCAAAACCTGTCTTTAAAAAGATGTCCGAACAACAAAATATCAGCCCACACCAAAATACTTTGCTTACCAACAACTGGATGCTGCATGTCCTTTTCTGGGTCGTTTATTGGGCTGTTTCCAGTTTGCAGGACGTGGTGTTCAGTTCGCATTTTCAAGAAAATTTCAACCTGCCCATCGTTCTCGGTTCTATCCCCGTGGTCTATTTCAACTATTATTACTGGATTCCGAAATACCTTATCAAGCAGAAAAAATACCTGTTCTACACCATTAGTATATTGGCTTTTATCATCCTGAATGCTTGGTTGGTAAATGTCGTTTTGCGGAATTTTTTTTCCAACAGCGAATATTATACTTCTTGGGAAGGTACATTTACCGTTGCCATTGATACGGCCATTTTGATTGTTTTGACCACCGCTTTTATGTTTGTGCAGCAATGGCACGAGCGCAACAATTATGCGACCCACCTCGAAAAAAAGAACCTCGAAAATGAACTCGAAATGCTCAAGTCGCAGATCAACCCGCACTTTATTTTCAATACCCTCAACACCATTTATTTTTTGCTGGAACAAAAAGAGGGCGAAAAAGCAAAGGAGGCTTTGCTGAAATTTTCGGACACCCTGAGCCACCAATTATACGACTACAACAAAGACTGGATTGACCTCGGAAAGGAAGTGGAATATTTAAAAAACTACATCGAACTACAACGCTTGCGCCACGATGAGGAACTTTTAACCTTGAAATGCGACCTGCCAGAAAACGCAGGCGGCCATAAAATAGCGCCCATGCTTTTGATCCCTTTTGTCGAAAATGCCTTCAAGCATGGCTCAAACTCCAGGGGCTACAAAGTCAATATCTTTTTAAAAATAGAAAACGGCACGCTGCATTTTGTTACCGAAAATACCAGCAACCCCATCAAAAAGCAGCCATTGAACGGCAAAAAAAGGGTCGGCGGCATCGGCCAAAAAAACGTGGAACGTCGCCTCGCCCTCATTTACCCCGAACGCCACGAACTATCTTTGAGCGATGACGGCAAAACCTATAAAGCCGACCTGAAAATCAATCTTTGATTTAGTGATTAGTGGAGCAGTGATTAGTAGAACAGTGATTAGTGGAGCAGTGATTAGTTGTCAAACCTTTAAAAAATGAATACCAGTCCAACCATCTCTTGTCTCGTCATTGACGATGAGCCCGTTGCCAGAAAAGGCATAGCAGGGTACGTCGAGCAGACTTCTTTCCTCTCGCTTGCGGGCACTTGCAAATCGGCCCTCGAAGCCAATGACTTTTTGCGGCAGCAGCCCGTTGACCTGCTCTTCCTCGACATCCAAATGCCCGACCTCACCGGCACCGATTTTGTGCGTTCTCTGGAAAACCCGCCTGCCGTCATTTTTACTACCGCCTACCGAGAATATGCCATTGATGGCTTCGAACTCAATGCCCTCGACTACCTCGTTAAACCCATCTCTTTCCAGCGTTTCCTAAAATCGGCAAACAAGGCACTGACCCATTTTGAACTGATAAACAAACAGGAAAGCGATGCGCCGGTGGTCAAAGAGCAAGACCACTTTTTCATCAAAAGCGATGGCCGTTTTATTAAAATAAAATTGGACGACGTGCTGTATTTTGAGTCGGAGAAGGATTATGTTTTTATTTATACCAAACAGAAAAGATACCTCATCCTCATTTCGCTGAAGCAATTGGAAAAGGAACTGCCGCCCGAAAATTTCCTGCGCGTACACCGCTCCTTCCTCGTCTCCCTCGACAAAGTGGAACTCATGGAAAACCACAAACTCGTGATCCAAGACAAAAAAATACCCGTCAGCCGCAGCCTGCAAGAAACCATTTACAACCGCCTGATAAAAGGGAAGTTGTGGAGGAGGGAGCTTTGAATGGTTGAATGGTTGAATGGTTAAATGGTTTGAATGGCTGAATGGTTGAATGGCTAAAATCGTTAGTGCCTGCTCCAAAAATTAAATGTCCTCAAATTTTTGGAGCAGGCACTAACGATTTTAACCATTTAACCATTCAGCCATTCAGCCATTCAACCATTTAACCATTTAACCATTTAACCATTTAACCATTTAAAATTTTCATCACCATTACTACGGCTTCTTCTTTCTGGAACGACCGCTTCATTTCTTTGGCCAAGGTGGCCATGAGCAGGTCGTACTCGCCAAAAATTTGGGTACTCATATCATTGGATTTTACTTCCAGCTTTTCATTTTGCCGAAGGCGGGAAATGAATTTTAAAATGGGCGTGCCGTAATCGGCGCGCAGCGGGTACATGCTTATTTCAACTGATGCTTTCATGTCGTATTCTTTTTGAAATTTTAAAAATAGCCCTAATCATGGGACAAGGGTCACTAATCCATTAACGTAACCGCTCAACATAAACCCCGTGCAAGTGCTTATGCCGAACGGTTATGAATTACCCTCGAAAAACCACAGCAGAAACATTGCCCCCAATTTTTATTTTTTACTTTTTACTTTATCACTCCGTCTTGCCTAACTTTACGTGTTCAAATTTTTCATAAAATGAAAAACGGACATTGTTCAAAGAAGAATGAGGAGGAGTTCCAGATTCGGTATTTTTCGAAATGGGACAAAGATCAGCAGTTGCAAGAGTTAAACAATTCCCGATATTTCATCGGGATTGAGGATAAAAGTCATTATCAGCTTCCCTTCCAATCCCTATTTTAAAAAGGGAAAAACAAGGGTCAAGATTGAATAGCGGAGCGGGGTTTGATTCCCTTTGCCGCAGCCCCGGTCAAATACCGGGAGACATAAATACCTATCCGGTTTATCAATGGTTGTCCAAAAACCTAAAATCAGGGAATTGGATGACCGGATATAACTCTTCAATAAAAATGGGCAGTCTGCCCGTTCCTTCCTTCTTCTTTCATTTTTGATTTAACAGCTTTTTTTGTTTTTGGCCATCGGCCTTACGTTTACTAAACTTTGAAAGTTTTAGTAAACGTGGACTTCAGCCAGCCAATAGCAAATGGCCAACAGCAACAATTTGCAATTCAAAGAAGTCATCGGCCAAGCGACTGCCAAATCCCTTTTGCGACGGATGGCAGACAACGACCGCATCCCTCATGCGCTCATGCTTTTGAGCATGCCGGGCAGTGGTGGTTTGCCTTTGGCATTGGCCTTTGCGCAATATGCCCTTTGTGAAAACAGGACAGGTGGAGATGCCTGCGGCAGTTGCCGGAGCTGCCTGAAAACTTCAAAATTGGTACACCCCGACCTGCATTTTACTTTCCCGACAGTGGGCACCAATGTAACGAGCGACCAACACCTCGAAGCATGGAGAAAGGCCATGCAGGAAACCCCCTACCTCGACGCCAACCAATGGCTGCAAAAAATAGGGGCAGAAAACAAGCAGGGCAATATCAACAAAGAGGCCTGCTCTAAGATCATCAAAAAACTGAGCCTGAAAATTTTTGAAGGCCGCTATAAAATCATGTTGATATGGCTGCCGGAGTACCTCGGCAAAGAGGGCAACCGACTGCTGAAACTCATCGAAGAGCCGCCGGACAATACCCTGCTGCTCTTTGTGGCACAAAACCAAGAACTGATTTTGAATACCATCCTCTCGCGCTGCCAATTGGTAAAAGTACCCGCACTGAGCGACGAAGAGGTGGAGCAAGCATTGATGAAATCGAAAAACATGACCCTCGAACAAGCCCGCCCCATTGCCCAATTGGCAGGCGGCAACTTCAACGAGGCATTGAGCATAGCCGACCAGCCACAAAGCGACAACTCCACCATGTTCCTCGATTGGATGAGGAAATGCTACATCGGCAACGGCGTGGAACTTGTCAACTGGGTGGAAACATTTGCAAAGCTGGGAAGGGAAAACCAAAAACAGTTTCTCCGGTACGGCCTGCATTTTATGCGCGGATACATGACCCTAAAAATGGCCGGTGCCGACAGCGACAATATCCGCTTGCTGCCAAAAGAACGCACCACCGCCCAAAACCTGACGAAGGTCATCGGTTTTGACCAAATCGGGCACATCGTTGAATTGTTCGACGACTGCGCCTTTTCAATTGAAAGGAACGCCAACCAGAAAATACTTTTTCTGGATGCTTCCATTAAGCTTAATAAGATATTACGGCGGTAAACGGTGGACGGCCGACGGTGGACGGGAGTACCGTGCCTCGTCAACCGTCAACCGTTTACCGTTTATCGTCAACCATACAAATATGGCTTGTGCAGGATGTTCTGTTAACCTAAAAGACGGGCAGCCCCTCGGCTGCCGCAGCAATGGAAATTGCAGCACGGGCGGGTGCAACCGCCGCAATACTTTTGATTGGCTCGCCGCCATGGACATTGAAGATGTAGAACCTTTCCACGTAGTGGAAGTGAGTTTTAAAAACGGCTCGCGCAAAGGCTTTTATTATAACCAGCCATATACCCGCGCCATTACCGGCGATATGGTCGTCGTGGATTCGCAGGCAGGTTCGGACATTGGCCGGATCACTCTTTCGGGCGAACTCGTGCGTTTGCAAATGCGCAAAAAGAAGGCGGACGTGGACGGTTATTTTCCAAAAATAATAAGAGTAGCGAATGAGCGGGATCTGGAAAAACTCAGAGAGGTGAAAGAGAAGGAGATGCCGACCATGATCCGGGCAAGGGCCATCGCCCGTACCCTCGACCTCAAAATGAAAATCGGCGACGTGGAATACCAGGGCGATGGCCGCAAAGCCACCTTTTATTATACCGCCGAAGGCCGGGTGGACTTCCGCGAACTGATCCGCACCTTCGCAAAAGAGTTTAAAGTAAAAATAGAAATGCGGCAGATCGGCGCCCGTCAGGAAAGCGCCCGCATCGGTGGACTTGGCCCTTGCGGACGGGAACTTTGCTGCTCCACTTGGCTCACTTCTTATAAAACGGTTTCGACCGCTGCGGCCCGCTACCAGAACCTCGCCATCAATCAAGCGAAACTTTCTGGCCAATGCGGACGTCTCAAGTGCTGCCTCAATTATGAGTTGGATACTTACATGGAGGCACTTTCCAATTTTCCTAAAAATGCAGATAAACTAAAAACAGAAGCGGGTATTGCCACTTTGGTCAAAACAGATATTTTTAAAGGCATCATGTATTACGCCTACCAAAAAGACGGAGGCCGGGGCCGCATGTACCCCCTCGATCTGGAACAGGTAAAAGAGGTGAGACTGATGAACAAAAGGAACGAATTCCCGACTGCGCTCGGCGACCTCATGGTAATGCCAGAAGTAGAAGAAGAGGAAGTTCAATTCTCTGACGACGTGACCGGCTTCATTGAATTGCCGGCAGAAGAGCGCCGTAAAAAGAGAAGGCCGGGCGGCAGGGGGAGAGGCCGGGGCGGCAACCAACGGAAAAAAGAAGGTGACAAACAATCCAACAGGCCACCACGCTCAAGGGGAAGAAATGACAACCGAAACCGATCCGGTTCTAATAAAGGAGGCGAAGGAAAAGGAGGCGAAAACAAATCAAGAGGGAGGAACAGCAGGGGCCGCGGGCGAGGCAGCAGCAACCGCCGAAACAATAAAAACACACCAAAAGGTAAGGGATAAAATGGCTGAATGGCTGAATGGTTAAATGGTTTTTCCCGCATGACAAGTACGCCTCGTTCGGAAAAAACCATTAAACCATTCAGCCATTAAACCATTCAACCATTTTTTTATGAAATACGACGTTACCATCATCGGATCTGGCCCTGGGGGATATGTTGCGGCCATCCGCTGTGCGCAATTGGGCATGAAAACGGCCATCATCGAACGTTACCCGACACTCGGAGGCACCTGCCTCAACGTGGGCTGCATCCCTTCCAAAGCCCTGCTCGATTCTTCCGAACATTATCACAATGCACACAAAAAATTCGAGCTGCACGGCATCGGCCTGAGCAATCTCAAAGTAAACATGCCGCAAATGATAAAGCGGAAAAACGAGGTGGTTGAACAGACCACCAAAGGCATTGATTTTTTGATGAAAAAAAATAAAGTTGATGTGTTTCATGGCCACGGCTCTTTTATTTCTGCCCATAAAATCAGCGTCGTAAAAGACGATGGGAGCAAAGAAGAAATCGAAACCGAGAAGGTCATCATTGCCACGGGCAGCAAGCCGACCATGCCCGCTGCTTTTAATTATGATAAAAAAAGGGTCATCACCTCCACCGAAGCACTCAACATCAGCAAAGTGCCCAAACGCATGGTCGTCATCGGCGGCGGGGTGATCGGTTTGGAACTCGGGTCAGTGTATGCCCGCCTCGGAACGGAGGTAACAGTGGTGGAATACCTCGACCGCATCATCGCCGGAATGGACAAAGATTGCAGCAAGGAACTGCAGCGCTCGCTGAAAAAACTGGGCATCAAATTTCACCTAAAACACAAAGTGACCACTGTAAAAGCGACCGGCCGCAGCGTCACCGTCGGGGTGCAAAAACGCGACAGCGAAGATACTTTTGAACTGAAAGCCGACTACTGCCTCGTGGCCATTGGCCGACGGCCTTATACCGATAAGCTCGGTTTGGAAAATATTGGCCTGAAAACCGACGACCGCGGGCGCATCGAAACGGATGCCCACCTGCAGACCAAAGTGCCCGGCATCTATGCCATCGGCGATGTGGTGAAAGGGGTGATGCTCGCGCACAAGGCCAGCGAGGAGGGCGTTTTTGTGGCCGAAACAATGGCCGGGCAAAAACCGCATGTTGACTACAACCTCATCCCCGGCGTAGTCTATACTTGGCCGGAAGTGGCCGCTGTCGGCAAAACAGAGGAGCAACTGAAAGAAGCGGGCATTCCCTATAAATCAGGCAAATTTCCGATGAAAGCCCTCGGGCGCGCCCGCGCCAGCACCGATACAGAAGGCATGGTAAAAATACTCGCCCACAAAGAAACAGATGAAATACTCGGCGTGCATATGGTCGCCGCCCGCGCCGCTGATATGATTGCGGAGGCAGTTGCTTTGATGGAATTCCGAGCCTCGGCAGAGGACTGCTCGCGGATGAGCCACGCACACCCGACCTTTGCGGAAGCCATGAAAGAAGCAGCTTTGGCGGCTACAGAGGGGAGGGCATTACATATTTAAAATAATGGACTTTTTATGAAAAACAACGACATCATACGCCGCCTCCGCTATACCTTTGAGCTAAGCGATTCGAATATGATGGAACTATTTGAACTCGGTGGCTACCCCGCAACGAGGGCAGAGGTCAGTGATTGGCTGAAACAGGAAGACGACCCTGCATTCAAGCCACTTTACGATAAACAACTGGCCATTTTCCTGAACGGGATGATTGCCCATGAACGGGGCAGGAGCAAAGACGACCAGCCCAAGCCAGAGAAAAGTTTGAACAACAATATTATTTTCAGGAAACTAAAAATAACCCTCAATTTGAAAGATGATGAAATTGTGGAAATTTTAAAACTGACAGGTTTATCTGTCAGCAAACACGAAATAAATGCGTTTTTCCGCAAGCCGACCCAGCGCCAATACCGCGTCTGCCACGACCAGTACCTGCGCAATTTTATATATGGGCTCCAATTAAAATACCGTGGCTCGGATAGTTGAGTATAGATGGCTGACCCATCTTAGGAACGGTGAAATAATGACTCCCCATTCTATTATTTTCATCAAAACCCCATAGCAGCTCCGTTTTGCGATCTTGGAAAAAAAGATATAGCGGAAGCGATATTTTTTTATAGGCAAGCCCTTTTTCCTATTTTTAGCCCATAAAATTTTTTATGAAAAAAAGCCTTTGCGCAGCAACTGCCCAAACCGTTCGGCAGCGCCAAAAGCAAATAAAAAAATCATGACAGAACAAAGACCTTGGTTAAAGAACTACCCCGAAGGAGTACCCGCCAACATCAACCCGGATGCCTTTCCTACATTGGTGGACCTGCTCGATCACACCTTCAAAAAATACGGTAACAAACCTGCTTTTTCCTGCATGGGAAAGGAACTGAGTTTCAGCCAGATTGATAAAATGTCGCAGCATTTCGGGGCTTATCTACATTCAAGAGGACTAGAACCAGGCGATAAGATCGCCCTGATGATGCCCAACCTTTTGCAGTACCCGATTGCCCTTTTTGGCTGCCTGCGCGCAGGGCTGCTTGTCGTGAATACCAATCCGCTTTATACCCCACGGGAGATGAAGCACCAGTTTACCGATTCAGGGGTAAAGGCCATCCTCATTTGCGATAATTTTGCTGCCAACCTGCAAAAGATCATTGCCGACACGGAGATAAAAACGATCATCGTGACGAGCATAGGCGAAATGTTGGGCTTTGCCAAAGGCATGATGACCAATTTTGTGGTGCGCAAAATAAAAGGCATGGTGCCCAAGTACAACCTGCCCAACACAGTGACCTTTAAAGAAGCGCTATCGCAGGGCAAAAAATTTACGGTCAAAGAATTTTCCTCTGGCCCACAAGATGTCATCATGCTGCAATATACGGGCGGCACAACGGGCGTTTCGAAAGGGGCCATGCTCACCAACCGCAACCTCGTTGCCAATATGATGCAGGTGCAGGCTGCCGCCAAAAATGTACTTGTGGACGGAGGCGAGATTTCACTGTCGCCGCTGCCGCTCTACCACATTTTTGCTTTCTCGGTCAACTGCCTCGCATTTTTCAGCCTCGGTGCCCTCAATGTGCTGGTCACCAATCCGCGCGACCTGCCCTCGGTGATGAAAGAATTTAAAAATTATAAAATCACTAATATGACCGGGGTGAACACCCTGTTCAATGCCCTGCTCAACCACCCTGACTTTGCAAAACTTGATTTCAGTTCCCTAAAATTTTCTATCGGAGGTGGCATGGCAGTGCAAAAAGTAGTGGCCGAAAAATGGCAGCAAGTGACGGGTACGCCGCTCATCGAAGGCTATGGCATGACGGAGTCCTCTCCCGTTGCCACCATCAGCCCCGTTGACGGCTCGGGCAAATTGGGCTATATCGGCATGCCCGCCCCCTCTACCGACATGCGCATCGTGGACGAAAAGCTCCGACCATTGCCGGTAGGCGAAATAGGAGAAATACAGATCAAGGGGCCACAGGTAATGAAAGGATATTACAACCGACCCGAAGCCACTGCAAAAACCATCGTGGACGGATGGCTCTGCACGGGCGACATCGGCCTGATGGACGAAGATGGATATTTCAAAATAGTGGACCGAAAAAAAGACATGATCCTCGTTTCTGGGTTCAATGTTTTTCCAAATGAAATAGAAGAAGTGCTGGTAAAAAACCCAAAAGTATTGGAAGCAGCAGCAGTTGGTGTCCCGCATGAAAAATCAGGCGAAGTGGTAAAAGTATATGTCGTAAAAAAAGACCCTTCCCTCACCGAAAAGGAAGTCATTGACCATTGCCGCACTGAACTGACGGGCTATAAGGTGCCAAAATTGGTAGAGTTCCGAAAAGACCTGCCCAAGTCCAATGTGGGCAAAATATTGCGCCGCAAACTCCGCGACGAGATGACTTGACAAAAGACATTACCTTCAATCTATTTTTTCCATTCTTTCGTCTAAGGCAAGCAACCCTTTTTTGCTTGTCCTGTCGTTGTGCATGTACCTTGGGAAAAAATCTCAAGTGCAGTATGGTAAGATTCTCATCAGTAGCTATTCTCACAGTATTATTATCGGCAACGGGCTTGGTAGCCCAACAGGAAACATTGTTCGGCGATTCGGGACTCCGGCTGACCGGCGTTTGGGCTGGCCCGAGCATGGGCATGTCTTTTTTTAATAACGAAACCGTTGCCACACGGGGGGCATTCTGGGGAGCAGAATTCAACGAAATAATTTTGGTCGGATTTGGTAATGAAAAAACCTTTGAACCCGTCCAATTGGTAACTGGCGAGCCAGATAAATACACTTTCAAGCATGGGGGCTTTTTTGTTGCCTACCATCCTGTTGAAGAGAAGTTGATCCATCCCGTTTTTAGTTTTAAGCTGGGAAGCGGGGAGGTGAAAAATAATTTTGCGGCCAAAGACAAAGTATTTGCCGTACAACCTGCCGGGGGGTTTGAAATCAATGTTTTTCAGTGGTGGAAAGTAGGAATGGAAGGCGGCTATCTATTTACCTCCCGCATAGATATGCCCAATTTGAGCAACCAAGACCTATCCGCATTTTTTGTAAATCTAAAATTGCGCTTTGGGTTTTCTTGGTAGAGAAAGAGAGTTTGAGAGAATGAGAGAATGAGAGTTTGAGAGAATGAGAGAATGAGAGTTTGAGAGAATGAGAGTTTGAGAGTTTGAGAGCAGTATAGTGGAGGGACTCTTTAGCCTCTCGAACGAGTACCAAAGAGTCCCTCCACTATACTGCTCTCAAACTCTCAAACTCTCATTCTCTCAAACTCTCATTTTCTCATTCTCTGAATAAAGAAAATAGTTTTGTTTAGATAAGTAGTTACGCATAAGCCGGAGCACCCGACTGTTTTTATAGAAAATCAATGGCGCTCCGGACTTTTTTCCCTCCCTTTCCCATTTGCCGACAGGCGGATTCTTTCCAGAGTTTAACATTCTATTACCACCTACCTTTGTGCCTTTTCCAATAAGGCTCCCGTCTTTACGTTAGTCATTTGTAAAAAATCAAAACCATGCAGAAACTATTTTTTCTTACCATATTTTCCCTTTTATCGGCCAGTGCATTTGCGCAGCAGTTCACCAAAAAAGAAGATTCCGATCCCAAAGCAAAAGCAGTCTTGGAAGCCATGCGGCAGCAAGTCGAAGGCTACAATAGTTTGCAGGCAGACTTCACCTTAAAAATCGAATACCCGGAACAGCCCGTCTCCACCGAAACAGGCACCTTGCTTCAGCAAGGAGATAAGTACCGCTTGAATTTGAGCGGCAGGACGATTGTTTCTGATGGTGAATCCGTCTGGTTGTATTTAGAAAAAAACAAAGAAGTCCAGATCAATAACGCCGAAGAGGACGGTGAAGGCGGAACGATCAATTCGCCAAAAGACCTCTTCCGGGCATACGAGTGGGACAACTATATATACGTGCTGGTCAATGAATTTTCGGAAAATGGCCGGGTCATCCAACAGATAGAATTTAAGCCATTGGACCGGGATTCTGATTTTTCAAAAATACGTTTGACGGTCGATAAAAAAACTTTGCAGATAGTGCGGATCAAATCATTTTCAAAAGATGGCTCGCGCTTCACACTGATTGTTGACAAATTAAAACCCAATGCTGCGGTTACCGATTCTACTTTTATTTTTACAAAAAAAGAATGCCCCGATTGCCATTTTGAAGATTTAAGGATTTGAGGTTGGCTCCTGGGTATTTTGGTTTAAAAAAAGCGCAGCCGGAAAATTTTCCGGCTGCGCTTTTTTTATAGCGCCCCAATGACTTGCCTGACGGCAGTCAGGAATTGGATGGCCACTAAAGTAGGGTAAACCCGCCCCTCGCCGTTTTATATTTGAAATTTCACCTGAATCTATTATTTCAAAAAAATAAAAATCTAAAATCATGAAAAGAATATTTTCAATTTTAAGCCTCGCACTACTCCTGTCCTTTTCTGCAAACGCCCAGCTCGGCCTTGCCAAAATAGGCATCTCTGCCGGCGGTGATGTAGAAAAGCCCCACGGCATGGATCTCCATTACCTCCTCAGCACTGCCAATGGCGCCGACTTCAATGCCGAGGGCATTTCGCTCGGCGAAGGGGAAATACAGGGCATGCAGTGCGACAACGGTTCGAGCCGCCTTACAATAGCACTTGCCCCTCCTTTGACTGACAATGTGGAATGGCGGGTTTCATTATTCGGCATGTCCGACCGCATTGATCAGGTCAATTATAAAAACGCCGCTACCAATGAGTCCTTAATCGTTAAAGCCACTTCCAACGAAGTTGGATTGGAAGGCGTATATCTCAGAAAAAACCGCTTGGCCAAATGGATTACCGTATATGGTGGGGCAGGTATCAACACTGGTTATTCCTATGGTGGAAAAGTGCAAGTAACCTATCAGCGGGTGGAAAGCCCTGCTGTTGTCTTACCAAACGACGTTCCGTCCGCCCCTGAAAAAATAATCGAAACCGTAGATGTCTATGACCAAAAAAACGGCGTGGCACAGCGGGTATTTTTGCAGGGCGGCTTTGGTATCCACTTCCTCAAAAGAATGGAATTTAGTATAGAATTTAGAAAAGGGCTGGGCTATCGGGCCAACTTTGGCGGCCCTTTCAATTTTACCACCATGAAACAATCTTCTTTGATCGGCATCAAATATTCCTTGTTTTAGGATCAATGGCCTCCATTAAAAAAAGCCATCCCGATCTTGCATCGGGATGGCTTTTTTTATATCCACCTACTTTTATATCCCCCGGTTCACATCAAACGCTTCGAGGTAGTCTCCCACTTTACGAAGGAAAGACCCTCCGAGAAATCCGTCCACAATGCGGTGGTCATAACTGAGGGAAAGGAACATCATTTGGCGCACTGCGATCAGGTCGCCGTATTCCGTTTCCACTACTGCCGGCTTCTTGCGGATGGCGCCAATTGCCAGAATGGCCACTTGCGGTTGGTTGATAATGGGCGTGCCCATCACATTTCCGAAAGTGCCGACATTGGTGATGGTAAATGTGCCGCCCTGTATATCTTCCGGTTTGAGTTTGTTGCCGCGGGCGCGGGCAGCGAGGTCGTTGACCTGTTTGGTCAGGCCGAGCAGGTTGAGCTGATCGGCCCCTTTTATGACCGGCACTATGAGGTTGCCGGAAGGAAGCGCCGTCGCCATACCGATATTAATATCTTTTTTGACGTGTATTTTATTGTCCACCAAAGAGATGTTGACCATCGGGAAATCATTGATCGCCTTTACCACGGCCTCCACAAATATTGGCGTATAAGTGATCTTCTCGCCATGTTTTTGCTGGAAAGCAACTTTGTGTTTGTTCCGCCAATTTACAATATCGGTCACATCCACTTCGATAAAAGAAGTAACGTGCGGCGACACCCGTTTCGACATCACCATATGCTCCGCAATGAGCTTGCGCATCCTGTCCATCTCAACAATCTCCACATTCCCCGAAACACTCACCCCTGCCTTATTGCTCGCAGCTTGAGACACCGCTACAACCGGACTGCCGACTGTGGGCTGAGGACTGCCGACTGAAGCCCCCCTGTTTTTGACATAGGCGAGGATGTCTTTTTTGGTCACCCGTCCGTCCCTGCCGGTACCGGGTACTTGCTCCAATTCGGCGAGGCCGATATTTTCTTTTTTAGCGATGTTTTTTACAAGTGGCGAATAAAAACGCTTGCTGCTGCCAACACTTACAGGTGCTTGCTGCGCAACTTTTGCGCTAGCCGGAACACCTGCGGGCTGCAACACTTCCGCAGGTTTTGGCGAGCCGTTGGACGAGCCATTTGATGACCCGTTGGAAGCGGCTTCGGGCATTTCCTGCACAGTGGGCGCAAGGTCGGCGGGGGCTTCTCCTTCCGTGGCTATGATGGCGATGACCTTGCCCACTTCCACTACGTCGTCTTCTTTGAACAGTATTTTTGCGATGACCCCTTCGACCGGGGAAGGTACTTCGGAATCTACCTTGTCGGTCGCTATTTCGAGGATGGTTTCGTCCATTTCCACAGGGTCGCCCACCTTTTTTACCCATTTCAGGATGGTGGCTTCCATGATGCTCTCGCCCATTTTGGGCATTATCAATTCTACTTGGGCCATATTTGGTTATTATTTTTGGTTGCCCAAAATGCCGGGGGAAAGGAAGGCAACCTGTTTTTCAATATTTGGTCAGGTATGTATTGGAAATTGGGGAATTAAGAAATTAAGAAATTGGGAAATTGGGAAATTGGGAAATTGCCTGCCTGCCGGCAGGCAGGGGAAATTGGGGAATTTTATAAATCACTGATTTTCAATTTCAAAATAAACTCAATTTCAGAATGCAAATTTAGCGAAAATGTTGCCGGAAGTTATATTTATGGCGATGAGAAGGAGGGCTTTGCAATAAAAAAAATCCCAGAGGATGACCTCTGGGATTTTTTAGGTGAATGCTATTTCAATCTTTCGAAAGGCATTTTCATTTATCAAAAACAAGCGTATTGACCCGCTCAAAAAGCAGGTCTTCGTTACTGTTCGGGTTGTCCCAAATGTGGATATTGTAGGAAGCATCGTACTTGCCTTTGTCAAAATCATTGGCAATGATCTTTTGGACATCTTCATCGCAAAAGTTTTCATTTTTGGTGATGATGGCAACCACGTTGAAGCCCTCGCTTGCCCCGTTCGCTATGTCCTTTTGCATGGCCTGCGCCATATTGATTTTCATGCCGTCTTCCCTAATGAGCAGTTGGGCATAGTCACTGATGCCCTTTGCATCCGTTTTTCCCGTAGCCCTAAGGATGGTCGTCGGGGTGCTTTCAAATCCGTTTTCTTCCAAATATTTTTTGATCGCCGGTGCATCGTTGCAATCGGGAAGGTCGTTTTGGGCAGGAAGTTGGCTGCCAGCAAAAAATAGGAAAGCAAGTAATAAGAGATTTTTCATTTTAAATGTGTTTTTGTTTTTGGTAGCACAGCGTTTCCCAAAGGGATTCCTATGGAACACGCTGTCCCGTCAAACGACGTTTACGTCGTTCGTTCGGGTGGGCATGGCCAAGCGCAAACACTTGACAGCGTGAACGCTGTGCTACCAAAGAATGTCTTTATTTTTTATCCCCCAAAAGCTTCTTCTGCGATTGGAGTTCTTTGAACCGATCAAGCCCGCATTCGAGGAAGTCGGCGTATGTTTTCACATCGGGCGTATAAGGCACGGGGTTGTTCAGCATCGTGCCTTCCGGCGACAAAAGTACATAGTATGGCTGGGAGTTGATGTTAAAATTTTCCGTCTGCATGACCTGCCAGCGGTGTCCGGTGTAGCGGAGTTTTCTGTTTTTCCCGTTTTTCAATTTGACGGTCACTTGTTCCTCTTCTGGAAGGTCAATTTTTTCATCCACATAAAGGGAGATCAAAACATAGTCCTCGTCCAGCAATTTATGCACAGAAGGCTGCGGCCAAACGGTTTCCTCCATCTTGCGGCAGTTCACGCAGGCATGTCCCGTAAAATCTATCATCACCGGTTTGCCTACTTTTTTTGCGTAAGTCATGCCCTCTTCAAAATCTTTGAAACAGCTCAGATTTTGCGGGCAGTCACAAGGGTACAGCCAGCTGTAACAGGCCGGGGGCGCCAGCCCGCTCAACAGTTCCAATGGCTTCAGCGAACCTGCTTTTTCATCAAATTGAAAACCCGTCATCAGGTAAATAGCAAAGGCAAAAGAAGCGATCCCCAAAATGGCACGCGGGATGGGCACTTTCTTCATTGGTGAGTCATGCGGGAAACGTATTTTTCCAAAAAGATAAAATCCGAGCGCTATAAAAATGATGATCCACAAGGCGAGGAACGGCTCTATTTTCAGCAGTCCCCAATGTTTTACCAAATCGGCATTCGAAAGGAATTTCAGTGCTAGCGCCAGTTCGAGGAAGCCCAGCACCACTTTTACCGTCGTCATCCAGCCGCCCGATTTTGGCAGTGAGTTCAGCCAACTTGGGAACGCCGCGAACAGACCAAAGGGCAAGGCCAAAGCAAAGCCAAAACCAGCCATGCCCGCCGTCAGCAAAGTGGCAGAGTCGCCGCCCGCGGAGGTTGACAAAGTACCCGCAAGCAAGGAGCCCAAAATCGGCCCGGTACAAGAGAAGGAAACCAGCGCTAAAGTGAGTGCCATAAAGAAAATACCGACCGCCCCGCCAAGTCCTTCCGCAGAACTTGACTTGTTGAGCCAACTGCTCGGCAGGGTCAGTTCATAATAGCCAAAAAAGGAAAAAGCGAAGAAAATGAAGATGACAAAAAAGCCGATGTTCAGCCAGATATTGGTCGAGATTTCATTTAAAATATCGGGGTTCAGCGAGTCCAGCACATGGAAGGGCACGCTCAGCAACAGGTAAACCAAGAGGATGTAAAAGCCGTACATAAAGGCGTTGAACATGCCCTTGCTTTTGTTGGCCGCACCTTTGGTAAAGAAGCTCACCGTGAGCGGGATCATCGGCCAAACGCAGGGCGTCAGCAATGCCAACAGGCCGCCCACGATGCCCAAAAGGAAGGTGCCCCAAAGGCTTTTGTCCTTCTCTTCCGGCCTGTCTCCACAAACTGCGGCCTGCGATTTATCAATCACCGTGATGCCCGGATCGGCATCCGAAGCATCATTGGATACACCGGTACCGGCAGTGTTCCCTGTGGCTGCATCGCCGATCATTGCCGATAGGGTAGCCGGCACTACTTTGAACGGAATTTCTGCCGGGGGCAGGCATTTGGAGTTGTCGCAGGTCATAAAATACACGAGGCCGTCAACTGTTTTGGAGGCGTCCTGCACTTTTATTTTTTGCGAAAAAACGACCTCGCCCTTGTACTTCGTGACCTCCATTTCAAACATCTTGTCGAAGCCGGAAACTTTATGGTCGCTGATTTCTTTGGCTTTGCCGAGCGGCTTTACATTTTCGCCTTCGGCAAATTCGACCGCAGTCGGTTCTGGGCCGCCTTCTTCAATATTTTGGGAGTAGATGTACCAGCCCTTTTCCAGCGTTGCTTTGATGCCGAGCTGGTATTCTTGTTCGTTTATTTTTTCCACCTCCATTGACCACTTTACGGGGTCAAGAATCTGGGAATCAGCTTTTCCGTCAGAGGGGGCATCCTGCCCGGCAGTTTCTTTTTTCTGCTGCGCAATGGGGGCTGTTACTTCTGCATCTTGCCGTGTTTTTTGGTTGGCCTCGTCGGCCTCTTCCAGTTTTTTTTGAATTGCCTTTTTGTCCTCTTTGCCTCTCGCCGATTCCATTGAAGCGACAGCGTTCATGCCTGCTTTTTTTTGCGATGGTTTCACATCAAACGAAAAATCAACCTCGGCGGGCGGCAGGCAGCGGGAGTCGTCGCAGGTCATAAATTCAAGGAAACCAGTGATGGGCTTGCCCTCTTTTACTTTCACCCGTTGGGTAAAAGTGGCCTTTTTGCTGAACTTGGTCAGTTCCATGTCAAACACCTTGTCGTGCTTGGTGTGCCTGTTTTCAGGTGATTCTTTCACCTTGCCGGCCCTGGTGTAGTGTTTTTCTTTTTCTTCAAAATAAAAAGCCGTTGGCACCGGCCCGTCATCGCCTTCCAAAAACTGGGAATAGATATTCCAGCCATTATCAATTTTGGCGGTAAAGATCAGGTCGAACTCATCATCGCTGACCTGCTTGGTGGTGAAATCCCATTTTACGGGTTCCAGTATTTGCCCGAAAGAAGTGAGGGCGAAAAATAAAAAGGCGGAAAAGGCAATTAACTTTTTCATGCTATATAATTGTGGGCTGAACCGGGGAGGTCATTTCCTCCAAAGGAGTTCCTACGGAAAAATGGCCTCCCCGGTACCGGCTGCTCTCAAAAAAACGTTTGCAAAAATAATGGCTTGGGGAGAAAGGGAAAAGGCAGGCGGGGCAATTCGGGAAGTTGTAAGTCAGGGCGAGACTTGAAGCCACGCCTTGACTTCCCCTCCTTTTACTTAAAATCAAACTGGAAGTCAACTTCGGTCGGCGGCAGGCATTGATGTTCGTCGCAGGTCATGTATTCGAGGTAGCCGCTGATACTTGCGCCGGGTTTTACTTTTACCCGTTGGGTAAAGGTTGGCTGGCCGCTGTATTTTAAAATATTCATGTCGAACATTTTGTCAAAGCCCTCGTGCTTGTCGCCGAGTTCGGCTGTCTTTCCGATCAGTTCCACTCCATTTTTATCTCCCCACGAAAAGGAAGTCGCAATCGGCCCTTCGTCGGACTCCAAGAATTGGGAATAGACATACCAGCCGTCGGAGATGTGGGCAGTGAAGACGAGATCGTACTCGCTGCCGGAAACCTGCTTGGCTTCGTAAGACCATTTTACGGGATTGACCTGTGCAAAAACGGCGCTCGCAGCAATGAGCGCAAAGGCAAATAGCAATACTTTTTTCATGTGTATATTTTGAGGGCGTAGGAAACAAATAACCTCCCCATTCTAACTCGTTCTTCCTGCCTGCCGGCAGGCAGGTTTCCTTCTAAAAGTACTTGAAAAAGTGAACAGTAGCCCCACTACGCTTAATTTTTCAAGCACTCTTACAAGAAAAAATAACTTCGCTATAACGGAGAGGTTATTTATTTCCTACGCCCTATGAAATTCAACGAGATGCGCAAAAATAATGCGCCAAATCCGATCAAGGCAATGGCGCATTCCAATTATAGTATTTCTTTAACGAAGTCCTTAATGAAAAGTTTTTGACGGTGGACGGTGGACGGTGGACGGCGTTTTCAAAACCAAGCGCCCCCCAAGTTCCTGAACGGCCACGGGATGCCTGCCAATATTATCAGCAATGCAATCAAAAAGTAAGTGAAAGCGGCTTTGTATTTCTTGCTCTCCTCAACGGCCTTTTTTGATTTGGCATGGCCAATGGTAATCAAGATGATAGCCAAAAGCATCATCACGCTATGCTCCACCGCAAAAAACCTTTTGGTGGCGTCCTTCATTGTATCTGCCGCAAAAACCACTTTTTGGCTGGTGAAATAAAGTATCAGGCCGAGCAGCAATTGGATGTGCGCCGAGACCATGGTGAACAAGTTCAACTTCCGGTCACCTTCGGTAAATGGCGCATTGGAACGCCATTTCATGAGTGCCTTGAAAGTGGCTGCGACCAAAAGGATCAAAACTATCCAGCGGAAGCCGGAGTGCATATGTACTAGCATTTTCAACATGAGTGAGGATTTTTTTAATGAAAATAAAAATAAAAATAGCCTGTCCCGAATTCACTTCGGGAAAAATGAAAAACAGGCCACAGATATACTTTTAAGTATTGTGTTTAATGCCCAAGGGTATGTCCGTGGCCTTTTTTTCCCGAAGTAAATTCGGGACAAGCTATTTTTATTTTTATTTTCATTTTAATTCAACGAGTGTTTATTCTTGGCCACAAGGTAGAAGGATTTCTATTAATTTTTTAAAAAACAAAAGGGACACGTAGTTAACGCATCCCTTTTGTTCCAGTTTTTGGCCTGTTTGCTACTCGCCCACTTCTTCTTCAAGCACCTCGTCGGGGTTCTCACTCAGCCCATTTTCCGGTTTTGCCGGGATGGAGGCTTTCTCTTTTTCTACCGGTTCATGCGGGCGGGGGCCGATCAGTTTCACGACATCCGATTTTAACAAAACTTCTTTTTCGAGCAATTGCTGGGCGAGTATTTCTAGTTCGTCCCGTTTTTCGCGCAGCAGTTCTTTTGCCCTTTCAAACTGGGAATTGACGAGGTTGCGAACTTCGTCATCTATCATACTGGCCGTTGCGTCCGAGTAGGGTTTGTGGAAGCTGTCGTTCTGCATTCCATAAAAAGAAACCTGCCCGACCTTCTCGTTCATCCCAAAAACGGCGACCATGCTGTAAGCCATTTTGGTCACTTGGTCGAGGTCGCTCTGCGCACCTGTGGACACTTTTTCAAAAATAATCTGCTCGGCTGCCCGCCCGCCGAAGGTCATGCACATGCGGTCGAGCAACTGCTCGGTGCGGGTGATGTATTCCTCTTTTGGCAGGTACTGCGCATAGCCCAAAGTGCCGATGCCCCGCGGCACGATGGTCACTTTGACCAGGGGGGAGGCATGTTCCAAAAACCAGCCGCAGATGGCATGGCCTGCTTCGTGGTAGGCGATGATCTGTTTTTCTTGCGGCGAGATGAGTTTGTTTTTCTTTTCCAGCCCGCCGATCACGCGGTCGAGGGCATGGTTGAAATCATCCAGATCGACTTCGGTTTTGCTGCGGCGAGCAGCCACGAGGGCCGCTTCGTTGCACACATTGGCAATTTCGGCGCCCGCAAAACCCGGCGTCATTTCAGCTAAAGTAGCGGGGTTGACTTCGGGAGAGATTTTGATATTTTTTAAATGTACTTTGAAAATGGCCTCCCTGCCAGCGAGGTCAGGCCGATCTATACCAATCTGTCGGTCGAAGCGGCCGGGGCGCAAGAGGGCACTGTCGAGTACATCGGGCCGGTTAGAGGCGGCCATCAGGATGACGCCTTTGTCGGTCGGGAAGCCGTCCATTTCTACCAATAATTGGTTGAGGGTGGTTTCCCTTTCATCATTGCCGCCCTGCATCCCCCCCCTGCCGCGGGCACGTCCGATGGCATCTATTTCATCAATAAAAATAATGCAGGGCGCTTTTTCCCTTGCCTGCCGGAAAAGGTCGCGCACGCGGGAAGCCCCCACGCCAACGAACATTTCAACAAAATCGGAACCTGAAATAGAAAAGAAAGGGACGCCCGCCTCTCCGGCCACTGCTTTTGCCAGCAAGGTTTTGCCGGTACCGGGAGGGCCGATGAGCAGCACGCCTTTGGGTATTTTGCCACCGAGGGCGGTATATTTTTTAGGGTTTTTCAAAAAATCAACCACCTCCATCACTTCCTCTTTCGCCTCTTCCAGCCCCGCCACATCTTTGAAGGTGACGTTGACTTTTGATTTTTGATCGAACAAAGTCGCCTTGGATTTGCCGATGTTGAACAGGTGCGCACCGGGGCCTCCTGCACCGCCGCCCATCCGTTTCATGATGAAAAGCCAAATGGCAACGACTATTGCGATCGGGAACAGCCAGCTCAATATCTGCCCTGCCCAATTGGTCTTGTCATCATAAATAATTGGGAAACTTTTTTCCCCGTCAAGGTTGGCAGTAATTTTTTCCAACCGTTCGGCGAAGTAGTCAGGGGGGCCAATATTGAACACATAATGCGGGCGGTTTTGGGCAAAGCTGCCTTTTGATGCGTCGCTGTATTCTTCTTTGGAAAGGGCTTCATTGGTAAGGTAAACGTATGCGTATTTATCGTTGACGATTTCCAGTTTTTCCACATCGCCCTTCTCCACCATGCCCTTGAACTTGGCAAACGTTATGTCCTCTTTCGCTACATCGGCCACCGACGGCAGGAATTGCAGGCCGATCAAAAACAAAGCGACCACACCATATATCCAATAGGCATTGAACTGCGAGTTGCCGTCGTCCTTGTTTTCTTTTTTGTCCTTGTTCTTGTCTTCGTTATTTTTTTCCATCTACTGTTGCATTGACATCATTTTTCATTAGACCTTATTCGGATTTGTGTGCGCCAGCACACAAACCGTCCAAATTCATTGCTTTTGAAAAAGCTTCACACAAAAATTTTTAGAATAAAGTCTATTTAACAAAGAAAACATGGGTTCGTTTTGACAATGTTGAAAAAATGATACTTGCCGGGAATAGTAACCAAATACGACCGAACGCTTTGGCCTCGTTGCCCCGTTTTGAATTTATGCTCAATCAATAGGGCAGGTTAAGCAACGGTCAAATAATATATCGGCCTGCTATACTGAACCTTTCGGCTATTTATAAATTAACATATTCTGTAAATTCAGCATCGCTCCAGAGGTCTTCCAGTTCGTAAAATTTCCGGGTTTCTTTATAAAAGACATGCACGACGGTGTGGAAATAATCCATGCACACCCAACGGGCATTTTGCTTGCCTTCCGAGTGGCTCGGCAGTTGGCCGTGTTCCTCTTTCAGCCGCTTGTGTATATTTTCGGAAATCGCTTTCACCTGTGTGTTGGAGTCGCCTTCGCAAATAATAAAAAAGTAGGTCGGTGCATCGTTGAGTTCCCTCAAATCCAGCTTCACGATATTTTTGCCTTTGATGTCCTGGATGCTGTCAATGATCAGGTCATTGAGCATTTCGGTATAGGAGGGCTTGCTTTTTATAGCTGCTTGTACGCTCAAAATATAGATTTAGTTTTTACTTTTGAAAACGAAGGCTGGTGTATTTAAAAGAAAAACACGACGCCTTTATAATCAAATATTAATAAAATTGTTTTTGTTAAAAATAAATTTCGATACCTGCCTTGGGTGTGCCGAAATTTTTCAAAGATAAAAATACAAACTTATTTTCTATTGCGCAGGCTCGACACTTTGTTTATCGGAAGGGAACAGCACCAATTGCCCAGCGTCAACTCTACCAACGAACATGCCCTTTCCCTGTTATCAAAAAGCAAACCACCCGAAGGAACGGTCGTTTCCACGCCAAACCAGGTGGCGGGCAGGGGACAAATTGGCAGTAACTGGGAAAGCGAGGCAGGGAAAAATATTTGCATGAGTGTCATCCTCTACCCAAAATTCCTTAACGCCGGCCGGCAGTTTCTGCTCAGCCAAGCCGTCTCGCTCGCCGTTTTCGACCTGCTCGAAAAATACTTTCCCGGCCAGACAAAAATCAAATGGCCCAACGATATTTATATCAACGGAAAAAAAGCAGTGGGCATCCTTATCCAAAATTCTGTTTCAGGGGCACAGCTCCGCTCCAGTGTCATCGGCATCGGGATCAATGTCAACCAAGAAATTTTCCGCTCCGGTGCGCCCAACCCGACTTCTTTCAAGCTCGAATCGGGCAATGAATTTAATACCGGCCAATTGATAAACGAACTCTGCCATTTTTTGGAAAACAGGTATTTAAAATTAAAATCAGGAAATATAGTTCCTTTGCAAGCCGCCTACCTCAAACACCTTTACCGCTTTCAAATACCTTCTTTTTTTGAAAATGGGAATGGAGCTGTTTTTAAAGGCACCATCACTGGCATTTCAGAAAAAGGCCAGCTAAAAATCTATATTTCGGGAAAAGAAAAATTATTTGGATTAAAAGAAATAAAATTTTTATGACCATACATATTATCACCATCGGAGACGAACTGTTGATAGGCCAAGTCATTGATACCAACTCCTCGACAATGGCCCAAATGCTCCAGACCATCGGTGGCCAAGTAACGGGCAGGACTACCATCGGCGACGACCGGGAGACAATATTGGAAACCCTCAAAATGGCTACCCAAAAAGCAGACGTAGTATTGGTTACGGGTGGCCTCGGCCCCACCAAAGATGATATTACCAAAAAAACATTGGCGGAGTTTTACGGCGTCGGTTTTGTCTTCCACCAGCCGACCAACGAATGGATAAATAAACTGTACGAACGCTTCGCCGTCCCCATGCCCGACAGTATCCGCGACCAATGCCTGATGCCGCAAAATGCAACAATATTGACGAATAAAAGAGGAACGGCCCCCGGCATGTGGTTTGATGAAAACGGGACTGTGCTGGTATCAATGCCCGGTGTGCCGCACGAAATGGAATATATTATGGAACACGGGGTGATCCCTAAATTGCAGCAACGCTTCCCCTCCGATCCTTTTTCCCACCGTACTTTATTGACCGTCGGGGAAGGCGAAAGCCGCATCTCAATTATGATCAAAGACTTTGAAGAAAACCTACCTTCTTTTATTAAATTGGCATATCTGCCGGGCATCGGCCGGGTGCGGCTCAGGCTCACTGCTTCGTATAAAGACGAGGATTTTATAAATGCTATTTTGGATGAAAAATTCGAGGAACTACAAAGCTATATTCCCAATAAATTAATTGTTGCCAAAGAAGATATTACCCTCGAAGAAGCATTGGGAAAATTATTGAATAAAAAAGGCTTGACCCTCTCCACCGCCGAAAGCTGCACGGGCGGATATGTTGCGCATCTGATTACTTCCGTTCCGGGTTCGTCCGCCTATTATATGGGCAGTGTGCTTTCTTATTCCAATGAAATAAAAATGAAATTGCTCGGCGTAAAAAAAGAAACATTGAATAAACACGGAGCGGTCAGCGAACAAACTGTAAAAGAAATGGTGGCCGGTGCATTAAAACTATTAAATACAGATATAGCCGTTGCCACTTCCGGCATCGCCGGCCCATCCGGCGGTACTCCTGAAAAACCTGTTGGCACTATATGGGTCGCTGTCGGAAATAAAAATAAAACCATCACCCATAAATTGAATTTAGGAAAAGATAGAATAAGGAATATACAATATACAACAACGAGGGCTTTGAATATGGTGAGGCTGTTTGCGGAGGATGTGGATGCCAAATAATTAGAGCTTGTTATACTGCACCACTTTAGGTTTTGTGCATTTGCCCCCGCCAGCCCCCAGCCCCAAAAGGGGAGAGTCCGCCCTCAATGCACAAAACCTAAAGTGGTGCAGTATATTTATTTCTGCCCCGTCACTTCCACCAATTTACAAGTATCCCACTCCCATAATATTTTATATAAATATACAGCGTCCAATGCTTGCGCCACCTTTTTTTCGCACACCATTAATTTGTCTCCTTTTTTAAAATTCAGAACCCCTTTTCCAAATTCATATTTATTCAAATCAAAATCCAGCATCGGTTGGCTTTTGATATTATCCCCGTCGAGGTTATTTATTTTTTTATAAAACTCAACATGCGAATTGTATTTACCATGCACGATGGTATAATCTTTTGTGCCTTTTATTTGCTTCATAAAATCGCGGTATTTTAATTCCGGCCAATCCCACTTTGGGTGCTGCTCCATATATACCCTTCCGATGGTGGATTTATATGGCAGCCAAAATACGGCAATTGTAAAAGCGGCAATTACCGCATATTTTGTTTTATCATTGCCGCCCATTATTTTATTTGTTCCAGATATAACCCGTTCAAAAGCAATGCCCACCAATAAGGCAAGGCTCGGATAAACCGGCGCCATATACCACAATATTT
>DROJ01000330.1 GCA_011321935.1 Bacteroidota bacterium | reverse complement strand
CTTGGAATTTATTCCCGATATAAAATCGGGACAAGCTATTTTAAATTTAAAATTTTAAATTTATTTAAAAATACATCACATGGTCATAGCTCAATGCCAGGTCAATAATGCTCGTGGCCCCGAGTATCCCCACTCCGTCAATTAAATCGTCGGGGGTCATGTCCCACAGGGTGAGGCTTTGTTGGCAGACTTTGAGTTCCACCTCATTGTCCATGGCCATTTCCAGCATTGTTTTCAGGGTGACACCGCTGCCGGGCACGAGGCATACTTTCTCGGCTTCGCCTTTTTTCAGTTGGTTGGTGCCGTTCATGGTGAACCATACCATTACTTCCATTTCCATGGCGGCAGCGGCCACCGCATAATATAGCGGTGAATAAGTGCGGGTCGGCGTGTCGGTGCCGTGCGTTTGAATTACGAGGATTTTTTTTCCTTCGAGGTCGTCCATTTTGTTTTGATAGTTTTATTAGTTGTTTAATTGCGGGGCAATTTTCTATTGCCCCGCAATTTTTCAATTGGAAGCAATTTCCTGTTGCCCTTAATTTTCTATGTTTAAATTACGGGGCAACGGGAAGTTGCCCCGTAATTACAATTCGCATTCTTTTTCAGGGTCGGAATAAACGAAAATATAATTATTGTCAAAACTCCAGTCCTCCGTTTCGTCCATTAAATAATCATATAGTTCGTCTTTGTCTTTCGCGTGTTTCAGCAATTTCAATTTCTCCGCCCTGCCCTGTTCGTTGGTTTTCAATATCTCCAAAAGCAGCCATTCGTTCGGCAGGTCTTGGTACAATTGCGCCATTTCAGAGGCGAGGTATTCTTTTTTTCCGTCATGCACGATTTTCATTTAATGCTTGACATAATTTTCAATTTGCATAATTGCCTCCACCCAATCTTTGATATTTATGCCGGGTGTTTCAACACGGTGCAATATATAAAATGCTTCTAATATTTCGGTCAAAGATTCCTCATTTATTTCCACATTCCGCAAAACATTTTCCAGGCCTTTTAATTTGTGGCCCGGACGTATTTCAAAATCCCCTTTTATGGAAACATGGTCAATCCGTTTGCCTTTGGTGCGGAGGGTCATTTCGATATTTCCGCCTTCCGTTTTTTTGTGCAGTTCGTACATCCAAATGTCGGCGTGGATTTTCACGACCCTGTTTCGGCGCTTATTGGAGGAGTCTTGATATAGCCACTCTTTTGTGGTGAATTTTTTGTCCAGTTCCTCCATCCATTTATATTCCCCGTCGGTAAAATCTCCGGGCACTATTTTCCTGCCCAATGTTTCCGCACATTTAATTATATAAGCGGCTTTTATTTCTTCCATATTTGGCGGGTCTTTCAATTCCCGTTTTATGGAAGTCATATATTTGTTCAGGCTGTTCAAAATATCTTCCCGGAAACTTTCATCCGGCACTTTCAATATTTTGGCCATCGCTCCGCAATCAAAATCAAAGAGGAAATTGCCCGTCACCACTTCCGCATTTCCGATGGCCGCTGCGCCCGTTCCGACTATTTTTTTCCCGCCCACATGCACGTCGGTCGGGGCATGGAAATAAGCGTTTATCCCGAACGATTTATATGTTTCGATTAATGGCCGGACAAACAAACCGAACCGGGCATCAATTTTTTTTGGCAAATTGTCCGGCCCGAAAATCCATTGCACAAACAATTGGCCGTCATCAATATAAACCGTTCCTCCGCCCGTTTCCCTGCGGATAATGGGCAGCTTATTGGCGGCACAAAATTCAATATCGACCTCCTGCTCCAAGTCCCGGTGAAACCCGATACATACATATGGGCCTGCGGGGACATCGAGCACAATGGTGTCCGGCGAACCTGCCTTTTTTGCATAAGCCAAAGCATGGTAGATGGTCTGCGACCGAAGGTGGGAAACCTTGCCTGCGTCAATCAATCGGATGTCCAAAGTGCTTTGTCTTTCGTAATTATTTTACCTGTCAAAAATCAGCTTTCGATTGGTGTTTCCCGCAAAGTCCCGCTAAGGTTCCGCAAAGTCTCGCAAAGCAGGACGTGTACTCGCCTCGCTTTGCGAGACTTTGCGGAACCTTAGCGGGACTTTGCGGGAAATACCAATCGAAAGTTAGTTTTTCAAACAAACATGTTCACCTCCGCCTCGGCGGCATAGGCCAAGAAAGCGGCGGCCCCGGCCACTTCCGCTTCGGGGATAAAGTCCTCTTTTGAGAAACCAAAAACGTCCATTGTCATTTGGCAGCCAATCATGCGCACGTCCAAATCTACACAGGCTTCGCGCAGGTCTTCGATGGAAGCGACCCCTTTGTTTTTGAACATTTTTTTCATCAGCCCTGTGGCGGCCGACTCGAAACCGGGGATGTTTGCCATGAGCAGGTTCGGCATCGGCCAATTGATATTCTGGAAGCCTTTTGAGCCAAAGGGCATCTTCATCGGCATGGCCGGGTTGCCCAAAGGGGAGACCTTTGCGTCAATTTCTTTGTTTAATAAAGGCAGTCCATAAAAGGTGAAAAAAATGCCGACCTCCCAGTCCATAGCGGCGGCGGCAGAGGCGAGGATGAATGGAGGGTATGCCCAATCGAGGGTGCCCTTGGTGGCCACGAGGGCCAGTCTTTTTTTCTTTTCAGCCATGATTTAATGTGTTTTTTTGATTTGAAATTTGAACACATTGCCGCCCTCGTCTTTCGACTCGAGCAGTTCATGGCCCGTTTGTTTTGCCCATGCGTGCATGTCCGGCATGGAGCCAGGGTCGGTGGAAACCATTTCGAGGATGTCGCCGACTTCCATTGATTTAAGTGCTTTTTTTGTCTTTACCACGGGCATCGGGCAAAGCATGCCGGAGCAGTCCAATTTTGTGACATTAGCCATGTTCGATTTATTTTATTTATAAAAAAATGAATACTGATTTATCGGTCGTATAGATTGGGGTGTGGCAAGTTTTCACGAAAGCACGTTTTTTCAAAAGATATCGCACTTGTCCATGCAGTCGAATATTTTGGAGATTTCGGGGAAGGCCCGGCGGTAATAAATGTTCCTCCCTTCCCGGAAAGAATCCAAAACGCCTTTGTCTTTCATTTTGGTCAGGTGGTGAGAGAGTAAAGATTGCTCGACTTCGATTTGCTCGCGGATTTCGGCAACGGACTGCGGCTCTTTTTCTTCGAGCAGCTCCAAGACCTCTAGGCGCAAGGGGTGCGAAATGGACTTTAGGATGTGCGCCATCTTTTCCAGTTTGGCGGCATCAATATTCCTGCTGCTCCTTTTTGTTTTTGTGATTATTATCATATCGGCGGCCAATGTATGAATAATTGTTCATTTGTTCAAAAGAACTTGGCATGTTTTATTTTGGCCTGCCCTTATTTAGACGAAATATAATTTAGGGAGACCGCCTTGCCGCCAAACATATGCCGTTTTCCCTAATGCTATATTAATATTGATTAGAATATCTAAAATTTACTTGGACATTTGAATATATGTAGAATTGTTCATAGCTTCACCTCGCATATTTCCCATCAATGTTTTCCAAACGCCAATTTCCAGATGTAAAACATCCACCCTTTTTAAAGCCAGCCGTGCATTTGAAATTATTCACTAATTGTATCAAAATCCATAAAAGATGAAAAAAGAACACTTTAAGCAGGCAGTACTCACCTTATTAATGGTCAGCGGCCTGATGGCCACCAACTCTTTTGCCACCGACGGCTATTTCTCCCTCGGCTATGGTGCGATGAGCAAAGGAATGGGCGGCGTCGGCGTGAGCATGTACCACGTTTCGCTCATCAACGGCAACCCTGCGGGACTTGCCATGTTGGGCAACCAGTACAGCATCGGCGTGGCCGTTTTCAACCCCAACAGGCAATATACCATTACGGGCAACCCTTCACCTCCTCCTGCCTTTGGCCTTGCCTCGGGGACAATAGAGAGTGACTCCAAATTTTTTGTAATACCGAACCTTGGTGCAAATTGGGCTTTTGGAGCCAATGATGAAAACGCATTTGGTGTCGCCATTTATGGCAACGGTGGTATGAACACCGATTACCCGACCCAAACTTTTTATGACCAAAGCGAGAAAACAACCGGGGTCAACCTTGCCCAGTTGTTCGCCAGTTTTTCCTATTCAAGGACATTTGCCGAAAAACATGGCCTCGGTATTAGTGCCATTGTCGCTTACCAACTCTTTGAAGCAAAAGGCTTGGCAAGTTTCGGCGGTTTTTCCAGAGATTCCACTAAGTTGTCCAGCAACGGAACGGACAACAGCATTGGCTTTGGTATCAAAGTAGGTTATATGGGCGAAATTGCCGAAGGGCTGCACATCGGTGCTTCTTACCAATCGAAAATGGCGATGGGCGAGTTCAGCGATTACGCAGGCCTCTTTGCCGAAAAAGGAGGTTTTGATATACCTGCTACTTGGACAGCAGGGGTCTCCTATGACGTGAGCGATATGCTCACCGTGGCATTCGACGTGAAGCAAATACTTTACAGCGGCGTCAAGTCAATTGCCAACCCAATTGATCCAATGGCACTGCCGCCTGCTTTTCCTGATGGGATGGGCGGGTTCATTCCTAATCCAAACCAAGTCCCTTTGGGTTCGGATAAAGGCTCCGGTTTTGGTTGGGAAGACATGACAGTTTTTAAGATAGGACTGGAAGTAAGCCCGAACGAAGACTGGACTTTCAGGGGCGGCTTCTCGCATGGTGCACAGCCCATTCCTAAAAGCGAGGTGCTTTTTAATATCCTGGCTCCCGGCGTCATCGAAGACCACATTACTTTGGGCTTCAGCAAAAGCATGGGCGATTCAGGCAACCAGTTGCACTTCTCTTTCAATTATGCCCTAAACAGTAAAGTGTCTGGTACTAATCCATTTGATCCAGGGCAGACCATTGACCTGGAAATGAACCAGATTGATGTCGAAGTAGGCTACACCTTTTAATAATGACACCACTTTTTTAGAAATACAAATGCAGGAACCAGAAGCCCAATTGCTTCTGGTTTCTTGCTTTTAGGCTTCTCATAAAACTTAACAAAATCATGAAAAAGTCATTCTTCCTTTTCCTCCTCTGCCTCACCGGCACATTAGTAGTACAGGCACAAAACCTCCAGCCCTATACCATCGGCGCAGAAACCACCGGCAGCGTCGCCGAGGTCAGCAGCAAAGCAAAGGCCGCCTTGTCGGCAAATGGCATCGAAGTGGTCGGTGAATACATGCCCGCCGGGGATGCCGACCGCAAGGTGATTGCCATCACGTCTTCTGATTTAAAAACAGCAGTAAACGCGGTGGGCGGGCTGACGGGCTTCGCGGCCGTATTGCGCGTAGCGGTCACCAAAGAAGGAGATAAAGTTATCGTTTCCTATACTACTCCCGAATACTGGGGCAATGCCTATTTCCAAAAAAATTACGGGAAAGTATCCTCCAATTATGCCTCCCTTTCGGGAAAATTAAAAGCCGCACTGAACCCCCTCGGCTCCAACGGGGGCACCGGTTTTGGCTCCGAAGACGGCCTGTCAGCGGGAGATTTGCAGAAGTACCATTACATGCTCGGCATGCCCTATTTCGAGGACAACCACGAACTCAACGAATTTGCCAGCTACCAAGAAGCAGTGGCCAAAATAGACGGCAACCTCGTCAAAGGAGTGGCCAATCTCAAAAAAGTTTATGCCGTGGAACTGCCCGGCAAAAACATCAAACTCTACGGCATCGGCCTGAGCGGAGAAGACGGCGAGTCCTCTTTCATGCCCACCATTGATATTGCAAGCCCAAAGCATACTGCTTTCCTGCCGTATGAAATGCTGGTACTAGATAATAAGGTGTACATGTTGCACGGGCGCTTCCGCATCGCCCTGTCTTTTCCCGACCTGAGCATGGGCACTTTTATGAAAATCGTTTCGACACCGAAGGACATTAAAAAGATGTTGACATCGGCGACGGAATAGAAAAATTTTCGGGCTTTGGAGGGATTCACATCCCTCGCTAAGATATGCCGTCCAAGCTCTGCGGGACTAGTGCCTTCGGCACTAGATTTTTCAACGCAAGGCCGCTAGGCCGCAAGGGAACGCAAGGGTTAAAAGCCTTGTCTTGCCTTGCGTTCCCTTGCGGCCTAGCGGCCTTGCGTTGAAAAAAAACTAGTGCCGAAGGCACTGTTAAAAGCCACGCCTTGCGTTGAAAAATCTAGTGCCGAAGGCACTAGTCACGCAGAGCTTGTCCCGAATTTACTTCAGGAGACGGCATATCTTACCGAGGGATGTGAATCCCTTGTCAAATAGCAGCCCTCCCCCCTGCCTCTTGCTCTCTATCGCGCACAAAATTGTGCAGAACCAATAATTCGCCCTACCTTCATTTTTTATTTTCATAAAATTTCCATTAATGAAACAATTTCATACTTACCTGACCTTATCCTGCGCACTGTTCGTGGCCTCCATGCTTCAAGCGCAGCACCTTAGCATTTCACCCGAAAAACCAGTGCCGGGCGAAAAGACCATGCTGACCTACGACCCCGCCGGTACCCCCCTCGAAGGCCAGCAGGCACTCGAAGTGACCGCTTATTTTTTTGAAAATGACCAACCACCAGTTGCCCAAGAAGTGGAAATGACCCTGCAGGACGGGAAGTTCACCGGCCAGCTCACGACCACTGCCGACACCAAAGCGACTGCCCTTTCCATTAAGAGCAGCGACGGAAAAACCAGCGACAACCGCAACAACAAAGGGTACAAATTTCTTTGCTACAAGCCCGGCCGGAGCGCCCCCGTCGCGGGTGCCTATGCCGCAAAAGCCATGATCTACGGCAAGTATGGCCAATTTGCCAACATAGACCCAAACCGCGAAAAAGCGCTGAACCTCTGCAAAAAAGAGTTCAGAACTCAGCCTTCTTCTAAAGCAGACCCCGCCTATTTTGGCTTTTACGCCAGATTGGCAAAACGCCTCTCGGACGAAGCTGCCCTCGGTGAAATAACAACCGAAATGAACCGTATTTCCAAAGATAGGACAGCCAATGAAAAACAGCTCATACTTGGTATTCGCTTGGCATCTATACTCGAAAACAAGGAAGCAGCAACTGCCCTCAAAAAAAAGATTTTAGAAAAATACCCGAACGGGGAAATGGCTCAAGGGGAGATGCGGAACAGCTTCAGGAAGGCCGAAGGATTGGACAAACAATTGGAAATTCTGGCTGCCTACAAAACCAAGTTCGGGGCAACGGAACAGGGCAAAACCGATCTCGACAACTTTGCGTCCAGCATCGCTTTGCAATTTGCGGAAGCAAAAAATTGGGAAAAATTTGATGCCTATCTCTCCGAAATTTCCGACCCTGTGGGGAGGGCGGGCGTCCTCAATAATATAGCGTGGGGCATGTCAGGCGAAAGCATTGAGGCCGAGGCGCCGATGGCCGAAAAAGGCGAGCGCTACTCCCTGCAATCGCTTGAACTGCTGGAAAAAGAAATGGCCACTGCGGCCAACAAGCCCCGTCATTTGACGAAAAAGCAATGGAAAGAACGCCTCCAAAACATTTATGCCATGTACGCCGACACTTATGCCCTGTTGGCCTACCATACCGGCAACATGGAAGATGCCCTCAAATACCAGGGCATCGCCTGCGGGCAGGGCGAGTTTGAAGATGCGGACATGAACAGCCGCTACGCTGTTTATTTTGAAAAAACAAAAAGCACTGCGGAAACAGAAAAAATGCTCGCCGACCTGATTGCCAAAGGCGCGGCCACCCCTGCCATGAAAGACCGCCACAAAAAGCTCTTCCTCGCCAACAACACTTTGGAGTCCGCCTACGGCAAATACCTGGCTGAACTCGAACGGGCCGCCATCGAAAAACTGAGGAAAAAAGTGGAGGAGGGCATGGTCGAGGAAGATGCCATCGGTTTTGAACTGACCAGCCTCGACGGCAAAAACGTTTCGCTCGAATCATTGAAAGGCAAGGTCGTCGTCCTCGATTTTTGGGCTACTTGGTGCGGCCCCTGCAAAGCGTCTTTCCCAGCCATGCAAACGGCCGTGGACAAGTACAAAGACCGCGACGACGTGGCCTTTGTTTTCATTGACACTTGGGAGCGGGTAAAAAACAAAAAAGAAAATGCCGCCAAGTTCATCTCTGACAAAGGCTATTCTTTCAACGTCCTTTTGGACACTGAAAACGCCGCAGTGGGTGCGTATGGCGTTGAGGGCATCCCCGCTAAATTTGTTTTGGACAAAAACGGGAAAATCCGTTTCAAGAGTTTAGGCTACGGCGGCAATGCCGATGAACTTGTGCACGAGCTCAGCATGATGATCGAAATGGCAGGCGGAGGAAGCGCGGAAGGTATGTCGAGTATGCCTTGATGGGTAGGTTGAACGGTTAACGTCGAGGCTGTCTCATAAGTCAATTTTTCAAAAAATGTAACGGTTTAGAGCCCCTCGAAATCCCGAAGGGATTGAATGTGAATAGCCCCGGATGTCTGCCTGTCGGTAGGCAGGCATCCGGGGAAAGCAATAAAAGTGGGCGGCAACCCCGGAGGGGTTGAATGTGAATAGCAATATTCAACCCCTCTGGGGTTGCCTCTCATCTTTACGTCTTTTCCCCGGATTGCCTGCCTACCGGCAGGCAGGCATCCGGGGCTATTCACATTTAATCCCTTCGGGATTTCGAGGGGGGCTAAACAGTGAGGCGTCATGCAATTAATAATGTGCGCATCACTTGGCTCGGCAAAAAATTAAAGGCAAAGTTTGATAGCCGCTAATACGCTAATTTTTTTTCACACGACGCCTTACTAAAAAACAGCGACCAAGCCCAGTCCCAGCCAATCTCCCCGGTGTATCGCCCCTACCCCGCTTTGCGAGAAATAATTGTTCACCGTTGCACCGTTTCCGGCATAGCCCGGTTCGCCGTCGCGCAAGGTGTAGTGCAGTGAAATTTTCAGGTCAGGGTTGAAATAAAAATTGAAGCCGAGGTCAATGATCTGTTCCTCTCCCGCGAGGGATTTTACGGCTGCGGCATCAGCTTCGTCGTCTGCGCCTGTCTCCCCGTTGAATTTCACGAGCATGGCGAGTGGCTCAAGGACGTAGCCGTTTTTCAGGTTGAAATTATAGCCCAAGCGCAGGTAGCCCACATTGGAAGCAACGGTAAAATCTTTGAGCACATCAATTTTCCAGCGGCTGCCTTCCCGCCACATGTAAGTCCATTCGCCATCAAAATTCAGCTTTCCCAAGTTCAAAAGGAAGTCAAAACCCGCTGCTTTATTTACCGAAAACAAATCCGTTTCGCCCTGCGCGGCGGCTGCGAGGGCAAGGGTCAAGCCCTTTCGTTTGCCAAAATAATTGACCTTGTGGCCCGTCGTATATTTTTTCGATTCGGGGTCGCCGATGTAAGCGGCCAAGCGCCCCGTGAGCAGCGGCGAATACTTTTTGCCCACCGAATTGCCACCGTATGCCACAAATGCAGGGTTGAAAATACCCACATCGTAGCCCCAGTTGAACTTGCCGTTTTTACCCAAAAACAGCCCGCCGATATTGACGCCCATCGCCCGTCCCGGGCCAGTGCCGACCAAGTGGCGGCGCAGGTAATTTTGCGACCAAGATTTTTCCAGCGAAGTGCTGCGCAATGCCGAGGTGATGCTTTCCCGGCCGATCTGCGGCGGCATATAGCCCGTTACCAAGTTCAGTTTTTCGCTGCCCGGAAGGAGGCGCCACTGCACAAAAGCATTCCAGATGCGGAACTTCGGCGAGCCGCCGTTGTTGCCGCCGCCTTCCGTGCCAGATAGCACATCCCTGCCCACCACGTCGAGCGAGGCAGTGACATTGAACTGGAGGTCTTCGTATGCCTGCCCTTTGAAGCCGAGGCGGGTGCGCCGTATCTGGAAATTCAGGCGGTCGTCAACGGCTTCGTAGCGGTCGGTATTTTCATTGTAAATTTCTTCCCCAAAAGTGTAGCTGCTCCAGAGTTGCAGCCCCACGGAGGGCTTGATCTTAAAGCCTACCAATTTTTTTCCCCAGCTTGGATTGTCTTGCTGCGCAAAAACAAACAGCGGGAACAGAAGGAATGCCAGCGAGATATGTTTTTGAATTTTCAATTTCATAATTTCCCAATTTCATAATTTCATAATTTCCAAATTTCCAAATTTCCAAATTTCCAAATTTCCAAATTTCCAAATTTCCAAATTTCCCAATTTCCCAATTTCCCAATTTCCCAATTTCCCAATTTCCCAATTCTTCAATTCCCAATCACCTCGACCGCGCGTGCTTCCTGTGCCTGTACCGGACGGTTGTTGCCGTGGTACAATTTTTCGAATTTTTCGATCTGCTCTTTCGACAGGGTGATGGGCTGCTTCATCACAAACCATTCGACCCCTTCCGAGCAGGGCGGCGTGGTGAGCGAACCGGAGTAATGGAAGACTGTTTTTTCGGCCGGCAAAAGGTGCAGCACATCGCAAGGGCCTTGCGGGTGGGCATGTTCCTCGGCATGTTCGGGCAGTGCTTCCCAGAGGTTTTCCAAATAAACATTTTCCTTTCCTTCTTTGATAAAAACGCCGATCACCGCCAATTTCCCATCCTCGTCGGAATGGACCAAGTGCATCTCCATCGGGTAAACGATGCCGTCAACCTGGTGCTCGCTCGGCGAGTGAAAGTGGAATTGTTTCAGCGAATAAGCATGGCCATTGGCGACAACGGTGTTCTCTGCTTTGAGGTTGGCCTGCTCGGAGTGGCCGTTGTTCACAAGGTCCACGGGCGAGGGATGGTAGTTGAACTGGAGGATGCTGCCGGGGTGTTCTTTGGCCGCATAAGACCCGATGTCAATGGGCGACTGGAAATGCCCTTCTGCGCATTTTACAAACTCGGCGGACAGCTCCGACCAGTGTTCGGGGGCAGCCATCCCTTCGTAGCCCCAGTGGCCGGAATGGCTCGCAGGATGCTTTTCGGTTGTCGTTGTATCGGCATGTGTTTGGTGGCCTGCATGGCAGGAAGCGAGCAATGTCGCAAGTGTCAAAATAGCTAAAAACGGGAATGCTTTCATGATGACGTGAATTTTTTATGTGAAATATTTTTGAGGTGCCAAATTCTGATATGGCGCCTTTTTTTCAAACAAAAACACCCAACTGTTCGCCGGGTGTTTTTGCTGGTTTCCAAAAATCAGTGAGGTAGTTTGTGCCTGATCGCCCCATAAGTATAAGTACCCATGGTGGCACTGAAAAGCACGAGCAAAAATATCCAAAAGCCGTGCCCCAGCATCACGAACATCGGCCCGGGGCAAGCACCCATCAGCGCCCAGCCCATGCCGAAAATGCTGCCGGCTATCAGGTGGCGTTTCAGGTTCAGCTTCATCGGGGTATAGCTTACAAAGGTGTCGCGCAGTGTTTTCACCTTCGTCTTTTTCATAAAAGCAATGATGATGATGCCCATGATTACTGCCACACCGATGATGCCGTACATGTGGAAACTTTCAAAGCGGAACATTTCGTGGATGCGGAACCAAGAAATGGCTTCCGACTTGGACATGATGATGCCGAAAAATATCCCGGCTATTAAAAAACGGAGTAGTTTCATTTTTAAAATGGTTGAGAAAGGTTGAGAAAGGTTGAGGGGGCTTGTCAAAACCCCTCTCAACCATTCTCAACTTTAACTAAAAAAAAGCGGCAGTATGAGCCAAGTCATGGTCAGCCCGCCGATAAAAAAGCCGATGACCGTAATCAGGGAAGGCAACTGCAGGTGCGACAGGCCGGAGATGGCATGGCCGGAGGTACAGCCGTCGCCGTAGCGCGCACCAAAGCCGACCAAAAAGCCGCCGACAATGGCCAAAAGCACACCTTTTATATTACCAAAATTGAAAACGTCGGGCAACAGTCCATGCCCCTGTGGGTAGCTCATTCCCCAGTCATTTTGCAGGTGGGCAATGGTCGCTTCGGAAATGGCAGGCGCTTCGGGGCTTGCCAAAAAAGTGGCAGCGATAAAGCCACCACCGACAGTTCCGGCAGCAAAAGCCAGCCGCCAATATTCGTTTTTCAGGTCGAAATTGAAAAACTCGTACTTCTTGCCAGCCCCCGCGATGTTGCAGAAACTTTTGAATGCCGTGGACATGCCGAAGCTACGGCCCATCCAAGTCATCACAAAAAGGATGGCCGAGATGGCCACCCCCGATACGGCCCAATGCCAGGGCTGACGGATGAAGTCAATCCACGCTTGTGGGTTGGTCATTAATTCCATTTATATATTGTTCGATTATAACTGCTTAGCACCCCTCGAAATCCCGGAGGTCTATAGGGTGGGAATTTATTCCCACCCTTTTGGAAGTGCATGGAGTAAGATAAAAGAAGTCGTAAATATCAAAAATATTTATGACCCTTTTCCTCAATAGAGAGCAGGACTACAAGCCCTTCCAAAAGAGGGGGAATTTATTCCCCCTCCCTGGGATTTCGAGGGTTACGTTCGATTTATAAAAAATAACGACAGTGCGTCGAAGATAATGCTGGTAAAAGCGAAAGCGCTTGTGTGCCCTGTGCTTAGGGCATCCACCACCAAAACAACAAGGCTGGCAGCAGTCCAAGCCCGGCCGTCGCTGAGGTTTTACAGCTTGTTGTCAATCGCTTGGTTGATGACGTTGGTCAGGGCATTGGCAGACTGCATCCCCGACTGCCGCCACTTGGTTGCGCCTTTTTGAAAAAGGATGAAGGTAGGCACGCCCCTGATGGCGAGTTTTTTGGCGACCGCCGGGTTTTTATCAACGTCAATTTTTACGATGGAAGCACCTTCCCCTATTTCGGCGGCCACTTCTTTGAGGATGGGCGCCATGGCCTTGCAGGGCCCGCACCACTCGGCAGAAAAATCAACAAGTACCGGCTTGTCGCCGTTTATGAGGTCATTGAACGACATTTTCTTTTTCATTGCTTTTAGGTTTTAATATTTTGAGGGCGCCCAGCCGGATTAATAACAGCCATGGCAGCCCGTGAAATGCGAAATCGAACCAGTCCAAGGGCTGCATCCCATTTGCCCCGCCCGCTATCCAGCGTATTTTGCCCAAAATATGGGGCTCGGGGAAAAAGGGCGCGAGGCCCAAAGTGAGGCAGGCAACCAGCACGAACTTCGGGTCATTGATCACATTGTTTTTTTCTTTTTTCATTTCGGGGGCAAAGGTAGGGGGCCGCAAACTGTTGGTCAGTGATGCACGTCACAGTGGAGCCGGGCACTAATCCCGACTTTTGCCGCAAAACAGCCAGCCCAAGAGGCGATGACTTAGTTAGGCGGCATGCAATTAATAATGTACGCATATGTACGTCAAAATTTTCAACGCAAGGCAAGGCTTTTAACCCTTGCGTTTCCTTGCATCTTTGCGGCCTTGCGTTGAAAAAAAAACACCCTTGCGCACATTATTAATTACATGCCGCCTTAGTGTGTGGAAGGCGGGGAAAAGGCCTTGCCTCGAAGTCCGTTTCAGAGGCAACGCCTTTCCTCTCTCCATCCACTCGCAAAGGCATCGCCTCTTGGTCAGGCCAATCAAGACAGCATCATGATCGAAACAAAAAACAAAGCCGGCGCGGCCCAAAATGCCAAGCTGCCTGCATCCCTGCAGCACATCGCCAATGCCCTGCAAAATGAAAAAGAACTGAAGCCGTCCACGGTGAGCAAGATCATCAAGGAAGCGGGTGTGCAGCCCAAAGACCTTGAGCCGTGGGCCGATTTCGACCATCCCGTGGCCGATAGTTACGGGAGGAAAATGGCTTTCAAAGGAGGCCATTTTGAAATAATGGTGATGTCGTGGAGGCCGGGCGACTTCGCTGCCATCCACGACCACGGGCATACCCAATGGGGCGCAGTGCAGATATTTGGCGCAGCCGAACACGCCACCTTCAGGGTGGAGGACGGCTTCATCTCTACCCTCGCCCGTTGGACGGTCAAACCGGGGGACATAATAGGTGTCGGCCACTCCTTGGTACACCAGATGGGCAACCCTTCTTCGGATGCCTTTTTTCTCAGTCTGCACGTTTACGGCGACGTGGGGGATATCGAAAACGTGACGGGCGATGCCCGCGTTTTTGACCTCGAAAACAATACGGTCCAGCGGGTGGACGGGGGCGTGTTTTTTGCCCTGCCGCCCGGAGCGGTCAAGAGGACAGAACCGGGGCCAACCCCTGATTTCCCCACCCGCCTGCGGCATATGACCGAGTTGATCCGCCGCTTGCGCAAAATGGAAAGCCGGGGTGTCAACAACAGCGGGAAGGATTTGCAGGCAGTCGTCAAAGATGCCTTTTCAGAAGAGTACCGCCCCAAATTGCTGCGTTGCCTGCGAGCGAATACCGACGAAAACGACCACCAGAACAACTCCATTTATTGGCGGACGCTCAACCGGGAGATGCAGGAAACGGCCAAGTTGCAGAACATCCTTAAAGGACAGCAGCGCGCTGCCGACCATTTCCACAAATACGCCGAACTCTACGATGCCCTGATCTGCCAGCCCTGCCTCGATGGTTTTATGCGCGGCTATCTTCTGTTTTTTTCAAAAAAATATAAAGTCGGGTTTGCTGAAAAAACGCTCATCTCCCTCGGCTGTGGCACTGCGCTCGTCGAGCAGTTTATGATGGACGAACTGGGCATGAAATACGAAAACCTCTACGGCATTGACATCAGCAAAGCCATGGTGCAGGAAGCCAACCGCCGCATCCAGGCCGATGTCGGCGATGTGCTGACCCTCGACCCCAGCATCCGCATGTGGGACCTGGCCTTCAGCGGCCTCAATGTGTTCCATTACCTCGACCATGCCCGCCTCGAAGAAGCCATCCAAAAAACGGCTGCCATCATCAAGCCGGGGGGCTATTTTATCGGCGATTTTATCACGCCCGATCATATCCGCTGGTATCCCAACGTGGTGTACTCTGCCGACCAGAAGGTGATTTCCCTGCGCACTCCCCGGCTGATCGAGGAGGACGGGCGCATGTTCCAAGAAAGCGAGATCATCAACATCGGTTTCCTCGGCGGAGAGATGGAGGTGTCTTATGCAGGCAAGCACAAGCGCTTCCTTCCGCCTGTGAACCGCATCCGCAATTATTTTGAAAAAGCTTTTGGCGGCAAGGTCGAACTGTACGATGCCCACAGCTTGGAGGTCGTTCCCGAATGGGCGGACAGTTGCCGCTCGACGAGGTATGTGGTGGTGGCGCAGAAGAGGGGGTGATGCCATTTTTATAAAAAAATTTATTTTACTCATCCATAAATTTCTCAACAAAAAAAACAAACAAAATTATTCCACCTTAATAAAAAAACCGATAGTGTTAATTTTGACGTGATTTCAAGCACTTAGACCAAGCCCCCGTCTCCGCTGCTTTGTCATCCGCCTTTAGGCGGATCTGTTTACGTTTGAAGTGCAGCCATGCAGCCTCCCTAACGTGAGCAGATCCGCCTAAAGGCG
>DROJ01000329.1 GCA_011321935.1 Bacteroidota bacterium | reverse complement strand
GCATAATAGGCCTAATGTGCCGCAGTTGTATTTTTTTTTAAACCACCGACAGAATGGCAAGCAAAAATAATTTAAGCAAATATAGCAAATGTTTGAAAATAATACCCATCATTGTATGCTGTGGGTTTTGTGCCTGCCATATAGAGCGATCCGAAAATACAGCCCTGCCCTCCGATGATAAAAAAGAAAAAAAATACGCAAATGATATTGAAAAAATAATCGAAGAAAACGGTATCCTGAAAATAAACCTTGTCAAGCCTTTTGGCAGATCGGAAGTGACGGAACAATATGACCTGACAAAACAAAATATTTTATTCGGGAGAAGGGCGATAGCCATTGACTCAATATTTTTTTACTTAAAATCAATTGTTGATATTAAAATAAACAACAAAGAACATTTGCTGACACTTATATCCGATGACGGAGCAACCAATTACCAAAGGCTGGGTCAAGATGATTTAGACCGCATGGACAAACGCCCGGACGAGCCTTATTATGTCTATAAAAATATTCTGTTGCTAAACAATCCATTGGTCAATAAAATGGCGCCACCAATAATACGGACAACGCTATCGGGTAAAAAATTCAACCTCGAAAATTTAAAAGGAAAAGTGGTTTATATTGACTTTTGGTATTTACGGTGTACCGTCTGTTATCAGGAAATTGGCGAGTTGAACAAATTGAAAAAAGAATTCCCGGAAGTTGAATTTATTTCCATCATGCCCGAAAAAAAAGAGGTTGTTGGCAAGCGCATTCACCGCACAAAAGACGGGCTGTTCAAACTCGATAAGCGCCATACTGTTTATAGCGATCATATTGCTTCTGATATTATAATTGATGGGCAGTCTATAATTGACGAGTATAAAGTTTATTCTTTTCCTACAAATTTTCTCATCGGGAAAGATGGAAAGGTGAAATTTGTCACAAGTTTTTCAAGATATAAATATTTGGAAGAATCACGTTTTTTGCTGAATGAATTGTTAGAAGGCAATTGACAAGCGGGCTGGGAGGCAAGGCTTTCCAAGGTTTTAAAAACTTTGAAAGCCTAAATATTTTAACTGGCAGCTTTTTAACTTTTGAAACGATTAAACATAAGTATTGTAATTACTTACATCTTAACAAACGAAAAACAAAACATGAAAAACCTAACCATTTTAATTGCTACCATTTTTTTGATCGCCTCCTGCGACAATACTCAAACAAGTCCCGAACCACCCGCCCCGGCCAATCCATTATTGGGTTCTTGGGAAATGCAAGAGGTGCATTGGATCACCAAAGACACCACTTATTCCATTGAAAAAGCGCAGCCGGGCATCCTCATGCTTACCCCAAAAAGATATGCCATAATATGGACGCCAATAGATAAACCGCGCACGCCCTTCGTGAATTTATCGAAGCCGACGGACGAGGAAAAAATGGCCGGGTTTCAGTCCATTGTTTTTAATTCCGGCACTTATGAGATGACCGATTCCACCATGACGACCACTGCGCTTGTTGCCAAAGTCCCCGGTTTTGAGGGCGGCAAACAATTTTATAATTATACCATTAATGACGGTGTTTTGAAAATTACCATGTTCGACGAAACTTATCCAAACGGGGACAAGCCGGGGTGGTTCGGGAAATATAAAACGCAGTTTGTATTGAAGAAAGTTGATTGAGATTTGAGCTTATCAAGACATTCCAAGTTTTTTCCAAAGGGATTCCCACGGAGAAAAACTTGGAATGTCTGAAACTGTGCCTACCGAATATATTTATCGTTCAATCCGATCCCTTCCAATATCATCGGCAATATTTTTTCCAGCCGCCGTGCTTTTGTTTCTGCCTTTTTTGCACTGCTTATATATTCCGCATAATCCCTTTTTTTGGAAAGCGATAATTGGTTGAATTTATTTTCCAATATTTTATTTTCCGAAAAACATTGCGCAAGTTCAGCGGGTATTTCGAGCGCTTTGTTTTTTGCGGGCCTGATTTCTTTTCCTTCTTTTTGGTTTTGGATGGCTTCGGCTATATATTCCAAAATCAGTTTCTCGTCCATTTCTTCAATTGAATTAAAACGCCATTGCCTCATGCCTTTCATTGTTTTGTTTTTATTTGAAAAAAACACTTTCATTATGCTTGTGCAAAGGTCAGTAAAATTATATGTTTACGAACCCTGATTGTTCCATACCTTTACCTTTCACCAATCCATCAGCAATATGCCACGTATATTTTATCCAATATTCGCCATCCTTTTATTTGCCGCTTGCGGCGGCCTAAAAAAAACAACGGTGCAGGAAAGCACCGCTGGCTATATTTCCCTTTTCAATCAAAAAGACCTCAGCGGGTGGACGGTTCATGGCCGCGAAAAATGGTATGTCGAAGACGGCGACCTTATTTGCGAAAGCGGCCCTTATGAGGAGTACAGCTACCTCATGTCCGATTCCACATTTAAAGATTTTGACCTGCAGCTCGAATTCAAACAAGAGGCCACCGGCAACAGCGGCGTCTTTATCCGTTCGAGTATCGAAGGGGTGAAAATAAGCGGTTGGCAGGCAGAGGTGGCACCGCCGGGCGGCCACACCGGGGGCATTTATGAGAGCTACGGAAGGGGATGGCTCATCAAGCCCACCGCTGCCCTCGACGACGTGCTGAAAGAGGGGGAGTGGAACAAATACCGCATCCGGGCCGTCGGCGACGAGGTGTGCACTTGGCTCAATGGCATCCGCATGGTAACTTTAAAAGACGAAAAAATAGGGGCGGCCACCGGGCAGATCGGCCTGCAGATCCACGACGGAGGAGGGATCAAAGTGAGGTGGAGGAATATTCGGATCAAGGTGTTGTAGGTTGTAGGTTGTAGGTTGTTCTCGGGAAAAGACTAATTTATTTTATTTTCAATAATTATTGAAAATAAAATAAATTAGCCTTACCTTTGCCCCAACAAGCTCTTATGTTTTTTTAACTGTAAAAAATTGGGAAGCCATTGGCAGCGGTTTGCAATTCATTGAAATTGTCGGCGAAAAAACGGGCATTATATTATTGCTTTTGGGCCTGCTGCATTTTGTCAATATATTGGTGCTGAATATATACGCCGAGCTTAAAAACATATCTGTCACATAATGCCATAAAATGAACAACCTGACAAAATATTCTTGGATTACCACGGCAATTATTTTAATAATAGGGTTCCTTTTTCTCCATTTTAAAATCGTGGACTATGGCTATACCTTTTTTATGGTATTCCCTTTTGCGGTGGGTTTTTCAATGGGGACTTTGGAAAAAAAGAAAAGGCAGCTTTCCTATTTAATATTCGGGATATTGGTTTTTTTCGGCTTTTTGCTGGCAGGGGCATTGGAGGGTTTGATCTGTGTGCTCATGGCGCTCCCGATATTTATTTTAATGGTATTTTTGGGATATTGGGTGCAGAAGAAAACGATTAAAAAAGAAGCGGATAAAACACAACGCTTAATGATTTCCATTGCACCGATAATTGTTCTTTTATTGCTCAATCCGGTTGAGCAGGTCGTTGTCCCGAAATCTGAATTGATTACAATAAAAACCTCCGTAGAATTGAACTACCCTCCGGACATCGTTTTTGACAACGTAAAGAAAATGGACAAATTGGATGCCGCCCGTCCAATTGGGATGCACCTCGGGTTGCCTGCCCCGTACCGCTGCGAACTGGAAGCCGATACAATTGGCGCCCTCCGAAACTGCCTGTTCAAAAGCGGAAAAATAGTGGCACAGATCACTAAATACGAAAAAGGGAAAATACTCGAAATGGATGTAATAGATTATACCCTGACGGGGAGGGACTGGTTCCATTTTGTTGATGCGACTTATACTTTTAAAGAAAAAAACGGGATGACCAAAATAACCAGGACAAGCTCCTATAGGTCAAGCCTCAACCCCCGCTTTTATTGGCAAGCCCTTGAAAAATGGGGGATCGAACAGGAGCATGGTTTTGTGCTGAACAGCCTGAAGAAAAACTTAAAAGAAAAATATGGTAATTAATTAAACCACAATATAGCCAATCGGCATATTGGGGCTTATGGGTTATTAAAATTCAATCATGGAAAACACCAGTTTAATTTTAACGGGCTATGGCAATCCGATTTGAAAATAGAAAACTTATATTTTTATAAAATCAACAATTATTGGTTTTATGAAAATATACGTTTTCTAAAACCATTTAGGGTTGCTATATTTTATTTATTTGCCAATCGTATTGGCGCTCACTTTTTACGTTTCCAAAACCCTTTTCAAAAACGGGAAATATTATATGCTGGACATTTTTCACGGCGAGGAGGAAATTGCTTTTGCGACCAATAAATTGTTCGAGGTAGTGGTACAAATCGCAATTAACTAACCATTTAGTTTTTGGTTAAATGCCACATTATCAGGGATATGGCGGACTAATCACTAGTCAACTAATTACTAATCACTGCAGTAGGTTTTTATTTGCTCAATATCGGTTTTGCATTTTATACCATAAAATTGAGCATGATAATATCCGCACAAAGCCTGATAGAAAACCTCAGCGTAAAGATCGGCGGCTTTTCTATATCTCTCGGCGTTGTGCTATTTCTTAATTTATAGTAACTGTTTAGCATAAGCACTTTCAGGAGTTTTCCCGCAAAGTCCCGCAAAGTCAGACATGTACTCGCCTCGCTTTGCGTGACTTTGCGAAACCTTTGCGTGACTTTGCGGGAAAACTCACATGGTGGCTGAACAGGTACAATTTATATCTTTTCATGAGGGGACGGAAAAATGCCCGAAACCGGAAGGGAACCCCGGTAGCCCCCTGGCCAATGTGCAACAAACTTGACCTTAACCGGAAGGGTACTTCCGGTAGCACGGTGGTCGGGAGCAACGGTTCGGACAGCCAATTCCCCCTGCCTGCCTGCCTGCCGGCCGGCAATTTCCCAATTTCAAAACCTCCACCTCCTGAACGCCTCCATCGCCTCGTATTCAGAAAGCCCCAGCCCTCGGTAAGCGGCGGCGGTGGCTTTGTTCCTGTCCTCTGCCCGTTGCCAAAACTCCCGTTCGTCGTCGCCGGGAAACGGCGGGCTGTCCTTTTGTGACTGGTGCATGAAAATGGCTTTCCTCTTTTTGTAAAGCTCCATCGGGCTGAGCGGCACGGCCATTTCGATTTCATGGACAGCCCACTCGTGCCAAGCGCCGCGGTACAGCCAGAGCCAGCAGTCCTCCATCCACTTTTCATTTTTCAATTGTTTGAAAGCCTCGAAGATGGCATTCAGGCAGACCCGGTGAGTGCCGTGCGGGTCGGCGAGGTCGCCTGCGGCATATACTTGGTGCGGCCGGATGTCGGCGACCAGGTCTTTGATGATCTGTACGTCCTTCTTTCCGATTGCGTTTTTGCGGGTCGAGCCGGTTTCGTAAAAAGGCATGTCGAGGAAGTGGATGTGCTTGTCGTCCAGCCCGCAAAACCTTGCGCCGGCCCTTGCCTCCCCCCTCCTGACCATGCCCTTTATATGGCGTACTTCCGGGCTGTCCATCTGGGTCGGTTTTTTGTTGTGGATAAATTTCCCGGCCTTTTTGACCAGTTTTGCTCCGGCCTCGTTGAGCAGCCCCAAAGCGCCTCCAAACTCTTCCATAAATTCAATGAAGCGCAAGGCATCGTGGTCATGCACCGCAATGTTGCCAGAAGTTTGGTAGGCCACGTGCACCTCGTGCCCCTGCTCCACCAAGCGCAAAAAAGTGCCTCCCATGGAGATCACGTCGTCGTCGGGGTGGGGGCTGAAAATGATGACCCTCTTCTTGGCCGGGCTGGCCCGTTCGGGGCGGCGGCTGTCATCCACTTCCGGTTTGCCGCCCGGCCAGCCGGTGATGCTGTCCTGCAGTTGGTTGTGTACCTTGATGTTCAGGTCATAGGAAGTGGCGTACTCGATGATGAGGTCGGAGAGGTTGTTTTCGTTGTAGTCGTTGTCGGTGAGGCGGAGGATGGTCTTGCCCACTTTTTGCGAAAGCCAGATGACGGCCTGCGACACGAGGTCGTCGTTCCAGTTGCACATGCCGACCAGCCAGGGGGTCTTGATGCGGGTCAGTTCCCCGGCGGCGGCTTGGTCCACTACTACTTTTACGTTTGGGTGTTTTTGGAGGAAGGTGGAAGGGATGGCCGAAGAAACAGGGCCTTCTATTGCTTTTTGTAAAATGGGCGCTTTGTGCTGCCCCCACACCATCAGGTAAACGGTGCGGGCTTTCATGATGCTGGCAATGCCCATCGTGATGGCCCTGTAAGGCACCGCTTCTGCTTTTATGAAATCTTTGATAGCGTCTTGCCGGGTGATGCCGTCGAGCCTGACCAGCCTCGTTTTGGAGTCTTCCCAAGAGCCCGGTTCGTTGAAACCGATGTGGCCGGTGCGCCCGATGCCGAGCAGTTGGATGTCAATGCCGCCGGCGAGGTCTATTTCTTTTTCATATGCTTCGCAATAGGCCTCCACCTCGTCCATGCTAATGGTGCCGTCGGGGATGTGGATGTTTTCGGGAAGTATGTCAACGTGGTCGAAAAGGTATTCGTGCATGAAGCGCACATAGCTCTGCTGTGCTTTTGGGTCCATCGGGTAGTATTCGTCGAGGTTGAAAGTGATGACGTTGGAGAAGCTCAGCCCTTCCTTTTTGTGCATCCTCACCAGCTCTTCATAGACCCTGATAGGGGAAGAGCCCGTGGCCAGCCCCAATACAATCTGCTCTCCTTCTTGTTGTTTTTGCCGGATGGCCAAAGCTATGGACTGGGCAACATGGACGGAGGCATTATTGGAATCTGTCCATATTTTAACGGGCAGTTTTTCGAGGTTTTTCAGTTGGTACTTCAATACTTTGTTTGCAGGCACTGCCATAATGGGTATTGTTTTTTTGTGAAACCAAAACAAGTTCTTTCGAAGCTGTTTTGGCTGTTTTGCCGTTATTATTTTCAAAAGCCAAGTGAAATGTAAACCTAAAAAATAATTCCAGAAATAGATGTTTTGGCTGCTGTTTTACGCATTTTACAACAAAAATACCCTCCCTGAATTTTGTAAAAAAAATACACAGCCCCCAATGATCTTTTTGTCCATAGTTTATCGTTGCTAAAAGGTAAGCCAAACAAATTGTGGTAGGTTGATGCTGCATTGCTTTCGAACTTGCTCGGCAAGAAAATCTGCAGGTGGGCTTTTCCGGCCCGAACAATTTCAGCCGGGCCTTCAAAGAAAAATTTGGCGTCCCGCCGTCAGATTTAAAAAAAAAACTAAATTTAACCTGCTGCAAGATATTTGTTAACTTGCCGTTGGCTCGAAGCAGGGCGAATTGTTTTACTTTGCACTGCTATTCTTAGGGGTCGGCGAATAATAACCTTCCGATTTATACTGCACCACTTTAGGTTTTGTGCATTTGCCCCCGCCAGCCCCCAGCCCCAGAAGGGGAGAACCTGCGCTCGATGCACAAAACCTAAAGTGGTGCAGTATAGGCGACGTTATTTTTGATGCAGGCGATGCAAAAAAATAGAGCATAGTGGTTCTATTTGACATTTTTTTAAAGAAGCCTGCATTAAAAAGAACAAGCATAAACGGAAGGTTATTATTCGCCGACCCCTTAATCAAATTCCTGTTTAGTCTGCTCACCGTTGGAAATGCTGAAAACCGCTGGCACGCTGCCGGCCGGTTCTTTCATTCGTTCACCTGATAAAAAAACAAACATGAACAAGCACAACTTTCCCGCAGGTTTCATCCTCTTCTTTTTCCTTTTCTTTTTTTCACAAAAAACAAATGCCCAGTTCAACCTGCTCTCCCAGCAGGCCTTTGGCGTGGCCAACGTCACCGAAGTTGCCCATGCGGTCGAACCTTTGCCCGGGGGCGGTTTTGTGGCCGCCATTTATACACTTGACAATGCGGGCGGCGCACTCGGCAGTGTCCACGGCGAAGTAGTGGCCTATGGGTCCAGCGGGAACATCCTTTGGCAAACGACCATCGGTGGCTCCGGCGAGGAGGAAATCTGGGACATGGCCGTGGATGCCATCGGCAACATCGTCGTCGTGGGGGGAAGCAACTCGGCCAACCTCAGCAATTCTTCCAAAGATGCCTGGGCCGTCAAGCTCGACGGGGCGGGGAACATCTTGTGGGAAAATTTTTACGGCGGTTCCAATTTTGAGCGCGTCGAGTCCATCAGCTTGACTTCCGACGGCGGCTATTTCCTCGTCGGGCAGGCCTGCTCCAATGACGGCGACATCGGCCCGGCCCTGCCTCCCGGCGAATGCGGACTGTGGGCCTTCAAGCTCGACAGCGGCGGCAACCTGCTCTGGAGCGAGGTCTATTATGGGCAAGGCGTGGCCGCCTTTGGCAATGCCGGCCAACAGACCCCCGACGGCGGCTATATCATCGGCGGAAGTGCCTTCGGGCAGGGCGGCGACATACCCGCCGACAACGGCGATTACGATTATTGGCTGACCAAAATAGATGCCGCCCGCAATGTCCAATGGACGGCCGTTTATGGCGGCATCGGCCCGGAGTTCCTGAAGTCCCTCGAACTCACCCCCGATGGCAGTTACCTCCTCTGCGGCTATTCCAACTCACAGCCCAGCGGCGATGTCTCCCAGCATTTTGGCTCCACCGATTATTGGGTCGTCAAAGTGGACAATACGGGCGGCATTGTTTGGGAAAAATCTTTGGGCGGCAGCCAGTTCGATTCTTTTGCCAAAGCCGTAATTGCAAACAACGGCGAGGTCTTCGTGGCCGGGCAATCCAGTTCCAACAATGGCCTGGTGGGCAACAATTATGGCAACACCGATTTTTGGGTCGTAAAACTCGATGCCAACGGAAACCTTTTGCAGGAAAAAAACTTCGGCGGCTCCGAAATTGACAACTTTGCTTCTATCGGGCTGTCGCCAAATGGCATCTTTGTCGGGGGCAGCACCCGCTCCGTTGACTTTGACGTGACCGGGTTCAGCGGCAGCAATTCCACCGACGCTTGGCTCATCGAAGTCGGCAGCGGAGGCGGCACGGGCGGCGGCGATATTGACCTCGAAATCAGCCTATCGGCCAACCCCGCAAATCCTCCCATTTATTCCACCACCGCCGTGACGGCCACCCTGAACAATACGGGCACAGGCACCGCCACCGGGGTCGCCGTGCATTTCCCCAAACCTGCCGGGATTGTTTACGAAGGCGGCAATGAATGGTCGGCCTCACAGGGCAGTTTCAACCCAAACGGCGACGAGGTGTGGACGGTCGGCAGCATCCCTTCGGGCGGCTCGGCCACTATCACCGTCAATTATTTCATGCTCACCGCCGACCCCGTGACGGCTTATGCACAAGTGAGCGCCGCCAATGAAAGCGACCCCGACAGCAGCCCCGGCAATGGTGTCCCGCCTGCGGCAAATGAGGACGATGAAGCGGCCTTTGGCA
>DROJ01000328.1 GCA_011321935.1 Bacteroidota bacterium | reverse complement strand
TATATACTGAACCACTTTAGGTTTTGTGCATTTGCCCTCGCCAGCCCCCAGCCCCAGAAGGGGAGTACCTGCCCTCGATGCACAAAACCTAAAGTGGTTCAGTATAATTGAAATCTTTTTTGCACAAAAAAATATTTGATTTCCAAAGCTCTATACTAAGCCCCGTTTCCGCTATCAAAAAAAAAGGTGCGCACCCCGGCATATACCAAAGCGCGGGCACCTTAAATCAATAGAAGTTGTGGCCACCTAACAGCAGCCGGTACAATTATTTTAATAAAAAAAACAATTGCAGAACCCTTAAGCCTTATTTGAAATTTTGCTCCGCAACGGAGCCTGAAATGTAGTCGGAATTTATCGGTGGGATATGTTTTGGTCGGTATTGGGTATTGGGTATTGGGTATTTTTTACTGTTGAAAAAAAAGTTCCGGTTTTTTTATTTCAGCATAGATTCTAATTTCACTTTGACATTTATTTCGAAGCGGCTAAAATTAGAACCGACCAGTTGTTTTAAATTAAATGTCAATAATTCATGCAAGTATTGCGCTTCAGCCAAACCATTTTCGGTCATCATAAAATAATAAGAGCCGGGGCCTCTCGCACTTACCACGTCCGGTTCTTTTAAATAACTCCTGATGACCTGACAAACTTCGACCGTCAGTTCTTCCCTCGTTTTCACCGGCATATGATCGGCCAATATCCCCTCGATTTTCACCTGCCCCAATACGCCCGGCCGTGGGTTTGATTTTCTTTGTGCAAGTTCTTGTTTCAATAATATCTTAAAAATATCGAAGTCGAATATGCCGGTACTTGCGGCGGGTTTGTTTTCGGATAAACTTACCTTTCCAAAACCTGTCCCGTTCAGCACAACCGACTTGCCTTTATTGGTGAGCTGTACTTGCCGGATGTCTTTTTCTTCCAATTTTTGCAGGTCAACATCTTCGCCGCAATCAATGCACAGAGATTTGTATGCTGATTGCTGAAAAGAATGGTGGCAGTTGTTGCAAGTATAAATGGAGGAAGGCTTGTCATAGTCGTTGCCGATGTGCCGCAACGATTTATCGCATTTCGGGCAGTGCAGCCCGTCAGCTCCATCCCGTTCAAAATCACTCACCGGGGCAATGTGCGCACAGGGAAAATGATGCACGAGGTCTTCCTCTTTCAGGTCAACACTGCTGCATTTGGGGCAGGTCGGCCGCAGGTTTTGGTGCGCGCTACCGCAGCTTGCACAGCCATGGATTTTATCGAGTGTCTTGCCCGTCACCCATCCGTTTCGCTCCCCTAAGCCGATGATTTCCAATATTTTGTGCCCTTCGTTTTCGTCAAAGAAATAACTGGCGAATGGAAACTGATAGTGGATTTTAGAGTAACGGTTAGGAAAAGGCGACAACTGCGTTTCGCGGGTAAACAAAAATTGAAGGATTTTCAAAAGAATATCCACTTCATATGTCTGGGGCGGGTTTTGCACCAAAGCGGCCCTCGTTATTTTCTCATGGATTAGCCTCGCTGTTTCCGAGGCGCTGTATAGGTTGTCCAAATCGGCAATGCCGTCAACTTCTTTTTTCCAAGTTGGGTTCAAGGCAGAATTGGCAACCATGAATACCGGTTTCAAGTAATCCTCCGCATTGGGCTGATTGCGGATGCCACGGCATATTTGCCCAAATTCCTGATTGGAAGCAGTTTGGACAATCAGCGCATCAACGGCCTGCACGAACGAAGTCTTCACCTGGCGCGAATGCCTGATGATCCCAAAGGACAAGCCCCCGTGATAGAGGGTTTTGTCCAGGCTTAGTGCCCGTGCTGCACCTTGACGCATAATTTAGTTTTTTGGTTGAAAACCAAAGCAAGAAACAGTTGCTGCAAGCCTGTGCAGCCAACCATTAAAAGCTCAAACATTAACAGGGGAAAAATTTCCAAACGAGGGGGAAAATGGAGAGTTTGACCGATCAAAAGGCATATTTTATGCCATAATACCGAAAAGACTTCATTCTATACTGAGCCTTTTTAGGTTTTGTGCATCGAGCGTTGGTTCTCCCCCTCTGGGGCTGGGGGCTGGCGAGGGCAAATGCACAAAACCTAAAAAGACTTCATTCTAAAATTTTTTGTGCGGAGCCTTTTCAATAGCAATGAACTTGGGCGGTTTGGGCGCTGTCTCAAACAGTTCCGAACAAGGCCCAATATTTATAAACCAGTAAAAGTTCTTTTGATAACCTGGACGCTCATCTTATAATAGGAAAGCCAGTTTTCGCCTTCCGCCTCATCTTTCGGCACTATATCAACGACAATGCTCCGGGTGACCGGCTCGTACCTTTTTTGAAACTCGGGGGGCAGTGGATAAGTGGAAATATAAAAATTCTGGATGATGCCCTTGCTTTTCGTTTTATCTTCAAATATCAAATCAACTTCATCGCCGAGGGAGATCTTTTCGGCGTATTTTGGTGGGAAATATGCTTTGACTTTTATCTGTCCCAATTTATGGATGGTCATTACAGACTCGCTCTGGTAGCAGACCTCGTTTTCCTGTTTTGATATTTGGCCGATAAGGCCGGTAATAGGAGTTGTGTAATATAAAAGCAGGCTTTCAAAAGCGGCTTTTGCATTTATTTCATCCTGTATCCTTGCCGCTTCGGCCGACATGGACAAGGCTTCTTGCCGTTCCAGTTTTTTTCTGTAATTCAACAAAACCCTGATCTCGCTGTTGAGGGAAGCAATTTCATTTTCCAGTTCTTGTATCTTTGTTTTCAAGGGTTCTATTTTGTGCGAAAGCTCTGAACCGAGGTAAACCCGCTGTTTCAATTCCTCCAATTCTTGCTTTTTTAACCTGACCAAAGTTTTCAGGCCTGCTTTGTCGCTCCTTTTCAATTCGATTTGCCGGGCCACCGACATTTTCTCGCGGAGGTACCAATTGCTGTTGCCGTCGTACTTATTATAGGTACTGATGTAATCGTCGTTGTTCGGGGTTTCGACCACATAGCTGAAAAGGGAATCGCCGGCCACCGCTTCGTCCCCTTCATTGACCAGCATTTTTTTAATGCGTATTTCTTCGGTAAAATTGACCGACATTTTTTCAAGGATCACCTGTCCGTTGACCTTTATCAAGGCAAATTTTTCGTAGCCTTTGTTCGCT
>DROJ01000327.1 GCA_011321935.1 Bacteroidota bacterium | reverse complement strand
GCGAGCATTTTGTGCATTTACCTTGGCTGATCAAAAAGATGCCAAATAGGCTTTGCTCAGCAAAGGCTGGTTGCCGCAAATAGCGCCAATTTCAGACGAATTTAATTCGGTTATATTAGCGCAATTCGCGGCTATCAGCACGAACGGAACATGAGCGCTATTTTTTGATGAGACAAGGCAGAAAATCAGGATTATAGTGGGGCTACATGACTGATTTTCCAACGCCGTATCATCAAAGAAGAGACATTTTTTCGCCGGAATACAAACTCCCAACAAGCTCTAAATTAGCCCTGTAAATTTGGTGGAGTTTTTGCAAAAAATTACATTTGCCCTTTATTTTTGAAAAACAGCCCTCCTCCAGATAGAGCCAATCAAAAAAAACTACCAATGGAAAGGATAATCCTGACACGGCACCGGTAGCCTGTTAGGATTTTTCTTTTGCACAAACACAAAAACATGACAAGCCAGTTTAAACACTTTGCCCCCCCCTATCCGATCAATCCAAAGTACCAACAAAAGGTCGCTTATTTCAGCATGGAATTTGGCATTGACCAAGCGCTGAAAATCTACTCCGGCGGCCTCGGCTACCTTGCCGGCTCGCACATGCGCAGTGCCTATGCGCTCAAGCAAAACCTCATCGGTATCGGCATCCTTTGGAAGCACGGCTACTATGACCAGACCCGCCGGCCGAACGGCGAAATGGACGTGCTTTTCAGGGAGCGGCACTATAATTTTTTGGAAGACACGGGCATCGTTTTCGACCTGCAGGTGAACCACCATCCGGTGAAAGTAAAGGTCTGGTACCTGGCGCCGGAGGTTTTTGGCACTGCGCCGATCTTCCTGCTTTCCACCCAACATCCCGAAAATGACTACTTGGCGCATACCATCTGCCACCAGTTGTATTCCAATAACCTGGAGGCCAAAATAGCCCAGTACATGCTGCTCGGCATCGGGGGCGCGAAGCTGCTCGACCTGCTGGGTTTCCAGCCCGATACCTACCACCTTAACGAGGCGCATGCGCTTCCCGCTGCATTTTATTTTTATAAAAAAACGGGCGTGCTGGACGAGGTGCGCAAGCGTTTTGTTTTTACCACCCATACGCCCGTGGAGGCGGGCAATGAAAAGCACGACGTCAATTTATTGAAAAAAATGGGCTTCTTCGGCGGGCTGGGTTTGGACGAAGTACAGAGCATCACCAATATTTACGACCGCACTTTCAATCAGTCCCTGGCGGCACTCCGCTTGGCCCGCATGGCCAACGGCGTTTCCAAAATGCACGGCGAGGTGTCGCGCCAAATGTGGGGCAAGCACGACGACATCAGCCCCATCACCCACATCACCAATTCGCAAAACCACGCCTATTGGCATGACCCAAAACTGGATTATGCCGTCCTGAAAGACAACGACAAAGCACTGTGGGACAGGAAGTTGGAACTCAAAAAACGGCTGTTCGAAATAGTGGCCGACCAGACGGGAAAAATTTTCGACCCCAATGTGCTGACCCTCGTTTGGGCGCGCCGCTATGCCGGCTACAAGCGCGCCGACCTCATCACCAAAGACTGGGACCGCTTTGAAAAATTGGTGAAAAACACCGACCGGCCCATCCAGATCATCTGGGCGGGCAAGCCCTATCCGATGGACCAACAGGCCATCGGCACCTTCAACCAGCTTATCAACATTTCCCATAAATACGAAAATGTGGCGGTGCTGACGGGCTATGAACTTGCCCTCTCCAAAGCCATGAAACAGGGCAGCGACATCTGGCTCAACAACCCCCGCGTACCCCGCGAGGCATCGGGCACCAGCGGCATGACGGCGGCCATGAACGGCAGCGTCAACCTCTCGACCATGGACGGCTGGATCCCTGAATTTGCCCGGCATGGCCACAATTGCTTCGTGGTGCCCGTGGCCGACAATGGCCAACCGCAGGAAATGGTGGATGAATTTGACCGGCAAAACTTGATGGATGTGCTGGAAAACGAAATCCTGCCGACTTATTACGACGACCGCAAAGCTTGGCTGGCCATCGTGAAAAACGGCATCAAAGAGGTGGCCCCGTTTTTTGATGCCGACCGCATGGCCGATGATTATTATAAAAAAATGTACCGCACGGGCGTGCGGAAAATGGCGGAGGTGTAAAGGCTTTTGCTTTTGGTTTTTTAGTATCTTACCAACAATATTCGTGTTTTTTTTTGGCAAAATATTTTAGCGGCGAGATTTTCCAGATTTTGAAAATCTGGAAAATCTTTACTGGTTCGTCCAGGTTAGGAAATAAAAAGGGATGCTTGCGGTTGCAGGTGTCTTTTTTTTTGCTCCCTGCCCTTCCGAAAGAGGGGGAATTAATTCCCCCTCTTTCGGAAGGGCAGGGAGCAAGTAACCGATTGAGGATGGGTTTAAGCAATAAGTTTGGAGGGCTTTGACTTTTTGTCAGAAGTAGTCAAAAAAAACTTTTCACTATCTTGCATAAGTTTTTACTAAAATCTCCCAGCTATGAAAAAATCCATCTTCCTGTTTTTTGCTTTTTGCCTTTTTGCCTTCCAAGCCATTTCACAAAAAATAGATTGCCCGCCTGCGTTCAGAGGTTTATTAAAAAAAGCAAACCTCGATTTTTTTGAGCCGCTCGATGCGGGCTACAAAAATTTTGAGCCAGCGGAAAACGAGTACCTCAATGCCCAATTTGCTATCCGCTCCGCAAAGGAAAAACTGGAAATCCGTTATTTTATCATCCCCTGGGAGGAGGATAACCCGCTTGCTTCCAACCCGCACATTTCCACTTTTACGGCCCTTGCCAATGTGGCCACCAATGCCGACGAGGAGGTCGTTTCCGTCATCCAGCCCACCGCGGCCATGCTGCAAAAAGACTTCAATGCCGATTGGGGAATGACTTATTTTTTCAGGCCAAAAGAGGCATTTTCCGACAAAAAAAGCTGCCGCATGGTGGCGCTGTGCAAAGAGGGACAGGCCACTGTTTTCATCTTTTACCTTTTTAACGATGCGGGGAACAGGGCGTTGGATACGAGGTACCGGGCGCTGCGGTTTTTAGGGGAGGCGAACTAAAATAACCCTTCTTCTGAACTATCTCCAAATTTGGAAGGGCACGGAGACGTATGTCAACCAATCTGCCCAGCAAACACCTTCAATTCTTCCGTAAAATCCAAAAACGGATACGCCTCCCCCAACGCCTCCACCGCTTTTATCTGCTTTCGCAAAAAGGCCTGGTGCGCCGCCGAGGAAGGGTGGAGCGGGCGGTGTTCCGCAGCCGTTTTTATCCGCTCGATGCGTTGGCAGAGCGCCGATGTTTTTTCATCAAAAAAGGCATTTTCAAAATGCTGCCACACGTAGTCAACGGCCATTTCGTTCGGGTGGGCGAGGTCTTTTTTGTAAAAACGGTAGTCCCGCAGGTCGTCCAAAACCATTTCGTAGGCGGGGAAATAATGGACAAAAGGATGTGCCCGGCAGACCTCTTCCAAGCCCAGCAAAAGGGTCGCTTTGCTCTTTTGGTTTTCGGTCAGCCCATCCCTCAAATGCCTTACCGGACTGACCGAAACGATCACCTCCAAAGCAGGCAAACGCTCTTTCATTTCCCCTAAAACAAGAATGAGCCGCTGCGCAACTTCCCCCACAGACAGCCGTTTTCTGGCGAACTCCTGCCCCGGCATTTTATGGCAATTGGCAACCACTTCACCCGTTTTTTTTAATACAAAAACATTGGCCGTGCCGAGGGTCAAGATGAGCCGGTTGGCCTTTTTCAAAAACAACCTGGCCCTGCCCAATGAGCGGTTGATATTCGATAAGGCCACCTTTTTTTCAGGATGGGAAAACTGCCCGTGGTGGGCAAAGCTGTGCCAAAGGCCGAGGTGATGAAAAAGGTCGGCTTCGCCAAATCCCCTTTCGGAAAGAAGTAACTCCAAAGCTTGCGCCACCGAAACTGGGTTGTAAACAATGCCAAAAGGATTCAATAAAACAGGGAATTTCAACCGCTCCAAACGCGCTCCCATATGCTCCGCAAAACAAGAACCGATGCAAAGGACAGCGTCCCGATGAGTGACTTTCAGGCTGGAAGGAGTTGGCGGTATTTCAGTGCGGAAGGAAGTCATGGAAGGATGGGCTGAATGGTTAAATGGTTTGAATGGCTAAATGGCTAAATGGTTTGAATGGTTGAATGGTTTCCCCATAGGGTGCGTACTCGTCGTGAGGGAAAACCATTTAGCCATTTAACCATCCAGCCATTCTCACCTCCTCACCTCCTCACAAATTTCATTTTGTAGTCAACTTTTACCTGGCCTTTTTTGATTTTTTCCAGTTTCTTTTTGATGAGGCGCTTTTTGAGGGGTTTCAGTTTTTCGGTAAAAAGGACGCCCTCGATGTGGTCGTACTCGTGCTGGATGACGCGGGCATTTACGCCGTCGAAAACCTCTTCGTGCTGCACAAAATTTTCGTCGAAATAACGGATTTTGATAGTGTTCAGCCTGTTCACGTCGCCGCGTATGTCGGGGATGCTGAGGCAGCCCTCTTCAAAGGATTCGGGCTTGCCCGACTCTTCGATCATCTCTGCGTTGATGAATGTTTTTTTGATGCCCTGGTATTCGGGCTCAGTGCCTTCCTTTTCTTTTTCTTCCTCCTGCGGCGTCAAGGTATCAACTTGAAAGAGGCGGATGGAAAGGCCGATTTGCGGAGCAGCAAGGCCAACGCCTTCGGCATGGTGCATGGTTTCGAACATATTCGCTATCAGCTCTTCCAGACCGGGGTAGTCTTTGTCAATTTCGGCTGCAACTTTTTTTAGAACGGGCTGCCCAAAGGCGTATATCGGTAAAATCATTTTGACGGTTGACGGTGAACGGTTGACGGTGAACGGTTGACGGGGGACGGTCAGCCGTTTCGCCATTCATTGTTTTTCATGTAATCTTCCAAGATCAGGGCAGCGGCTACTTTATCTACCAGCGATTTGTCGCGGCGTTTTTTTTGCCTGGTCCCGCTTTGCATGATGACCTCTTTGGCCATAACGGAAGTATATCTTTCGTCGTGCATGGCCACCTCGATAGCGGGAAATTCTTTTTTTAATTTCCGCACAAAACCGACTACGTGGGGGGCAATTTGTGCAGGGTTCCCGTCGGCATGCATCGGCTCGCCGACCACTATTTTTTCGACCTCCTCTTCTTGGAAATAGTTTTTGAGAAAGTCAAAAAGTTCGTTGGTCGGGACGGTGGTCAGCCCCGATGCAATGATCTGCAAGGGGTCGGTCACGGCGATTCCGGTGCGCTTGGTGCCATAGTCTATACCCATGATTCTTGGCATGGCGCAAAGGTATGAATTGGTTCATTGTTTTCCCATCGGGACTCCAGTAGAGCATTGCTTCACGGCTTCATTGTTTCATTAATGGGGACAAACTGGAGCATCGTTTATAAAAATAAAGCGCCCCTGAAATTGCTTTCAGGGGCGCTTTTACTTGAGCCTGCCCAATAACAGGTGGCTGCATCAGAAGCAGTACTCGTTTGCTTCGATCAATTTTGCAGCGACCAAGCGGCGGGCCTTTTTCACATTGGTCGGGGGGTATTTGCCAAAACGCTTCAGCCCCATCAACAGGGTTTTCAGCAGGTCGCCTTCGGCAAATGACACCAGTGCATCCTTGGCACTTTTGTGGATTCTATCGGTCGCATCGGTAAAAAATACGCGGAGGATGGAGTCGTAAACTTCCTGCCCGAACTTTTTATCTTCCTTGCCTTCCAGTTTTTCGACCCGCAGCAAAAGCGATTCGGCGACATAGGTCTCGATCATCATGTCGGCCACGTTCATCAGTATTTCCTGCTCTTCTTTCAGGTTCAGCTCTCCGTCCATCTGCAATTTGACGGCAGCGCCGGCCACCATCAAAATGGTCTTTTTGAAATCTTTCAGTGCTTTGCGCTCTTCGCCGTAGCTGCCTTCGGCCCCCCCGAAAGAAGGCATCGAGGCCAGTTCTTTTTGCACTGCCCAGGCAGGGCCAACAATGTCGAGCTGGCCTTTCATGGCCCGCTTCAACAATTGAGAGACCATCAACATCCGGTTGATTTCGTTGGTGCCTTCATAGATGCGCCCGATGCGGGCATCGCGGTAAGAACGGGCAGCTTTGTACTCTTCCGAGAAGCCGTAGCCGCCGTGGATCTGCACCACTTCGTCCACCACATAATCCGTTACTTCCGAGCCATAAACTTTGGCAATGGCACATTCGATGGCATACTCTTCGGCGGCTTCCAGTTTTGCCTCGGCATAGGACATGCCCCCTTCCATCAGTTCGTGCTGCTTGTCCTGCATCAAATCAGAAATGCGGTAGCACATGCTTTCGAGGGCAAAGGCGCGGATGGACATTTCGGCCAGTTTATATTGGATGGCCCCAAAACTCGAAATCGGCACTTTGAACTGATGGCGTTCATTGGCATATTTCACGCCTATCTCGATGCCGGATTTAGTGCCGCCGAGGTTCATGATGCCCAATTTGTAGCGGCCCACGTTCAGCACGTTGAAAGCGATGTGGTGGCCTTTCCCTATTTCGCCCAAAACATTTTCGACGGGCACTTTTACATTTTCAAAAAATACCTGGCGGGTGGAAGAACCCTTGATGCCGAGCTTTTTTTCTTCCGCTCCCAGCGTCAGCCCGGGCATTCCTTTTTCCATCAACAAACCGGTGAACTTGTCGCCATCAATTTGCACAAAAACAGTGAACACGTCTGCGAAGCCAGCATTCGATATCCACATCTTTTGCCCGTTGACGATGTAGTGCTTGCCGTCTTCCGAAAGGTCGGCCCTTGTTTTGGCGGCCAAAGCATCCGAACCGGAACTTGGCTCGGTCAGGCAGTAGGCAGCTTTCCATTCGCCCGAGACCAATTTGGGCAGGTAGTGTTTGCGCTGTTCTTCAGTGCCATAATAAAGGAGCGGCAGCATGCCGATGCCGGTATGTGCAGCAAATGAAGTGGGAAAGCCGCCCCCAAAACCGCCGACCGCTTCGTAAACGATATTGATGGTATTGGTGTCCATCAGGTTGCCGCCGTATTCTTCGGGGATGTGTACCCCGAAAAGCCCAAGCCCTGCGGCCTTGTCCATCAGTTCAACTTGGCATTCCAGTTTTTCCGTTTTGTCGCCTGTCTCTTTGATGAAGTCTTTGACCATTTGCAGCACCATGTGCTGTTCTTCGTTAAAATCTTCAGGAATGAAAATGTCGCCAACGGCGGCATCTTTGATGATGAATTCGCCCCCTTTCAGTGCGGCGATTTTGGCTGCTGTATCTCCCATGATTTTCAAATTTTTGGATGTTTTTGCCTGAAATGTATTCGGGCAAGTGGTTTTAAATAAATAGCGAATTTTCGCTGGCAAATGTAAGGGGGCAAAACAAAAAAGGCAATATTTATGCCTTGTTATTTAGCGAAAATTCGCTAAATGTGTCGAAAACACAAAATTTTGTGCTTTGAAAAACTCATTTAGCAGACATTTTGGACGGGCATTTAAAACATGTTAGAATTTCTTTAACACCCTTCGTCTGGTGTTTAGGTGCATTTCTCAAAAAAAATTGGGTGCTTTGTAGATAATCCCGCTATTGCTTTCGTTCAATCGGAACTGTGTAAAATATTTACCTCGTAAAAGGCCGGAAACCCCAAACTACCTGCCAGAGCCATCTGGAGAAATACACCAATTTTAATCACCCGAAAATTTATTAAACGCTTATGAAAAAGTATGGAATGAGTTTAGGCATCACTTTGTTGCTCAATGCTGCCCTCACATTGGTCCTATTCAACCACCTGAAAAAAGACCTTTTTTCTGAAAAAACAGCAACAGGCCCTACCGTACATTTTATCGGCCTCGATAAAGAAGCCGTGAATGTCAAACCTTCAAAGGACTTTTTTGTCCCACAAAATTTTGTTGAAACCTCCAACCTCGTGAGAAGCTCCGTGGTGAACATCACCGTCAAAAGCAGCTATGGCTACGAGCCTATATCTGGAGGGTCGGGCGTCATCATTTCGAGAGATGGCTACATCATCACCAACAACCATGTGATTGATAACAGCGGAAAAATCGAGGTCACCTTGTTCAACAACCATAGCTACACCGCCAAGCTCATCGGCAAAGACCCGACGACCGATCTCGCCCTGCTAAAGATCAATGAAAGAAACCTGCCCACTATCCGCTATGCCGATTCCGACGAGGTGGAAGTAGGCCAATGGGTACTTGCTGTCGGCAACCCCTTCAACCTCACCTCCACCGTGACGGCGGGCATCGTGAGCGCAAAAGGCCGCAACATCAACATCTTGCAAGGGCTGTACGCCATCGAAAGTTTCATCCAGACAGATGCGGTGGTCAACCCCGGCAACAGTGGCGGCGCATTGGTCAACATGAAAGGAGAACTGGTGGGCATCAACTCTGCCATCATGAGCGAGTCGGGCGGCTACGAGGGCTACTCCTTTGCCATCCCTTCCAACCTCGTCAAAAAAATCATCAGCGACCTCAAGGAATACGGAAAGGTGAAACGGGCCATGCTGGGCATCCGCATCATCAATGTAAATGAGGAAATAGCCGCCGATCTCAACCTGCAGGAAGTGGCAGGCATCCTCGTGCGCCGCGTGGACGACGGGAGCAGCGCCCAAAAAGCAGGGCTTAAAATGAACGATGTGATCGTTGCTGTAAATGGCAAAAAAACGAGTACCGTTCCCCAACTACAGGAGCAGGTTGCCCGCTTCCGCCCGGGCGATTCCATCTCGGTTGATGTGATACGCAACGGGAGGAAAATGAGGAAAAACGGCATCGTATTAAAAGGTGTAGAAAATATAGATTTGAACCGTTAGGGCTTGCGCAAAGAGTTTCGCGCAAAAGAGAGGTATTTGGACAAATGCCTCTCTTTTTTTTTGCAAAAAAAAGCAAGCCCTTCCGCTTCTTGTTTTTACCTTAAAAATCGGCGCTCAAATTTTTGTCCACGCACCTTCCTTTCCCTACCTTGCCCATTCATCAAAACAGCAACAATGGGAAACTTCCAAATAAAAAAATCGCCCACCGTTTACGATGCCGTTGTCGTCGGTTCAGGTGCTGGCGGCGGCATGGCCGGTTATGTATTGGCCAACGCAGGCCTCAAGGTATTGATGCTCGAAGCAGGGCCTTACTGGGACCCCAAGACCCATTCGCACCAATTGCGGTGGCCCTGGGAATCGCCGCGGAGAGGCGCTGGCAGCACGCGCCCGTTCGGTGAATTCGACGCTGCCTATGGGGGCTGGGACATTGAAGGCCAGCCATATACACACGAAGGGGATACTGAATTTGACTGGTTCCGCTCGCAGATGCTCGGCGGGCGCACCAATCATTGGGGACGCATTTCGCTGCGCTTTGGCCCGCGCGATTTTAAGGGGAAAAGCTATGACGGGATCGGGGAAGACTGGCCGATTTCTTACGAGGATGTCGCCCCTTATTACGACAAGGTTGACCGCTTGCTCGGTATTTATGGCTCAAAGGAAGGCTGGGAAAACGAACCCGACGGCATCTTCCTGCCACCTCCAAAAATGCGGCTGCACGAGCATTACATCAAAAAAGCCGCGGCCAAAGTGAAGGTGCCCGTATTTCCCGGAAGGGGGGCTGTGCTGACAGAGAAGTTGCCCGGCAACGATGACCGGCAGGCCTGTTTCAACTGCAACCAATGTGCCCGGGGATGCCGCGTTTACGGCGATTTTTCTTCGTCTTCCTGCCTTGTCATCCCTGCCAAAAAATACAATGAAAATTTTGAACTCATCTGCAACGCCATGGTGCGCGAGGTGCTGACCGACAGCGAGGGGCTCGCCACTGGCGTCTCTTACATCAACAAAGAGGACATGCAGGAGTACCAAGTAAAAGCAAAAGTAGTGGTGCTCGCAGCAAGTGCCTGTTCCACTGCCCGCATCATGCTCAACTCCCGCTCGGCGCAGCACGAAAACGGCATCGGCAACGGCAGCGGGCTGGTCGGCAAGTACCTGCACGACTCGACGGGCGCATCGCTCGGCGGCTACCTCCCTGAACTGATGGACCGCAAGCGTTTCAACGAGGACGGGGTCGGCAGCGTGCACATTTATTCCCCCTGGTGGATCGACAATAAAAAGGAGGGGCTGGACTTTCCCCGCGGCTACCACATCGAGTACTGGGGCGGTATGCAGATGCCTTCTTATGGCTTTGGTTTTGGCATTGCCAATATCAACGGCCCGGTGCCCGACGGGAGCGGCAACACCAAAGCAGCAGGGGGCTATGGCCCTTCCCTGAAAAATGATTACCGCCGCTTTTTTGGCTCTTTCCTCGGCATGGCTGGCAGGGGCACAGGCATCGCAAGGGAAAGCAATTTTTGTGAAATAGACCCCAACGTAGTTGATAAATTTGGCATCCCCGTTTTGCGCTTTAATTATAAATGGAGCGATCATGAAATACTGCAGGCCAAACACATGCAGGAAACCTTTCAGGAAATAATGCACCAAATGGGCGCCGAAATAACCTGGGGCATCCACGACGAAACGACCAATTGGGGCCTCGAAACGCCCGGCCGCATCATCCACGAAGTGGGTACTACCCGCATGGGCGACGACCCCAAAAAGTCCGTCCTGAACAAATGGTGCCAATCGCACGAAGTGCAAAACCTCTTTGTGGCCGACGGCGGGCCCATCGTGCAGCAGGGCGACAAAAACTGCACTTGGACGATACTGGCGCTGGCCATGCGCACGGCGGAATATATTGTTGAAAAGAAAAAATTGTTCGAGATATAAATACTGTTGTCCGTTGGCTATTAGCAGCTAATGCAGTGATTCGTAATTAGTTGATTAGTGATTAGTTCGCCAAATTCTTGATAATGTGGTATTTACCAAAAAATAAATAGTTCGCTAATTACGAATCGAACCACTAACAGCCAATGTCCAACAGCATTCAGCCAATAAAAAAATGAACAGAAGAAAATACCTCCAATTCATCGGCGTCGGCTCCATTTCGACCGCCGCCTTTTGGCAGTCCTGCAGCCCGGACGTACAGGAAGAAACAGTGGAAGAAGGCTTTGAAGTGATCGAGGCAGGAAGGGAGCCATTTGAAATCGAGCGGGACAGGGAACTGCTCGCCGAAACATTTTTTGACGAGCATGAAATGGCGACCATTGCCATCCTCGCCGACATCATCATCCCCGCCGACGAAACTTCGGGCAGTGCCACCGACGCAGGCGTTCCCGCTTTCATCGAGTTCATCGTAAAAGACATGGAAGGCCACCAAACACCGATGCGGGGCGGCCTCCGGTGGCTCGATGTGCAGTGCATGAAGCGCTTTGAAAAACCTTTCAAAGATTGCAGCCCGGCGCAGCGGATCGAAATGGTGGAAGACATCGCCTACCCCTCTCCCGAAGACATAAAGCCCGGCATGGAACCCGGCGTTGCATTTTTCAACCGCATCAGGAATTTGACGGCCACTGGTTTTTTTACCAGCGAAATGGGGGTCAAAGACCTCGGCTACATCGGCAACCAACCCAACAAATGGAACGGCGTGCCAAAGGACATCCTTGAAAAACACGGGTTTAAAGATTCTTGATTTTTAACATATGTTTGGCAAGGTGTTGGTTGAATGGCTAAATGGCTAAATGGTTGTAAAAGACCCGATGGAATGAGTCCATCGGGTCTTTTACAACCATTTAGCCATTTAGCCATTCAACCATTTATTTTTTCAAATAAAATCTTAATAAGGGCGGAGGCATTTCGTTTTCCGTCCAAGCATCCTAATTTCGCTGCCTAAAAATCAGATTCCATGAGATACCTATTGATCTTTACCCTAGTTTTGTCCCTTTTTTCATGCGGCGACGACGCCCAAGGAGGAGCAACCAATGCTACTCCGGCCACCACTAAAACACCGCCTGCTGCAGTGCCTACGAAGGTCAACGACCATTCCGTCGTTACGCCCAGCCTGCCGACTTCTTATAAGTTGATATCCAAAGCGCCCGACCCCGACCGGAAGCTGGAAAAGCCCAACATAAAGGTGGAGATAGAAGGCCTCGGCAACGGCAAATGCCTTTTGATAGGCATCTTTACCGAGCAGTTTTTCCGGGCAGATTCTACAGTGGCCACCGGAGGCAAAATGGTTTTTAAAAGCAACGAACCTTACCGGCCGGGCTTGTACTACCTGATGCTGCCCGACAACAAAACGACGGTGCAAATGCTGATAGACGCCGACCAGACTTTTACCATGAAGACCAAAATGACAGATTTGGTGGGCGCAATGCAGGTGGAGGGAAACCTCGACAACCAGTTGCTCTACCAAACGCTGAAATTTGAAAACGCACAGCGCCCTAAGTTCAATCAAGTAGCCGTACAACTGGCCAAACAAAGCAAGGGCACACCCGAATACAAAAGGCTGAAAGCGGAACGGGACCGGTTGCACAAAGCGAGAAAGGATTACCTCCGAAAAATATTCACCGAGCACCCCCAATCACTGTTCACGGCTTTTAAAGAAGCTGGGCAAAACCCCGATTTGGAACAAATAATGAAAGCGGACGGGACAATTGACACCTCGGCATACCTTTACAACTACCGCCGCCTTTTTTGGGCCAACGTCAACTTCAATGACGAGCGGCTTTTATATACCCCCGTGATTACCAATAAACTGATAAAATACATGACCGAGCTGACCCCTCAGAACCCTGATTCTATCAAGGCTTCTGCCAGTTTCCTCGTTGACCAGACACTCGACCACCCCGTTTACTTTAAATATTTTGCGAATTGGATCACCCTGAAATATGAGCCTACCAAAACGACGCTGATGGATTCGGAGGCAGTATTTGTGCATATGGTCCAAAATTATTTTACTTACGACCGGGCATTTTGGTCCGACTCCGTTGAGGTACACGGACTGCAGCTGAGGGCATATGAAATGTCCAGCAGCCTCGTTGGGCAAGTAGGGCCGAATATAAAATCAACCGACCCCGACGGCAAGCTCCGTTCTATTTTTGAAATGGACGCCAATTATATCATCGTATATATGTGGAACCCCGAATGCGACCACTGCGCAAAGGAAACGCCTAAACTAGTTGAATTTTACCATGAATGGAAACCCAAAGGGGTTGACGTATATGGTATCGCCGTAAATACCGATGACCAAAAATGGCGGGATGCAATCAAAAGATACAAGATGCCCTGGGTCAATGTTTTTGACCCTACCAACAAGTCCATTTATGCAACTTATTTTGTGGACAATACGCCGGAAATATATGTGCTGAACCCCGACCGGGTCATTATCGGCAAAAACCTAAAAGTGGACCAAATACAGACAATAATAGAAAGGGACATGAAAAAGAGGGGCTTGATGTAAGGGCCTGCCTGCCGGCCGGCAGGGGGAATTCAAAAATCAGGGAATGCCGTTGGTTTTGTGAAATGAAAGGACGCAATACCAACGGCATTTTTTGTTTTGGTGGTGGAAAGTTTTAACCGATATATTTTCAACGCAAGGCCGCAAAGGGCGCAAGGCAAGGCAATGGTCGGTTAGTTTTTCATTGCGTTGCCTTGCGCTCCTTGCGGCCTTGCGTTGAAAATGCTTTGTCCAAAAATAGATCAAATAGAACCAGCCCGAAGTTTCGGGACAAGTTATGCCCCAGGTTTTTTGCCTTCCCGGGCACATGGTTTGGGGGAAAAGGGCAGACCTCAAAATAGGGCAAGGGAGCGCCAGCGCTTTTTTCCGTTCCTGCCTTTTTGGCGCAACAATCCCCTTCTCTGCGCCATTTCATCACCCGCGCCTAAGCCTTCTTCTGCCAAAAGCTGCACAAAAAATTCCAACTTTCCGATGGCATAAATGTTGACTTTGTGCGTAAATTGCCGAATTCGGCGATCCACTGCCATATTGGCAACAAATCAAAAAATTTATAAGGTTTTTTCATCCCGAAGCACTAACTTCGGGATGAAAAAACCTTTGCCCAAATAAATTTTCAATATCATTTTATGCCTTTATTTGAAGAACTATATGCGCCCGAGCGATTTGATGAAGAAGGCGAATTCATGCCCTTGATTACTATCGAAGAAGAAGACGAGCAGGATATCCAGGATGCTTACCCAAAGGTGATCCCTGTTCTGGTCTTAAAAAATACCGTCCTCTTTCCGGGAGTGGTCATTCCGATCACGGTTGGCCGCGACAAGTCCATCCGGGCAGTGCAAAAAGCATATGACCAGGACAGGATCGTTGCCGTGCTTTCGCAAAAGGACAGCAAGGTGGACACCCCTACCGAAGCTGACCTCTATAGGGTCGGCACCCTCGCCCGCATCATCAAATTGATCCGCATGCCTGATGGCTCTACCACTGCCATCTTACAGGGGCGCAAGCGTTTTAATTTGGTAAAAATGGTTTCCGAATCCCCCTTCATGCAGGCTACGGTAGAGGAACTGAACTACACCTTGCCCACTGATAAACTCCAGTTCCAGGCATTGGTGGCTACCATCACCGACAAGGCTAGGCAGATCATCCACCTTTCCCCGCATATCCCATCGGAGGCGGCGGTGATGATCCGCAACATCGGCAATCCGAGTTTTTTGATCAATTTCATTTCCTCCAATTTGGGGGCAAAACTGGGCGTCAAGCAAAAGCTGCTCGAAGAAAACGACCTCAACGCCAAAGCCGAAAAACTGCTGGCGCAGATGGACACCGAGCTGCAGTTGCTCGAACTCAAAGACCAGATCGAAAGCAAGGTGCGCACCGACATCGAAAAGCAACAGCGGGACTATTACCTCAGCCAGCAGCTAAAAACCATCCAGGACGAGCTTGGGCAAAACCCGCAGGTCGAGGAACTCCATAACCTGGCGGAAAGGGCAAAAGCCAAAGCATGGCCGGAAGCCGTCCAAAAAACCTTCGACAAGGAGATCAACAAAATACGCCGCATGAACCCCCAAGTGCCCGAATACGCAATCCAGATGAACTATCTGGAAGTGCTGCTCGACCTGCCCTGGGAAGAATATACGGAGGACAATTTCGATCTCCACAAAGTGCAAAAGGTGCTGGACAAAGACCATTACGGCCTCGAAAAAGTAAAGGAAAGGATCATCCAGCACTTCGCTGTTTTGAAGTTGAAAGGCGATATGAAAGCGCCCATCCTCTGCCTCGTCGGCCCTCCCGGAGTCGGCAAAACCTCGCTCGGAAAATCCATCGCCAGGGCGATCAACCGCAAGTTTATCCGCATGTCGCTGGGCGGCCTGCACGACGAGTCGGAGGTGCGCGGGCACCGCAAAACCTACATCGGTGCCATGCCCGGGCGCATCATCCAGTCCATCAAAAAAGTAGGCTCGAACAACCCCGTTTTCATCCTCGATGAAATAGACAAGGTGGGCAAGAGCTTCCGCGGCGACCCCTCTTCGGCGCTCTTGGAAGTACTCGACCCAGAGCAGAATTCCACTTTTTACGACAATTATTTAGAGCTGGAATATGACCTCTCCAAAGTCATGTTCATCGCTACGGCCAACTCTTTGAGCACTGTCCAGCCTGCCCTGCGCGACCGGATGGAAATCATTTACCTCAGTGGCTACTCCCTCGAAGAAAAAATAGAAATAGCCCGCCGCCACCTCATCCCCCAGCAGCGCAAAGAGCATGGGTTGAAAGCAACAGACGTATCGCTCAACAAGACTTTATTGAAAAAATTGATTCAAGGCTATACGCGAGAATCGGGTGTTAGGAACCTGAACCGGAAAATTGCTGGCGTGATGCGTTCCATTGCGAAACACGTGGCAATGGAGGAAGAGTACAATAAAAACGTGAAACCGGAAGAACTGAAAGAGATGCTCGGGCCAGCGCCTTTTTCGAGGGACGTTTACAAAGAAAAACAGCCCGCAGGCGTTGCCATCGGCCTCGCTTGGACAAGGGTGGGCGGCGAAATCCTGTTCATCGAAACCAGCCTGAGCAAAGGCAAGGGCGGCCTGAAACTGACGGGCAACCTCGGCTCGGTGATGAAAGAATCGGCCTCTACCGCACTCACCTTTATCAAGGCCAACGCCAAAGCGCTCGGCGTTGACCCAAAGGCTTTTGAAGAAAACGACATCCACATCCACATCCCCGAAGGGGCCATCCCAAAAGACGGCCCGTCAGCAGGCATCACCATGCTCACGGCACTGACTTCTGCTTTTACCAAAAAACGGGTCAAGCCTTTTCTCGCCATGAGCGGCGAAATTACTTTGCGCGGAAAAGTGCTGCCCGTCGGCGGTATCAAAGAAAAAATATTGGCCGCCAAAAGGGCTGGCATCAAGGAACTCATCCTCTGCCAGCAGAACCAGAAAAATGTGGAAGAGATCAACCAAGATTTTTTGAAAGGACTAAAATTCCATTACGTGGATCGGATGGAGGAGGTGCTGGATATTGCTTTTAAAAGGAAATAAAATAAGGGCGGTGCATCAGAATGTAATGCTGGTCAGGAATTGAAAAGTGATTGATTCTCAATGGCTCGAAAGGCTAAAACTTGGAGGTTTTTAAAACCTCCAAGTTTTAAACGCCTGACTGCCAAAACATAAGTGAAAAGCATTACATACTGAACCATGAGTTTTGTGCATTTGCCCTCGCCAGCCCCAGAAGGGGAGAACCTGCCCTCGATGCACGACTTGTCCCGACCCTTCGGGAAAACCTATTATGGTTCAGTATATTTGATGCACTGCCAATTTTAGAATAAAGTCTGGCAGTGTTAATTTTGAGGTGATAGGCATAAACATGTTTATGCCTATCACCTCAAAATTAACACTGCCGAAAGCCTAAAAGGAAGGAATAAGAAAAGCCCCGGTAAGCATACTTACCGGGGCTTTGTTTGTTGGCCCACAAGGACTCGAACCTTGAACGACAGTACCAAAAACTGCTGTGTTGCCAATTACACCATGGGCCAATCCTTCAATGCTTTTTAGGAAAGCGGCGCAAAGGTATGACGAATTTCAATTAATGTAAAGCCTCTTTCAGAAAAAAATCACAGCGCCTCTCTCATTTTCAATGACCATCATCCTACAAACAAAATGCTCCGTCACCGGGGGTTCAGAAAACTTGCAGCCCGTGATGCCCCGCATTTGGCCAATTTTAAAATTTAGTGGGCGAATAAACCCTTGCTGTCCGGCAGCGGCTTCCAGGCCCTGATCCGCACAATTGCTCCATTTCTGATTTCCCCGTTCCCTTTGGGCTGTGGCATAATAACAGCAGCCCGCCCTGTTTGGCAAATATTTTGCAAAAGAGGCTGTGCCCGGCATTATAAGCAAACCTTTCCCGGCAGGGCGTTACTAAATTCCGCCCTCCTCCCTTTTTTCGTCATTTGTTTTGCGGCCCTTCATGTTTCCCCGGTTTCATGCCTGCAAAAACTCTTCACTTCGATGGCAGCCTCAGCCGTGATTTTTGGAAATTTCATCCGCAACATTAAAGAAACATGTTGCAGTGGCTGAGCAAAAGCTGCCCGCATATTTACTCTCCGAAATCAATTTGGCAAAACCTGTACGTGGCCCAAATGCCCGGACAGTATTGCTGTGCCCCCGCCAGGCAAATCCACCAAACCAGTTTTTATTAACACCATATCCATGAACAATGAGCAACAAACTTTACACCTGCTTCGCATTGATTTTCCTGTCGGCAATAACATTTTGCTCTGCCGAAGAGCGCATCCCTTTCCGAATGGAAGGCAACCTCCTGCTCATCAAGGCTACCATCAATGGCCAAACCGGCGAGTTCATCCTTGATACCGGCGCCCCTGACCTCATCCTAAACCAGGCCCATTGCGAGGGCGTCCGCATCCCCTGGGCACAGACGATGATCGTTGACTTTCATGGTGTTGCCAGCGAGGCGAGGCATTTTGCCATCAATGGTTTTTCCATCGGCGGCCTGTCCATAAAAAAACAACATGCCCTCAGCGTTGACCTCTCCTCGGTAGAGAAGGCAAAGAATATACACCTGCTCGGCATCATCGGCTACACTGTGCTGAAAGACTTGCAGCTCCTTTTTGATTTCGACCGGCAAGAATTGACCATCGCCCCTTCGGGCAAAAAAGAAACTTCCATTTTGGCAGATGGCCTCCCCCTCGCTGTTTTCGACCTGCGCTTTAGCGGGCACGTCCCTTTCCTGATTGCCCATTTCGGAAAAAAGAAATTCCGCTTTGGCATTGATACCGGTGCAGAGGTGAACATCCTCGGCAACAGGGCTGTCAAATGCGTTGGTGCTGGTTTTGATGAAATAAAAAAACTGCGCGTGAAAGGCATTACCAAAAATCACAAAGCTGCCCGTTCGGGCGTTTTGCGCGGCCTCGTCATTGACGGGCAGTTTATGGAACCGATGGCTTTTACGGCAATCAGCATCCATCCCCTGAACGAAAACTTGACGGTCGGTTTGGACGGGATTTTGGGAATGCCCTTTTTGAAAAAAGGAAAGGTGGCGCTGGATTACCGGAAAAAGAGGATGTGGATTTGGGAATCGGACGGACGCCTGGTGGAGGAAAGCCCCGGCGAAGAAGTGGAGGTTTTGCTGGAGGGGCAGTAAGGCAGGCCATCCTGAAAAATTTCAAAATTTGACTTGCCCATACTTTTTGTGCAAAGCCTTTTCAAGGCTGTGCCCATGCCTGTTTTTATTTTTTCCTTTTCAAATAGTCCTCATATCCCAGCTCTTCCAATTTCCCATATTTCACCGCCACGCCTGCTGCCAATTCCTTTTTATAGGCAATCATCTTTTCCAACAAAGCGGCATCGCCCGTGGCCAAAATCTCCGCAGCTAGCAGCCCCGCATTTTTGGCGGCATTCAATGCGACAGTGGCCACCGGCACCCCGTTCGGCATCTGCAAAATGGAAAGCACCGAGTCCCACCCGTCAATGGAATTGGAAGATTTGATAGGCACGCCGATAACGGGCAGCGGTGTCAACGAGGCGACCATGCCCGGCAAATGCGCTGCACCGCCTGCCCCCGCAATGATGGCTTTCACCCCTCTCGCGTGCGCCTTTTTTGCGAAGCTGAACATGCGTTCGGGCGTGCGGTGCGCCGAAACAATGGTCAGTTCAAATGGAATGTCGAATCCTTTTAAAATATCCGCTGCTTGCCGCATGATCGGC
>DROJ01000326.1 GCA_011321935.1 Bacteroidota bacterium | reverse complement strand
GTTCGATCCGAACACTGCCACAAAAGAAGAATTGATCCGTTTGGGAATCTTGCCGCGCACCGCTAACACGCTGCTCAACTACCGCTCAAAAGGGGGGCGTTTTTTTAAAAAAGAAGATTTGAAAAAAGTTTATGGCTTTCGGAAAGAAGACTATAACAGGCTGGAAGAATGGATAGTGGTCAACAATGAAAAAACGCAAAGGGAATGGGACAACAAGAAAAGCAAATCTGAAAAACCGAAACCGTCTTTTGCCGGAAATAATAGTAAAAAGACGCCGACAGGCGGAGCAGATAAAAAGTCGTTTTACCCAAAAAAAGAATACCCGAAAAAGGAATATACGCCCCCCATGATAGACATCAACAAAACCACTGCCGAGGACTGGCAAAAACTCCGCGGCATCGGGCCGGCCTACTCCAAGCGCATCGTCAATTTCAGGGACAAGCTGGGCGGCTTTGTTTCCGTGGAACAGGTCGGCACCACCTACAACCTGCCCGACAGCACCTTTCAAAAAATCAAACCTTATTTGACCCTTTCTCCGGTTTTCAGGAAAATAAAAGTGAACCAACTTGATTTGAAAGGGCTGAAAAGCCACCCGTACATCAGCAGTTACCAAGCAACTATCCTGTTCAATTACCGGAAACAGCACGGGGATTTTACGGACATGGAAAGCTTGAAAAAGATCAAGGCCGGGTTTAAGGAAGAAGACTGGAAAAGGTTGGAAGGCTATCTTTCTTTTGAGTGAAATTTGCAGGGCAGGAAAAATCAGGCATTAAAAACCTTCTCTTGCACGGCATTTTCCAATGCGCCGTTTTTATGCTCGTTGCAGTTGCTTTTGACGGTAGCGATCAATTCGAGGTGTGATTTCAATAAGTGCCGGGACACGCCGCACAACTGGAGGAACTGCTCTTTGAAAAAGGCCATTTCTTCGGGTATTTCGCCCACGTCCCTGAGCTTCATTTTGAAAATGCACTCCAGACCTTTGATGGCCGTTTCAAAATCTTTGGCCTCGACCGCGTATTGGCCGATGGCCGGGAACTTGGGGTTGAAAGAGCCGTTCTCATGGGCTTGGGTGGCCCTGATGTAAGTGGCCTCTTCTTTCAGGTCGTTGTGGGTAAGGTCGAATATGGAAATCTTGAACAGGCGGGCTATTTTTACGAGGTTGCAGATTTTCGGCTCGGCAGTGCCGCTTTCGTAAGAAGCGATGTTGCCCCGGTTGAGGCCGAGCCTTTCGGCCAGCTCTTCCTGGCTCCATTTTTTCCTTTTGCGGAGCGCCCGGAGGTTCTGCGCCAAATTGAAATTGGATGGGTCGTAATTGCAATCAATCATTTTATCCTGCTTAAGGAACGTTGAAATAATAACTTACCAATTTTGGCCGGACTTTTTTGCACCATACTTTGTTAAAAACACTGACCATAGACCTACTATGCTTGCGTGCTTTTGCCTTGTCTGGCACAAAAAATCCTCACCCAAAATCCGCAACTTATTATTTCATCGTCCCTTGTTTTATCCTGCTTATTTCGAGACGAAGGGTCGTTTTGTCGATAATATTTACATTTTAATGACAAATCCCCTTTTTCCGAACTTCCTGTAAACGCTATTTACATGCCAATTGTTTAAAAAATAATTTTGTGGGGGAGGCCAATTGATACGGGGCTGGAACTTTCCTTTGAGGAAATGTATTTTTGGACTAAAATAGCGACCATGACAGTTTTGCAAGAAGCAGGCAAGCTACTTCCTAAAATGATTTCCACCGAGAAAGCCCAACTATTGCAATGGGTGATAAGCGACCTCACAAATGTTTTTCAAAAAAGGGCATGGACTCGTAAATGTTTACTCTAAAACAAACCATTATCACATATGGAAGACCGTCAGAACCGATCACAGGAAGATTGCACCGGTTTGTTGAAAAAGATATTCGGCAAACCAGAAAATCTTTTAAATAAAACCGCGCCTGATGGCTGGAAAAATTCCAGCCTTTTCTTTGTCCACCACCCTACCGAAGAAGAACAATCCGAGAGGGCCTCGGCTTTTCGTGAAAATTTGGACAGCCTCCACGGCCTGTCCAAGAATGCCGGCAAAGGACTTTCTCCTGCGCCCCGGCCGGAAGTTGAGGTGCAGGTGCCTGACCAAAGCCCGGCCCAACCTTTTGACGAATTCATAGACATCCTTGGCCATTGCATTTGGCACGTTTTCTCCGACAACCACGATGTCGTAGATGCAGAAGGAAAGGCTTTCCACCTCGGTTCGTGGCGGGGTGCAGCGGGGTTTATTGCTGATTTTATCAACCAACATTTCCCTGTCGGAAAATGCTATGGTTACATGGATTTTTACATGGGGTTTTGGTACGAAGAAGATAGGGTAAAATGCTTTCCTGTTTTTATCCATATTTTCGAAATATTAAAATCGGAAGGGTTGGACTGGGTTTATTCTTTCCCCGGTGTTTATATCGTTGATTTTGAAAAAGGAGACAATGCCCCTGATGATCCTGCCAATTATAATCCCAACAAGGCTATGGCCGGTACAATTGAAAAAGAAGAACGGACAAAAAAGTTTGAGCAATTGAAAGCAGATTTGGAAAAGACAAGGGAGGCGGAAATGGAGGAGGCCCGGTATAAAGCGCCACCGGTTGCAGTCCAAGCATATAGAAAAGTATTTGGAAGGTTGCCGGAGGGCTTTCCTGATTAGGCCACATTGGCCAAAAGTTGAGTTGAAATTTCTTTATACTCTTTTATTTCTTCCTTCGATTTTGAAAACAGTTCTATCAGCATATAATAGTCGAGGTCATACATTTCGGCTATATTCCGAGTGGCCCGTATCATGTTTTCGAGGTAATCTTCAGGTACATCCTTAAATTTTTCCCTGACCAAATAAAAATGCGCATCGGCAGGTGTTTTTATTTCCTTTGGAGGCTTCATCAAATAGTGGGTTTCAGTCGTCTTATCTAATACCCAGCCTTTTGATTTCAGGAATGCCATGACATTTTTAACATCTATATTTTTCATGTCTTAATATTAGAATTTCTTGAAGAGGTCATTTAAAAAATCAAAACCAACTTTGTTTTTAGTAGGAATATGCACCCTTATTTTTTCTTTGTTTTTTGTAAAGTTAAGGTTTTCGTCGGGATAATACCAGTAGGCGACACCTCCTATTTGCACATGCTTTTTGGGGGCACTATCACCAATGGAGAGTTTTACCCATTCCGATTTCTTTTCGGGAAGCACCAACAACACCAACAATAATGGCTTGACTCGCCTCTTTTTGAATGTTTTATAACGAAAAACCAAATCATTGAAATTCTTAACTTCGAGGTCATATTTGATAACGCTTTCGCCATGCTTGTCCTTTGTGATTTTTGCCCTCTTTTGTGTAGTGCTTTTCACTTGAACATCAATGGTGTTGCCCATGTCAGCATAACGATTCCTCCCTCCGATTGAATAAGGAAAAACTTCAGTGATCATGGCATCAACACTCGCCGCAGGCAATGGGGGGAATCCATAACGATAGCCTGCCCTGCCCACCAATGCCCCCAAATAATGAATGGAAAGCTGTTCTTTGATTTGTGCGGTAGTCATCTCGGTGCTTGTTTTGGGTGAAAGTAGAAAAAATATAGAAGAGACCTCCACCGCTTAAGTTATTTGCCCGTGGGATATTCTGATTAGGCGGGCTCCAACAATTTGTCCACTTGCTCTTTTTTCACCGACGGAAAATCATGGAGGAATTCTTCAACTGTATCCCCTCCACGGAGGTAATCAAACAGGTTTTTTACAGGAACCCTAGTGCTTGCAAAAACAGGAGTTCCACTTTGTATTTCTTTTGATATGGTAATGATGTCAGCTATCATGGTTCATTTGAATATTTTCCAAAAATAAAATAAAAACCAGAGACCACCAAAAACAATTGCGCCTGCCCAGCCCCAAAAGCTGGACAGGCGCAATCAATGAAGCCATGTAACAATGAAGCAATCAAAGCAACCCCTTAAACCACTCCACAAACTCCCCCACTCCTTTCGCACCCAAATCCCCTTCTCCTTGCCGACGCACACCGACCGAATTGGCTGCTTGCTCCTTCTCCCCGACGATCAATAAATAAGGGATTTTTTTCAGTTCATTGTCGCGTATTTTCCGGCCGATGCTCTCCGTGCGGTCATCAATAAAGCCGCGTATGTCGTGGGCGGCGAGTTCGGCCTGCACCTTTTTGGCGTAGCCGATATACTTGTCGCTGATGGGCAGGAGGACGTACTGATCGGGGGTCAGCCAAAGCGGGAATTTGCCGGCGCAATGCTCCGTCAGCACGCCGATAAAACGCTCCATCGAGCCGAAGGGCGCACGGTGGATCATCACCGGGCGGTGGGGCGCATTGTCGGCGCCGATGTATTCGAGTTCGAATCGTTCGGGCAGGTTGTAGTCCACTTGGATAGTGCCCAACTGCCATTGTCGGCCCAGCGCATCCTTTATCATGAAATCGAGTTTTGGGCCATAAAAGGCGGCCTCGCCGAGTGCCGTCGTTGTTTCGAGACCAGCCTCGGCAGCCGCTTCGACGATGGCATTTTCGGCCTTTTCCCAGTTCTCGTCAGAGCCGATGTACTTGTCTTTATTGTCGGGGTCGCGGAGCGAAATCTGCGCGGTGTAATCGTCGAAGCCCAGCTTTTTCAAAACCAGCCGGGTGAGGTCGAGCACACTGAGGAACTCCTCTTTCACCTGATCGGGGGTGCAGAAAATATGGGCATCGTCCTGCGTAAAACCGCGCACCCGGGTCAGCCCGTGCAGCTCGCCGCTCTGCTCGTAGCGATAGACCGTTCCGAACTCGGCGATGCGGATGGGCAGGTCGCGGTAGGAGTGTGGCTTGTGCCCAAAAATTTCGCAGTGGTGCGGGCAGTTCATCGGTTTGAGCAAAAACTCCTCGCCCTCCCGTGGGGTGTGGATGGGCTGGAAGCTGTCCTCTCCATATTTAGCATAATGCCCGGAAGTGACATACAAATCCTTCTTGCCGAGGTGCGGCGTGATGACGGGTTGGTAGCCCCGTTTGATCTGTTCTTTTTTCAAAAAATCTTCGAGGCGGGAGCGGAGTGCCGTTCCTTTTGGCAACCAAATGGGCAGGCCTGCGCCCACTTTTTCGGAGAACATAAAAAGTTCGAGTTCTGCGCCCAGCTTGCGGTGGTCGCGTTTTTTGGCCTCCTCCAGCATGTGGAGGTAAGCAGTCAGTTCTTTGTTTTTTGGAAAAGAAACGCCGTAGATGCGGGTCAACTGCTGCCGGTTTTCATCGCCCCGCCAATAGGCACCGGCGACGTTCATCAGTTTTACCGCTTTTATTTTTCCCGTATCGGGGATGTGCGGGCCGCGGCAGAGGTCGGTGAAGTTGCCCTGCGTGTAAAAGGTGATCTGCCCGTCTTCGAGGCCCTCGATGAGTTCCAATTTATACTCGTCGCCTTTTTCGGTGAAATATTTCACCGCATCGGCCTTGCTCACTTCTTTGCGCTGGTACCTGTTTTTTTGGCGGGCGAGTTCGAGCATCTTCTCTTCTATTTTTTTGAAATCATCGCTCGAAATTTGTTGTCCGCCGGGGTCAATGTCGTAATAAAAGCCGTTTTCAATGGCCGGCCCGATGGCAAATTTCACCCCCGGATAGATGGCCTCCAATGCCTCCGCCATGAGGTGCGCCGAGGAATGCCAAAAGGTGGCCTTGCCGTCCTTGTCGTTCCAGGTGAGCAGTTGCAAAGTGGCGTCTTCGTGGATGGGGCGGTCGGCGTCCCATACCTCGCCGTTGACTTTTGCGGAGAGTACATTTCTTGCAAGCCCCTCGCTGATGGACTTGGCAATGTCCATGGCGGAAGTGCCTTTTTCGACTTGACGGACGCTGCCGTCGGGCAATGTGATGTTGAGCATTTTTTAGTGATTAGTATATCAGTGAACAGTGATTAGTGGGTTCGGAAACATGAACAACTAATTACGGGCATTTTGCCCGAAAAGTTCTTTTGGGGCGGGGTTTTTTGAGGGGCGGCAAAATTAGGTTTTTTGAGAATAAAAAAGCCCTGCCGTTTGAATCAATGCGGCAGGGATTTTAATTGGGAAGAAAAGCAATTTGGTTTTTATAAAAAGATTCCCGGCAAGTCTTTGAATTGGTTACTGAGGCAGGGATCGTTTTCATTTTAGAATACCTCAATAGCCCTGGACACCATGGGTTGTATTAATCGGCAATTCTTCCTTTGGCAGGCTTCCTTGCCATATGTAATCGTATTTCCGGGCTGCGGTATCTGCTGGTTGAATGGATTTGGTTAATAGTGTATCGGCCTGCTTTTTTGGTCCGTCCGCTTGAGCGGGGTTTACCTCTACTGCGCTGTTATTAGCAGCAAGGCCGCTGTCGCAACGGAGGGAACAGAACAAAAAAAGGGCAAACATTAATATAGGAAGGGGGTTCATGATTTTTTGATTTATGTTGTTAAAAGAAGAAAGCCATATTGCTATTAATAGCCTTTCCTGATTCCATAGAAGACGCCTTTCCAATTGCCATGGTTTTGGGTCAGTCCCTGTAACCTGTTGCCGCTTTGAGAAAGTTTCAAATAATAAATATCCACTGAAATAATATTGTACGGGTCACTTTGCCGTACCCCTTTTAAGGTCAAAATCCTCGTTCTGGGGTCGTAGTCACCAATCACATATTCTATTGCCGTCAACCCCAATTTCCTTTGTTCGTACATACGGGGACTTTGCAATAGTTTCCACGTAAATGCACCGGATATGTCTCCGAAATCATCTTCATAAAGCTTAAGGATGAATTTATAATGATGCCCAATTTCATTTGACCATTCTCCTTTCCATTTTCCAAGGACAGCGTCATTTTGGGCAATTAAAAAATTTGCTGTCAAAAATATCGCGATTGACAAGATTGATTTTTTCATTTTTATTTATTTTGGTTTGCTTTTTTCACATGTATGCTGTGAAGAAAGTTGATTTCTTGTTATTAATAGATATATTTTTCCTATACAGATAAATTCTGGCATATAAAGAGTGTTTCCTTAGCAGTTTGGGATTTAAAAATTGGATTTAACACCTACAAGGCGGAATCCCATTTTGATAATTTGAGCCCGTGATATTTAAATCATACAGGCTATAAATCGCACGCCACTTAAAAACCTGAAACCAAATACCTCTGGCATCCCGAACTTCGATATTTCTCCCCCAATTTGTCCAACGAAAGCTATCAGGCAGGTAAAGTAAATTTGGTGGTGTACAGATTGGCCTTACATTATTTCCTATAAAGTAATTGTAAAAAGCATCTGAACTTCTGGCAAGGCTTTGTTGAATGATTGATTTCATCCCGTTCCGAATGAAATATACACGCATTTCCAAAAACGGCGTATTGGTCTCATAGATTAAACCAGAATATTGAACGCCGTCAATGTACCATTTTACTTCCCAGCCGATAGCCCTCTGAGCATCGGTCTTTGTTGAAATAAATAAAAAGGAGAAAATGATCAATAAATAAACAGATAACCGTTTCATGGTTTTGATTTTGGTACAATTATTTCCGTTTTTTTCAAATGAAAATAAATGTAGATATTTAAAATTTTTGACAGAACAAAGGTGTCTGTTTGGGTTTGCACAAAATGCTAAATATTTAAACTTGCTTGCTGAAATAATTTATTGCTCAGTATTTTTTTGCATAAAAAGGAAGGGGATGGAGCGAATAAAAAAACCGAAATTCAAAAATTAACAATTTTTTACCCGCTCCAAATTGATTGATTAATCAATAAAACAATCTCCTGGTGCATTAAATGTTATTTCCTTCCAGACCGATACTTGATTGCCTCGTCTTATCCGCACTCGTGCCCTAATTGTACCAACAGCTTCAATGGGAGGGTTTAAAAAGGGGGTTGGGGTTGATTTTTGGTAACCCACACGGAATGAGTTTTGGATTACCTCTCCGACTTCCCAGTCATATGTTGCATTGACTATTTTCCCGCATTTGAGATATAGTTTACACCTTTGGGTACCTCCAATTTCATATTCATTCCAGCCTTCGCCGATGTTACCAGTTCTTTTCCATTCATATCTCAAATATGAAGGCGGATTAAGATTTTGAGCGGTGATCTGGCCTGTAAAAAAGAAACATAAAGCCATAATCAAACATGGAAATCCAATTAATTTTTTTGTAACTTTCATCTTTTTGAATTTTAATAAACGGCTTTTCGATCTTGACAGTAATTCTGAAAAGATAATTAAGTAAGAAAAACTCAGCATGCTATTAAGTTTCTTGCTTAATGAAACAGCCATTTTTTAGGTTAAGAAATGATTATTTGATGTCATAAAAGTCCGCAGAGAATGGGCTTTCCGCAATATGAAATTATTATCTAATGTTTGATTTTTTTTCAAAACAGGCAAAATGTTTTGGTTTTTATTGAATGAGTATATACGAGCGGCATATTATAGCAACCCTAAATCATTTTAGAAAATGTATATTTTGATAAAATCAACAATTGCTGATTTTATCAAAATATAGGTTTTCTATTTTCAATTCGGATTGCTATATATACGAGGTTTAAATACCGTGTACCGACCTCGTCTTGTCATCTTGCAATAATTCTACGGGTTTATAATCTATAGAATCGGAAACGGCTTCATCCTTCACGGGGACGCCAATTACAGGGAGCTGCTTTTGTGGCATTTCAGCTTTACAACTACAAAAAACAAAAAAGGCATAAATTGGCAATACGTAGTACGGGAAAGAGAATTTTGAATTTTTCATTGGGCGAATGTTTTTGGTTAAACAATGACCCAAAAGTCTTCCAAACCAAGATTGTATGCAGATATAATTATTTTTTATCAGCTTAATTTTTTCACAGAACAAAAAATATTCATTTGTCAGGAAAAATATAAGGAACGGTGAAATAATAAATTACGATTCTTGGCTGATTCTTTTCTCCTCTAACTTTGTTAATCCCGAAGTATTTCGGGACGCCGTAGCCCTGCTATGCCTGCGTTTGAAGTTTATCCCGATTTTACATCGGGGCCTCGTTAGAGAAAAAAACCTGCCTGCCGGCAGGCAGGTAATTCACCCAAGAACCGCAATTTATTTTTTCACCGTTCCTAAAAGGGGACAATACTAACCAAAGTTCACGAACAACATACCTATAACGAACAAAACAATAAACAGAACCAATGCAATGATACAACCATTTCCTGCTTTACTTTCTTCCTGCCCTATTCCGTTTCTTTTTTGAAAATCCATGAACAACTCTCTGGCATACGCCGCATCATCTTCATCAACGTATATGCCCACACCACCTAGCGCTGCGCTACGGATGGGGTTGACCGTCATTCCATATTTGCCCCTAACTTCGAATGCAATACCTGCATTTCGGAGCAGTGCCTCGAACAGGTCAAGGGAAGGGTTGTCGGTCAGGCCAAAAGTGGCAATTCTTACTGGCTGTCGTTTTTCCATACTACTTTCTTATTTTTTTAATTCTATGCCACAATTTTTCAAATGGCTCATAATGGTAGGATGCCTGAGTTCGGTGCAAATCATTAGTATAGCCCAGGTTTTGTCAATGTTTTTCTTTTTTCTTTCATAAAATGATTGCAAACTACTTTGCTTGATTAAATGATTAAAAATCACATCCTTGGCTGCTGAAACGGTACTGGCAGCAATTTCCAAAGTAGTGGGTATATTGGTCTCACCGTGTAAAATGCAATCCCATATTTTTTTCGTGTTTTCAGGTATTGTCCTTCCGTCAGAGAACTTTTCTCTCCACTGCATCTCAGACAACTTACCCTCTTCCTCGTCTTTCCAATGTTGAAAAACATGAAAGTACTTTGTATTCTTGTCCCCGCACCACAAATGATGGATTGCATGAAACAATCTTGTTTTATACTCTTCCTTTTTAATGTAAGAATCAATATATCTATATACCCCCCTGAACAGGTTCCGGTTGGAGGCATGATTTGACAATATGATAATACGGGTGTTCTTTAAGTGTTTAAAATCTTCCTTTTTCTTAAGATCGTTAATCCGATGGACAGCTTTAATACATTCGTCAAGGTTTGCTTCGGCAAGACCCACGGTATAGTCTGCATCGAGTATGATGAAATCCGGCCACTTGTTCCTGTCCTCTTTGTTGTTTTCTAAATATTCGATCAATTTGTCAGGGTGGTCAAATTCACCGTCAATTATCCTCACGTCAAGGTTGACAATGTCACCTTGGCGCCGCTTTGTCAATTCGGCTTTAATACGGGATCTGACTTCTGCGTTGTCATCAACAATGGCTACTAATACTTTCATGGTCATAGTTTTTTCATGAGTTTGAATTGAAAAGATTTAAATCCGGATTCAATGGGTTGGACAAATCCTATGCACTCTCCTCCTTGTTGCTCTATTGTCCTTTTTATTATTTTCAGGCCCATCCCTTGTGACTTGTCCACCATCTTGTTGAAAACATCATAATCGGCAAGGGGCTTACCGTTGTCCAATATTTCTATCAGGCAATGACTTTCATATTCCTCTGCAACCCTGATTATGATTTTGTTATCCCGGTTGCTGCTTTCCTCACAAGCTGCGATACTGTTGAGTATCAGGTTCTGCAACACCAGTCTTATTGCATCCTGCGAAGCATCTATTTGGATGTGGTACAGTTCGTTGGAAATATTGACGTTAAGGACAAAAACCGTATCTTTAAAATAAAAAGTAATGAGTTCATTGACCAGCCAACATATATCAAAACCATTTTCAGATTTAGAATTATCAGATAACTCCGAGCCCAGGTTTTCCAAGAGCAATTTAGCCCTTGACAGGGTTACCAAAGCAGAATTGATGACCCCAAAAAGTTTTGCTTGGCTGATTTTTTGTTTTCCATTTAAAAATGCCGCATTGAGTACGTCATGTATTTTATCCAAATAATTTTTTACGTTGTGCCTGATATTATCGTAGTTATTGGCCAGGGACGTAACATCTGCTTCTATACATATCACAGAATTTGTGTCGATGTCATATGATATTGAGGTATGCGTACTTTTTTCTTTGAGACTTGAAAAATACTTTATTGGCGTATTGTCTTTGTTTGCAACCTTTCTTTTTAGTGAATTCCATAAACTCATGAAGTCCAGAACATGGGTCACATCTTGGATTTTTCTTCCCACTACGTCTTCGCCCCCATTCCATTCTATAAATGTTTGGTTGCATTTTTTGATAATGCCGTTTACATCTGCAATTACAATCCCGCATGGCGCCTTGTCAAGAGCTGCGAGGTACTGTTCGCTTTCCATCTTTTGAATGTTCAGTTCTTTTTTGGAATCCTCCAGTTCTTTGTTCACCCTGAGCAGTTCCTTGTTCTTTTTATCGACATTTCTAAAAAACAAGAAAAACACGACAGATAAGAACAGCGCTATATATATTAACCAGTCCAGGTCTTTATCTTTGATTATTGGCGACCTGATCAATGCCCGCATTACGGGGTATGTCTGTTTTTCTTTTTTATTTTTTTTATAGGAAGCCTGCACCAAATATTTTTGGTCAACACTTTTGGTTATGTATGATATGATTGGGGCGTAAAGTGTATCGTTGATTATTTCCGTATAGTTAAAAATAGGCATAGAGTCCTTTTCTAGGAACTTCAATGCTTTTCTTAAAATTTTGTACTGAGAAACATTCTGATGGTTGACCTTTATATGCCGGTATTTTGGATTCAGCTTCATCTCGGCATCATAGGCGAGACTATCTATTGGATTAATATAATAATAATTCAATTTTAAAAGATTGGAGTCGGGTTGGAGTACAACTAAAGAATCCACACTCACCGAAAAATAATAGCTATCATGAACGGGTTTTGTTTTTCTCTTGATTTCGTTCAAAGTATCATATACTCCTTCAGTGATGTAACCATATTTAACTATTGAGGTATCTATCAGCGGCATTATTTTTTCTCGCAAAAAAAATACAGTCTCCTTCTTTGCATCTTCTGATACTTTATCCCGTATATTTTCGTCAATTCCTTTTATCATAAGGGCTAAAAGGATTGCCACCAAAATCGGTATATATATCAGCTTTATATAAATGCTGTCCAAAAATGATTTCTGTAACATGGCCTGAATTTTCCGGCAAGTTAGATTGATGTTGAAATGTGTTTTAGATAATATTTTCAAAATATATTTAAATTATTTCACTGACGTTGAATTTCTTCACAAGGAGAATCCAAATGCTGCCATGCACAGAAAAAAGGCAGCACCCTTAATTACTCTCAGATTCCTGCCACGCCACATTTACCCTGCCTAATTATATATCAGGATTTGGTTGTGGCTCCTTACAATCAGTGTCCTATCTCAACAAAAATTCTCAATTTCCCCAAAATTTTTCTTCCTTTGAGGAAAATCCTCACCCCAGCACACCTATAAATAACCATCCATATTGGAGACCAGCACTTGAACGACAATATATTGATAAGCAAAATCAAAGGCCGCCCTGAAGATAGGGTAGAGGCGCTGCACCACCTTTACACAGCAGATGACTGCCATGTGCAAAAGGCCGTTATTGCACATGTGATGAAAGAGGGGGGAGATAGGGAATCCGGTCTTGGTATTTGCCACGAAGCCTTCATTATTGCCGACAGGAAAATCAGGGAAGGGGAGTTCAGGGGAGACAGTTCCATTAGTTCCTTCATCATTGGCATTGCGAAAAACCTTTGGAGGAATAAGATTAAAAAGAAAAAGCCAGATTTCTCATTGGAGGGCATTCTTGAAATGTGTGCCGACGACGACTTGGAAGCTAAATATTTTAAAAAAGAAAGGATGGAGTTAGTACTTGGGGTCATCGGGACACTTGCCGAAAAATGCAAAGAAGTTTTACTGCATTACAACTTGGGCTATACCAATGAGGAGATAGCCGGACTGCTTGGTCATCCGAACGTGAAATACACGCAGAACACTTTGTACCGTTGCTTGGGCAAATTGAAAAAAATGTTCACCCCAAAAAAAATGAAAAAATAGACCTTATTCGGATTTGTGCGCGCCAGCACACAAACCGTCCAAATTCACTGCTTTTGAAAAGGCTTCCTACAAAAAATTTTAGAATAAAATCTAATGAACAGGAGAGAAGTTAAAAAATTGATGAAAAAATTCCTACAGGGAAAGCTGTCGCCATCGGAGTATGGGCATTTGGAAAAAATGGCCAGTGAGGACGCTGTCATGGCCGAAGAATGGGAGGTCTGCAAATTCCAAAAGCAGGTCATGCAGGAAATAACGGCCAGCGACCTCCGCAAGAAAATGGCCGAATGGGACGCCCAATCCCCCACCAAGCCCATTTCAACAAAAAAAAAACCTTGGTGGCCCATGGCCATTGGCGCAGCCATGCTCCTTGCCGCCGCTATTTTCTTTTTCACCAAAAAAAATGAAAAAGCAGTCCCTGCCCCAGCGGTCAAGCCCCCAAAAAAGGAAAGCCCCGCCCTGCCCCCCGGGCAAATAAAAACCCGGCCCGAAAAAACCATTTCCCCGTCCCCTGAAAAAAAGCACATCCAACCCGTTCCCACAAAACCTGCCCCCAATGCCCCCATAGCCCATGCCGACATTGCCCGCCAACACTATGAACCACTGTCCACCCTGCAAGACCTCCTGCGGGGCAACGAGGCAGGTGCCGACAGCTTAGCCGCTGCCCTCCTAGCGGCCGATGAAGCTTACCAGACCGGAAACCTGCGGCAGGCCATCCAACGGTTGGCGGCACTCGCCAAAAAACGCCCCAACTCCAGCCGCCTGAAACTGGTGCTGGGGCGGCTCTATTTTGAATCGGGAAATTACAGGCAGGCGGTACAAACCCTCCGGCCCATAGCGGAAAAGCCCTCCATCTATACACAGCAAGCCCAATGGTACCTGCTGTTGGCCTACCTTGCCCGGTACGACATTTACCAAAAAGAATATGAAAAAGAAAAGGCTGCCGTTTTGGCCGTGCCCGGCCATTTTGCCCATGCAAAGGTGGCAAAAATCCGTTGGTGAAAACGGCTGTCACTTCTTGCCGCTGAACAGCGCTGAGCGGTCGCCGATGCCGATAAAGGCTGCCCAAAAATGCGGGTGGGCAAATTCCGTCCCTTTGTATTTTTCCAAAAAAGCAAGCTGTGCCTGCTGCATGGCCACGTCCTTTGGCAGCCCCTTTTCATAGAGGTTTTTATAAAAACCCAAAACTAGCCCTACTCCTTCGGGGGCGTCCTTGATGCTCCACAAAGTGGCGTGGATGTTTTTTGTGCCGGCAAAGGCGAATGCCCTCGCCAAGCTGACGATGCCCTCCGTTTTGGTGAGGCGGCCCAGGCCCGTTTGGCAGGCACTGAGGAAAACCATGTCGGTACTGAGCGAGAGGTGCATGATCTCCCAGAGGTAGAGGGGGGCCATCTCATCGGGCTCTTTTTCAGAGTGCAGGGCGAGGTAAGAGTTTTCACTGTTGACATCGAAAGCAAAGGCATGGGTGGAAAAATGCAGGATGCGGCTGAACAGGTTGTCCATCAGCGAATCCTTGACGGCCGACCTGCCCGTGAGGGCAACCCCGCCGAGCAGTCGGTGCAGGGAGTCCACTTCGGGCATGTTGTAAAGGAGCTGCAGGTCGTCGTCAACGGCGCCCCGGTGGCCATAAGCCCCCCACTGCGGTCCCCTGAAGTCGGGGGCGATACCACAGAAGCTTTGCTCCGGCGGCCAGATGTGCTGCTTCTCTTCCATTTGCAGCAGCAAAGTGGCCGAGTAACTGTAGCCAATGGAATGCCGGCGGACGAGGTAGGGGTAGCTGCCCAGCTCAAAAAGCCCCTCGCCGGGCTGCTCTTTTTCGAGCAGGGCGGCAAACGGCACGTAGTCCAAAATGCCGTCCGGCACTGCCATCAGCCGCTGCCGCAAATAAGGCTGCACGGGTTTTACCAAAATATCGTACAGCCGGTGGGCAGATTGCCGGTATTGGTCGAGCAGTTGCTCGGCCCTTTGGTCGTCCTCATAAATGTCAACCGCTGAAATGGATTGCCGGAACTGCCCGAGCAGCGCCGTGAACCCACCGGGGAGGGGGACTTCCTCCACCCGCAGGCCGCTGTCGTTGATGGCAAAAATGACCAGGCTGTTTTCCAGCAAAAAATATTCGAGGATGGCCGTTTGGGCGTTTTTGCACCAGTCCTGCAACTCGCCTGCGCTCACGGTGCGCTCTTGTTTTTTTAATGCCGAAAGGAGGGGGCAGCTTTGTTGGACGGTGGTGAGGAGGGAGTCGAAGCGGAGGGTGAGTTCTTTGATCTGGCGGTCAAGTATTGCTGTTTGGCTCACGCCCAAATCTGGTTTTTGGCGAACCCTGTTTCTGCGCTGGTGCCGCAGGGAAGCAATCTCTTCCAAGAGTTCGCCTTGTTCTTCCATGCACTCGGCCTGCACGCCTGCGTCCAATGCTGCCCGCCAGCCTTGGAAGGCTTCTGATAGGCCAATGCCCTTTCTCCTTTCGGAAAAATAAAAAGCCTTGTCCCAAAAGGTTTTGCGGCCCGTCAGTTTTTGCAATTGCAGGCAGACGGGAATGGCCGTTTCATAGACAACCGACGCAGATTCAGTAAGGCGGTCTTTGTTGTTGATGTTGTACAGTTCCCGCCGTCTAAATGTGAGGGCGCTGTCGGCCAGTTCAAGCCATTTAAAACTCTCGGTAAGGTTGCTGGCACCGGCCGTTGTTTTGTATTCTCCAAAATATAGTTTTCCAAGTTCTGTAAAAGTGAGTATGGCTTCGTTGTAATCTAGGATTTCAAAAAGGCTGCCGTTGAAGTTGTTGGCTTTGAGCGAGCTGATAAAAAAGCCCTTTGCATTTTCAATATTGTTGTTGCCCATTGCGGCCAGCCCCCTGCGCCGAAAGTTGCCCGCCACATCACGGGACTTTTCGCCGATCAGCCTTGTTTCGATTTCGATAGCTTTTTCTGCACATATTTCTGTGCTGTCATATTGTTCTATAGAAAGATAATAATTGGCAAGGTCGGTAAGGTTGCCCGAAATGAAACGTTCGTTTACAGGTTTGTCCTTTAATGCTTCATCAATGGCTTTTTTCCCACAATACAATGCCGAATCAATTTTCCCCATATCAAAATACAGTACCCCCAGGGCAGTCCAATATTGATGGTGCCTTTTCATGTCGGGATGTTGTTGGAAAATGGAATCAACTGAATGGGCAAAACTTAAAGCCTTTTCGTATTGTCCCATTTTCCCATATATTTCTATCAAGTTTTTGCACAGTACAAATTGGAAAAACGGGTTCTTTACTTTTCTTTTATTGAGTGCCAAACCGTTTGAAAAAAAGGGCAAGGCCCTTTCATAATCCCCTTCTATAAGGTGCAGCCGGCCTAGGTTGTTATACAACTTCACTAGTTCGACTTCCGCTCCCGGTGTTTTCTCAGCCAGTCCAAGTGCTTTGTACCGCACGGCCAAAGAAGATTTCACATCTCCTTTCCCGGCATGGTGGCCCCCCAAAACATTAAGGGCCAATATAACTTGCCGACTGTGCTCTCCATATATTTTGGTCTTGACATCAATGGATTTATTGAAATATACAAGTGAGGAGTCGTATTCATGCAATTCGGTAAAAACAATTCCTGTAAAAAATAGTACCTCTGCTTTTAGGCTGTCGGGTTTCAAAGAATATCCGTCCAGTTTTTTCTTTGACAGTTTTAAATCGGCCAGAGCGGTTTCATGTTTTTTCAGCTTATCCTCGGCCCGTCCTTTTTGAAAAAGCACCTCCCCCCTTTCCCGTTCCCGCCCATCGGGCAAAACGGCCAAGAGCGAATCGGCAAACTCAACCGCAGCCTGCGAATCGTCTCCTGCCAATCGGGACAATTTTTCGATTTCCAAACTTAGCATATGAGGGTCGCCTTGCGACAAGGCCGCAAAAGAAGCAAAGAGCATAAGGAGGCTGATGAAATCCTTTTTCCAAGATAAGTGCATGTCCATAATTTTTGGGTTTTTGAAATGCTAAATTTAAATAAAAATATTTAGCTGGCGCAATATTTTTGGTAGCAAAGCTGGTGTCCATAAAAACAGAGACCCTTTCATCCCTCAAAACATTCCTGCCAAAAAAAAACAAATTTCCCCCGCCCAAAAACCGCAGTTTCAAAAAATAATCCCAAAATAAAACCGGGTATTTTTACCGAAGGTATATTTTGGAAAGGGAGTAGTATGTTGGTGCGCATTTATACTGATAGCTTTTTAGGTTTTCCCGAGGGTTCAGTATAAATTTTAAAAAAAACACTTTGTCGTAATCCAACTTCCTCCTTCTTTCCGTAATTGATGGTGTACTACATATTTGGTTTTGGAAACTGTCCAAAAGAGCATACGGACTGCCAATTTGGTAGCAGTATGAACTATGTCTTTCTTTAAATAAAAAAGACAGAACAGGCCTCGGCCCGACCGTCCGGGGCATGGTTTCCAATACCATAAATCCATTAATTTTAAACTTATTTAAAATGAAAAAGAATTTGTTAATTACCGCTTTTGCTTTGCTCCTCACATCGTTGGGTATCGTCTGGGCTGCCGACCACATTGACGCACCCGGCGTTACCTCAACGACTTCGGACATCACCGATTTTTATGCTTTCCAAAGTCCCCAAAACAACGGCAACATGGTCTTTGTGGCCAACCTTCAAGGCTTGCTAAGCCCCTCGGCCACTGCCAATGCACGTTTCGATGAAAACGTGATGATCGAGTTCAATATAGACAACACCGGCGACGCCGTGGAAGACCTCGTAATTCAGGCTGTTTTTGCTGACGGCATGGTCCGGGTCTATGGCCCAGTGGCGCCTTCTTCGACCGGGCTTGTCAGTGCCGTTGAAACAGGTGGCCCCTTGACCGAAGCAACGGTCACTTCCTACAGTGCGACCGCTCCTTCCATTGGAACCAAAGGCGGCATCAAGGTATTCGCAGGGCCGCGCGACGATCCTTTCTTCATGGATTTTGCCAAATATGGGGAGATCATAGCGGGCAATGCAACTGGTTTCGACAACCCTGGCTCCGATACTTTTGCGGGCACCAATGTGCTGTCCGTTGTAGTTGAAGTACCCAAGCCGATGCTCGGCCCGGCTGCCACTCTCAACACCTGGGTAGAGTCCAAAAGAAAAATCTAAAGTGCCCAAAAACAGGCCTTCCCGACTATCCGAACTTCACATCCACCCTTAACTAAGTTTATTTTTTCAACCAGCAATTTTCTGGGTTGTGACCGTAAAATGACTGCGGCCAACAGGGGCGTTTCATGCCTTTTTGCAGGCCGGTTATTTTACGGCCAGTCAATCCATTTTTTTAAAAAAAACATCAAATCATGCAAATCATAAATAAATTAGGAATCCTTGTTTTATTGGTACTCGGCGCTTGTTTCGCCAGTTGCGACAAAGACGACGACAGCACTCCGGCCAACAACGACAGCTACATGCAGGAAGACCAAATGGGCCGCCCGGCGATCAATACGGTCTTTGTGGGCAGCGCCGACAAAGACGGTTTCAACACAACAATTCCGTCCCGGCAGGGCAGCCAGTTTGTTGCAAAATTTGAATCAAAACTCGTTGCCCTCAACGACGGCTACACCACCAACGCCCTCGGCATGGACGCCGCCACTTTCTCGGACGCACTGGCCACCGACGTGCTAACGGTAGCTACCAACGGAACGACCACTTTCTTCGATGGCACCAACGTGCTGACCGGCCGCCGACTGGCCGACGACGTGATCTCCGTCGAGCTGTTGTTGATCTTCGGCGGCCCCGATGGCACCTCCAACCCGCAACTCTCCGACGACCATGTGGACGCGAACGACAAGCCGTTTTTGAACTCCTTCCCGTACCTCGCTGCGCCGCATTAACTTTTTGAGGGTTTGAGAAAATGAGAGTTTGAGAGTTTGAGAGAATGAGAGTTTGAGAGAATGAGAGTTTGAGAGTTTGAGAGCAGTATTTTTGTTCGTTGGCTTTTATTTTCGTTTTCTGAGGGAGAGAGGGAGAGAATGAGGGTTTGTCCGCAGGACTTCTTTGGAGAGAGTAGTACACTGACATTTTATTTTGCTCTGAAATTGAATAGCCGGATGGGATTGCCCTTTCCCGTCCGGTATTTTTTCACCTATTCATCGCAGCCACTTGGCATGGCTCAATGCTGGTAGCACAGCGTTTACGCTGTCCTGTCGACCGACCTTTAGGTCGGTAGCATGATAGCCCAACGACGTGAACGTCGTTGTACGGGACAGCGTAAACGCTGTGCTACCAATACCCTGTCCCTGCCCATTGGCTTCAATCCATAAGACAATGAAAAAGATCATTTTCCTTTCACTGGCAATCGCAGCAATAGCCGCCGCGTACTTCTTTTTCCAGCCCGGTGCCCCCATCGTAAACCCTGCAGATTATAAAGCATTCACGACGGACGCCCATTTCAAAAAAGCAAAAAAGACACTCGCAGATGAAACTCTTTTTTGGGAACAAAAACTGGCGGGTTCGCCCGGCAATTTTGTTTTTCAAAAAAAACTGGCCGGCTGCTATGCCCGCCGTTTTAAATTAACTGGCGACGCACACTACCTCCATCGCTCCGATAGCTTGCTGAAATGGGTGAACCACCGCATCCCCGGGCAGGCAGGCACTTTGCAAGCGCTGGCCGCCAATGCCATCACCCGCCATGCTTTTCGCGAAGCGGAAAAATATATTAAGGAGGCATATGAAACGGGGGAAAACCAGTTCGTTTCTTCCCTCATCCTCGTTGATGTTTTGCTGGAGCGAGGGCAGTTTTTTTCTGCGAAACAATTCCTGCAGACGCTGGCCTCTGACAGCCAATTCGATTACCTGATAAGGGATGTGAAATTCCAGGACGCAAGCGGCAACCTCGAAAAAGCCATCGAACAAATGGAAAAAGCAAGTGCAAAAGCAGAGGCATCGGGCAACGACAAGGCCACTAATTGGTCGCTCTCCAACCTCGCCGATATGTACGGCCACAACGGCAGCGTCGAAAAGTCGTACAGCACCTACCTCGAAGCCCTCTCCTATGACCCCGCCGACCTCCACTCCCTGAAAGGCATCGCATGGATCGCTTTTTCGCATGATAAAAATACCGCTGAAGCCAAACGGATTTTGCATTTTTTGAAATCCATACACCCAGTGCCTGACTACGACCTGCTGCTCTCCGAAATTGCCGTTTTTGAAAAAGATGAAAAAACAGTGGAAGCCTTGCGGCAAAAATTCATCGCCGAGGCCGGGCGGCCCATGTACGGCAATATGTACAAAAGCTATCTCTGCAGGCTGTTGAGCAATACGGCCGGGGCATTGGCCATCGCAAAAGACGAGGTCGCCGAACGCCCCCACCCTATGTCCTACGACCTGCTGGCATGGGCTTCTTTGCAAAATGGCGACCTCAAAAAAGCATTGGAAACCACGCTAAACCATGTGCTTTACCAGACGCAAGAACCAGTTGCGATGTACCACGCCGGCCTTATTTTAAAAGCAGCCGGCCGGTATGACGAGGCGGGGAAGTATTTGGAGGAGGCATTGGATGCGGCTTTTGAACTGGGACCGGTTGTCGAGCTGGAGATCAAGGAGGAACTGGATGGGATGGAGCAGGGAAAGTTGGCATTTTTGAGGGACAGTTCAGTGAAGTGCGTTTTTTGAAAAAAACTCAGAATCAATCGCTTATTTTTTTCCGGCCCTTAGTTTGACTTTGCTGCATCTGCCGGATGAATGGATTTGGTCAAGTATAAAATAGAAGCAAAAATATAAAAAGGCGCTGAATCTATTCAGCGCCTTTTTAACGGACTTCCGTCCGTTTTACTAATCCCTCCAACAGCAGGTCGGCCGCATAAAGCTCCCCGTCTCCCGGAAATAAGGATACCCGTTCCCGCTGCCCGGCAGTTCAAAATAAAATGGCGTGCGCGGCCTGTCGTAATTCCCGATTTCGTTCATCGTAGCGGCGTCATATAAGCGGCCATTTAACATCGTATATTTTACCGAATCGCTGTTGCGGATATTTTCCAGCGGGTTTTTGTCCAATACAATAAGGTCGGCCAATTTGCCTGCTTTGATAGAGCCGATCTGATGGTCCATGCCGAGCGAGATGGCGCCGTTGATGGTAGCGCAGTGCAGTGCTTCCATGTTGGTCATGCCGCCCTGTTGGAGCATCCACAGCTCCCAATGGGCGCCGAGCCCCTGCAATTGCCCGTGGGCACCGAGATTGATTTTTACGCCAGCGTCCTGCATTTTTTTCAAACTCTTAGAAGTGAGGATGTGGCCGTTTTCGTACTCCTCCTCCGGTATCATGGTACGGTGGCGGGCGCGGCTGTCCACCACGTTGCGGGGGGTGAAGGTGAGCAGGCGTTCCTGTTCCCAGACGTTGGTGTGCTGGTACCAATAATACTCGCCGCTGATGCTGCCGTAATTGACGATGAGGGTCGGCGTGTTGTGCGTATGGGTGGCCGCCCACAGCGTCGTCACATCCTTGTAGAGCGGCACCACGGGGATGTTGTGCTCCACGGTGGTATGCCCGTCAACGACCATGCTCATGTTGTGGAAGAAGAACGAGCCGCCCTCCGGCACTACCTCGATGCCGAGTTCGCGGGCGGCGGCGATGACTTGTTGGCGTTGGTTGCGGCGGGGCTGATTATAGCTTTTTACCGAAAATGCGCCGAAGGCGGAGGTGCGCCGCAGGGCCGATTTGGCATCCTCCAGCGAATTGATGGGCGCCTTAAAATCGCCGTCCGCACCATATAGTATAGTGCCCGTGCTGAACAGCCGCGGCCCTACCATATAGCCCGCCTTGATGAGTTCGCTTTGCGCAAATACCATCTCCGTGTTGGTGCTTGGGTCATGCGACGTGGTGACGCCGTAAGCGAGGTTCGCATAGTATTCCCACTGTTTTTGTGGGCTGAGCCCGTAGCGGAAATTGCCGCTGTGCGCATGTGCGTCAACGATGCCCGGCATAATGGTCTTGCCCGTGCAATCTATCACTTTGGCATCGGCGGGGACGGGGATGCGCGTGCCCACGGCCAGTATTTTGTTGTCTTCGACAATGACGTTTCCGTTCTCTATCACCTCGTCGCCTTCCATGGTAATGATACGGGCGTTGGTCAGGGCAATTTTGCCGGAAGGCTTATCGGTCGGCAATTGCAAATTGACGCGCAGGCCAACGCTGTCCATCGGCGGCAACTCGTCGAGGCTGCCCTGCAAAAACTTGAAACGCTCCGTCAGGTCATCGCTGAAATACTCCTCGCCTAGGGTCCAGTGCAGCCGCTTGCTGTCGGGCGACCAATGGATGTTGATGCCCGCATCCCTCGCCACCTGCGCTACCGGAACGGCTTTGGTTTTGGAGGTCAGCCCGACCTTTTTTCCGGTCTTTGGAAATGGGGCGACATAGACTTTATAGAGTTCCGACCAAGCCACCCATTCGTTGTCGGGGCTGATGACATAGCGCTGCGAATACTTGCCGTCGAAATGCTCCCGCTTGTCCTCGCCGTTGAGGTCAACGCTTTCCACGCTCTTGGTCAGGCTGCCAAACAGGTAGCCCCCTTTTTGGTAAAATATGCGCTTGCCGTCTTTGCTGAACATGGGGTTTTCGCCCTGCGGGCAAATGAGCCGGGGAGCCGAACTTCTCCCGGCGGAGGTCGGGACTGCAACAATATATATGCCCGGTTCTTTGGTGTGCGTAAAACCCTGGTGCCCGTTGCCGCCCTCCTTTCGGAAGACAATCCATTTGCCGTCAGGCGAAAAAGAAGGTGTGCGGTAAATGCCTTTTTCGGTGGTCAAAACTTGGTGGTCGCTGCCCGTTTTGGCGAGCATTTCGCCCGAGTAATCATACAGCACGAGCTTGCCCATTTGCACGTCGTTCCAGGTTACGAAGGCGATGGATTTGCCGTCAGGCGAAAAAGCAGGCTCGGCCTGAAAGTGGTATGTGCCTTTGCTCAGTTCCTCCTGGATGTTGACAGGTTGCGTTTGTTTTGGGGCAGTCAATAAATTTTGGCGGGTCAAAGGCGCAGGCGTCCCGTTCGGCAATTTTTTCTCCCACAACATGCCCACTGCATTGAAGACCAATGATTTGCCGTCTGGCGAAGTAATGGCGTTGCGGATGGTTTTTGCCGTAAAATTTTCCTCGAAGGCATTGTTTTTAAAACGGAGGGTCTCGGCCACTTTCATTTCCACGTCCACCTCAAAAGGTATCTCGATGGGCTTGGCGGGCTTCTCCACGCCGAGGCCAACGGGCACTCGCCATATTTTCCCCATTCCATAAATCACGATTTCGTTGTCGTCGGGCATCCAGTCAAAACCGGGGTAAACGCCGAAGATGGTCCATGCCTCTTGTTGGTCTTTGCTCAGGCCGTCGAAGAGGGGCCACTCCTCTTCCGTTTCGAGGTCATAGACATACAGCACGGTCTTGGTGCGCACCCGTTTGATGAATGCGAGCAGCTTGCCGTCGTTGCTGACCTGCGGGCGCATGGCACCTCCCGGGCCGGTGATGATGTCCTTTGTTTCGCCCTTCTCGCGGTCATATCTTTTGATGACAAAAATCTGCGAGTTGGGGTCTTTGTTGTATTTGAAAAAGCCGCCGGGGTACATGTCTTCACTGAAATAAATGTACCGCCCGTCGGGCGAAACGCAGGGTTCGTTCACGTCCTGCTGGTCGTTTTTGCGCTTGGTGAGTTGGATGCCGCTGCCGCCGGTGATGTGGTACATCCACATTTCGCCGGCGCCCAATGAGCGGCCGGAAGTGAAGTGCTTGCGGGCCACGATGTAGTTTTCGTCAATCCACACGCCGTTGTTGAGCAGGCGGAAATCTTCTTTGGTGACCTGTTTGGCGTTCTTGCCGTCGGCGTCCATCACCCAGCAATTGTCGCCGCCGCCCGCGTCGCTGGTAAAGAGGATGCGCTTGCCGTTCGGCGAAAAACGGGGCTGCACTTCCCATGCGATGCCCTGCCGCAGCGGCGTGGCCTTGCCCCCGCTGACCGGCATTTTATAGATGTCGCCCAACATGTCAAATACGAGCCATTGGCCGTCGGGGCTTAGGTCGAGGTTCATCCAGGTGCCCTCGTCGGTGGTGAAGTTGACGGGGTGCCAGTTCCATGCTTTGCCGGGGGGATTGTTGACGTCCCACTTCTGCTTGTCATCCCCTGTGGGGGATCTGTCGGTTTTATCGCTAGTGTCTTTGGCGTTTTGTGCGACAGTGCATTGGAAATTGATGAGGGCGAGGAGGAGGAAAAGGATGTATTTTTTCATTATTTTTTGTTGATATTTTTGATGGGGCTAAGGTAGGGAAAATGGGGGCAATCGTTTTACAGCAACAAAGCCAAGAGTTTCTTAAATTTGTTCAAAAATTCACTGTTTCCATATGCCAAGAAAAGATAAATACCACGATCATGTCAAGATAGCCCTTGAAAAAGATGGGTGGGAAATCACCTATGACCCGCTTTATTTTAAAATCGGCAAGAAATAGGTTTACATTGACCTTGGGGCAGAACAACTGATTGCGGCTGAAAAGGAAAATGAAAAAATAGCAGTTGAAGTCAAGAGTTTTCTTCATATTTCCTTTCAGACCGCTTTTTATGAGGCGATCGGTATATGAAGAAGCGCTGCTGATCAGGGAGCCAGAGAGGCATCTATTTCTTGCTATACCAGAGCACATTTATACCAGTGAAATAGAAGATGAACTGCTCATCCAAAATATTATCAAACACAAACACTTAACAATTTTGATCGTAAACATTTTTAAAAAAAACGTTGTAAAATGGATAAAATAAAAAAATACGAAGCTGTTCTCCTCAAAATATTGGAGGAATACGCCGCCATTAAATACTCCAACCTCAATGCAGAAAACGAAATGGTCGTTGACCGGGAGAACCACCGTTACCAAGTTGTCACTATCGGTTGGGACGGATATAAACGGGTGCATACGGCTACCCTACATTTCGATATTAAAGACGGCAAAATATGGATACAGCAAGACCAGACCGAACATGGAATCGCCAATGACCTGGTAGAGGCAGGCATCCCCAAATCTGATATTGTGCTGAATTATTTATTGCCGGAGGTGAGGGAGGAACTGGAATTTGCTTTGGGATAACACGACAACTATTTATTGGTATGACTAAAAGCAAAAAAGAAGAAATACAACACCGCATTGATTATGAAATAATAGTGGACGCATACGGCGACCACGAAGTCAAAATGGGCTGGTATTATTATATGGAAGAAAAACTGAATTTCCCTTTTACAGCGACCGTCGAAATAGAAAAAAGAAATGGCGGAAAAGAAATGAAAAAAGTGGAGGTTTTAAAGATGACAGGCGATGAAGCATTCGGAGAAGATATGAGGGTGGGGGTTGCTTTTGGGGAATATATTTTTGAGGTGCCGTTGTTGTCATTGAAAAATATAGAAGCGGACGAGGGGACTTTGGAGGCGATGGGGGATTGGAGGTATTGGAAAGGGGATATTGAATTTGATTAAGGCAAGTTTCAAGTGACGTCTCGCTAAAGCTCGACTTAACACTTGAAACAACTGGGGGTGGTCTTTTTTCTATTTCGACGGTAGCTTTATTTATTTGCGGTATTTTAGAAAATATAAGCGGTGTTTGCGCTCTAAACGCAAACACCGCTTTTGACAATTTCATATATTGGCACCAACTACTTTGAAACCACCAATTTCTTCGTGACCGTTTCCCGCCCCTGCGTCAGTTTTAAAAAATAAACCCCCGTTGGATAGCTGCGCAGGTCAATCATATAATCCTTTTGGTGGAATGCCGGTTGCACATTTATCAAGCGGCCCCGGGCATCGTAAATATGCACTTTAAACACTTCCTCTTGTACGAGGTTAAAATAAAAAACGCCCGTGGACGGGTTGGGGTAAATATGGATGCCGGGCGGTTTTTTGGTGCTTTCTTTTTCGCCATAATTGAGAAAAAAGAGTTTGATGTCCTCGCCACCGAGGTCGGTCACGGTGTTGTCATTCAATAGGCCCTTGATATTTTTAAAACGGATAAGAGTACTGTTTGCGGGCACTGCATCGGCAGGCGTTATCAGCAGGCTGAACAATTTTTCATTTTCGAAACGGCAGCCTGCCCCACCTTTGTTGAGGATGGAGAAATGGAGTTCCCCAGAATGGCTTATTGTTGCCAATGAAGTGAAATCACCGTTGCCAAATGTATGGAAGCAGGCCTGCATTCCGGGGACAGTTATGACCTTGATGTTTGAAAAAAAAGCAGTATCAAATTCAACGGTAAATGCCAGCCCGGTCAAATCTGGAACAGCCTTTTTATTTACACTCAATAAAGGCAAAAGTTGTTCGCCTTTTTCAAATATCCTATTGCTCAATGCACCTTTGGGAGAGAAGTAAACATCATTGCCCGACTTCCTTTTTTCGGTTTTTATATATTGGTCATTAAATTCCCCAAAATGCAGTTCGACAATATCAATGTCAACTTTGTTGACAATGCCATCGCCATTGCAGTCGGCATGTTTCATGTTTATGCCGCCATAAGATGCCCCGTTCCAATTTTCGGAAATATAGGGCGCCCAGCTTAGCGGGCCGTTCCTCAAAGGGCCGGAAGCTCCGTTGGCGGCACCGATAGCAAACAGATCGAACTGGTCGGCGATCCCGTCATTGTTTGCGTCGCCCGGCCAAAGGCAATCGTATTCGCACAATGGCCTCGGGGAAAGATTGGAAAAACCTGCCGCATAATGTTGCTGCAGCAAAGGGATTTCGGCATACAGCAAGTTGACCGTTTCGAGGTGGTTTAAATTTGGGTCACTGTGCGTAGAATAGGCAACGTCAATGGTCTTTATTTCCCCGTTTTTAAATTCGGGCAAATGCAGAACCCCCAAAGCCCGGGGGTCTTGCGAAGGGGCATTTTCGGCATATTGCGACCACTCACCGGGAACATTTGGATTGCCCGGAAAAATAAAATCCGTGAAATCTGAACTGCCCGGATCATAACCATTCCCCCCCTTGGTGAGCGGTGTCCCGTCCCGCCATTTATGGTCCAGGTAATTGTAAAATTCCAAACCGCTTGCCCACGGGTCGGTCATATTGACATCGGGCTGCGGGTCGCCAACGCTTTGGTTTTTATACATGGAAAAACCATCCAAGGTATGGTTCAAAATCGTGACCGCCTGCACCGGTGGCCGGTTGCCATAGCCGCTATATCCACTGATGCTACAAGCACCGCTTCCGTCTTCCATATCGCCGTTATAAGCATAATAGGCATTTAACGGTGGGATACAGCCAACAAAATCATCCGTGTAGCACCCGATGCTCAGATCCGTCCAGACCCCGAGCCGTACATCGGAATAATCCTTCCCTGACCGGTTTATTATTTTATTGCTCACAAAAAGCGTTTTGTCCAACAAGGGGTCATCCGTTTCAAAAGCCCAGGCGGTCATTTGTATTTCAACGCCGAGCGGCGCTCCCCCGGTTTGCAAATGAGGCCCTGCTACATCGTTGTAAACGAGCCAGGTCAATTGGCCGGGCAGTACGCCCGGTACGACCCCTTCCGGCAGTGGGTAATCCCCATCAAAAGCATTGTAGTTACCATCGTTGTTGAGGTCAAAAAACGGGGCCAGCGAGGTATGTCCTGCAGGAAGTTCGAAACCATTGACGGTATTAAAATAAGGGTTTCCTTTTGCCGGCCAGCCGACCACTGCAAGTACCGGGTCGTCCAATAAGTTGTTGTCGCTAAAATCCGCGATGTGTTTTTCGATTTCATGACGGAAGACCGTCCATACTTTATTGAAATTATTTGCTGTTCCTTCCTCCACCGGAAGCCCCGAAACGGGATCGAGCGGCCCTGGATAAAAGTCGTTTTTTTGGGAGGAAGTACCATAAGTCTGTGCGGCTACCCGGAGGGTGTTTTCATCCATTGTGCCCAACCATAAGGCCCCATTAAATATGGTGCTCGGTGTTTGTATGCCTTCGTAGGGAACAAGAAAAGCCCCGCCATTTTGTAAATCCGAAAACATCCGCCCATCGGCAGAAAAACCCGTCCGGATTTCATTGGTATGAAACACGGAGTAAGCAGGTTGTTGGGCAAGCAAAATAACAGGGAAAGAAAAAACAGAACAGAAGAGGAGGTAAAGGTTTTTCATAATAGTTGAGTTTAGTGCAGTGATTAGTAATTAGTTGACTAGTGATTAGTCCGCCATATCCCTGATAATGTGGCGTTTAACCAAAAACTAAATGGTTAGCTAATTACGATTTGTACCATTAGTTTTATTTTAAGATCCCAACAAGTTCCTAAATTTTTGATTGTTTTCCAAAATCAATAGGGCACTTTGGCAATATTGCTTGAGCACTACTATTCACGTTTCGCTGATTTCACTTAAAAAAAAGAATTTGGCAGTGCATCAAATGTAATGCTGCTCTCAATATCTCTCGCAAAGGTGCTAAGGAGGCCAGAATCAACACCCTGCCTCCAAAGGGGGAGGTACAGCCGTCTCCGAAACATTTTTTTGTGCAAATACTTTTCGGAGTGGGGTCAAGTTTCCAAAACTTAAAATGCCCTGTCCGCCCTCACCACCTAAAATTATACCTCACCTTCGCCACCACTTGCCTGCTTTGCAGCGCCCACCTGTCGCCCGGGGCGTTCAGCGTATTGTGGTTGAACACCAAGAACGCCTCGCCCAGCGGATTGAAAATCCAGTGCGCGCGGGCGTTCAGTCCGAGGGTACGGCTTTCGGTATCATATTGCAGGAAGCTGTTCAGTTGCAGGTCGGGCGTCACGTTGAAGCGCACCCGCAGGCCGGCGAGCGTCTGTTCAAAGTCGCCCCAGGGCAGGCGTCCGATGTTGTGCTGGGCGTTCAGTTCGAAGGTGACGAGCTGGGAGGGGTTCCAGTTTATTTCCACTTCTATTTCTTGCAGGGTTCCTTCGTAAAATGAGCCGGTCCACCACGAGGCTTGGCCGTTGAGGGGGCGTTTAGCGGCAAATTCAGCTTCGATGCGGTAGCGGATAAAATGGTACGCGCCCACGGGTATTTCCACGCCGTCGGATACCTCGAAAGGGGCGCTCAGGTTTTCGCCTTTTGGATAAAAATTGGCTTCGAAGCGGTCGCCGCTTTCCAGCCGCCAATTGATGGGAGCAGTGAAGATGCCGTATGATTGCCACTGCCCGTCCAGCCCGGCGGTGTAGCTGGTGAACAGTTCGTTGAACATTTGGCGCAGCCACTTCATTTTGGGGCGGGGGGCAAAGACCAGCCCGCCCCTCAGCACATGGACGCCCCGCCGTGGCACGAAGCCCAGCGAGGGGGCAAAGTCTTCGCCGATGCGGGTGTAGGAGAGGGCGATGTCCCAGCGGTCGTTGGGGTAGTCCACCTTGAAACCGAGTGCCGAGCGGTCGCCGTCGAGGTCGTCGCGGCGGGCGAGCAGTCCCCAGCCGCCGACGAGGAAATTTTTGTTGCCCCGGAAACGGGTGCTCTGATAGGTAAAGTCCGTTCCCGACATCCAACTGCCGCCCCTGCCGAGCGGGTCGCCGATGGTAGAGATGAAGCCCACCGAACTCTCGCCCAGCACATTTTGCCGGACGCGCAGCACGCCCACCGTGCTGGCGGCCAATGTGTCGCCCTCCGTTTTCAGTTCCCGGGTGCGCATGGCGAGGCCGCCGAAAGAGGTCTTTCCGGCACGCCCGTTCAGTTTTGCGCCGGCCAATATGGGCACTTCGTTTCCTCTCGACAGCCCGATGCGGCGGCTGAAAAACGGTACCAAAGTACGGCTGCCGGTGCCGAGGCCAAATTCAAAAATATCGGCGCCTTCGAGGAAGAAGGAGCGTTTTTCAGGAAAAAAAAGTGGAAAACGGGTGAGGTTGGTCTGGCGGGTATCCACTTCCGTTTCGGCAAAATCGGTATTGACAGTGAGGGTGGCCAGCACGTTGGGACCGAGGCGTTGGCTGGCATCGAGGCTGGGTTCGAAGGACCAGTCGGCCTTTCCGTTTTCGCCTATTTGCCCTACCCCGCCCACGAGGGAGGGGCGCACGTTCAGCCCGATGCCGTAATTGAACAACGGCAGCCCGGAGAGCAGCCCCGCCCTGCTGGTCTGGGTGAACCAAAGGTCGCGTCGCACGTTGGCCCAGCGGATGGTCTCCTGCCTGCGCTGAATGCGCCGTTCCACGTTGAAGCCCCACGTTGTCAGTCCTTTTTTGAAATTGATGCTCTGGATGGGCAGGCGGATTTCGACCGACCAGCCATCGCTGCCCACCGAGGCTTCCGCCTCCCAAACGGCATCCCAATCGCTGTTTTCCGATTCGCCCCGGTTCGATACCAGTGCGTCGTACCTCGCCCCGTTGGCGTTCACGGCAAAGACGTAGCCCGACTGCCCGTCGAGGAAGGGGTCAATCACGATGCGCACATGGTCTTCGTTGTCGAGTTCAGCGTCGCGGAGTTTGGAGAAGCGCACGATGTCGCCGGGCAGTTCGCCCCCGCAGCGGATGCCGATGATGAGCTGGCGGCGGTCGGCCAGCACCCGGATTTCCGTTTGCCCCGAAGGGGCGCTGCCCTCGACGGGTTCGGTGGCATGGAGGTCGGAAGTGGCCGGGGCTGCCTGCCAGTCGGCTTCGTCGAGGATGCCGTCGAGGTGGAACTGCCCGGTGAGCACACCCACGGCAATGGAGGGGCGGAGGGTGTCGGGGGCCGATATGCCCGCAGCTTGCCCGGATGTTTTGGCGAATGCCAGGGCAAGGAACAATGCGGTGGTCAGGGAGTTTTTTTTGCTCATGTACAGGGTGTTTGGGTGGGAGGGTATGCTAGGTCAACAGGTAGGCCGTTTATTGCCGAAAGCCCAGTTTGGACATTGGCCGGTGAAAAATGTGTTTCGTTCGGTAAAGGTAGAAAAGGTATCGTATTTTGCGGGGGCATGAGGACGGCCTCTTTTGGTTCTCATATGTTTCAAGTTTTATAAACTTGGAATGTCTCGGCAACCCATGCCCAGAATATGCTGCCAAACCATTGTTCCTTATTTACGTTTTAATGAAATTGCATTTTCAAATCCAAGCACCAACCCATGCCAGAACTACCAGAAGTCAACACCTTTAAAATATATTTTGAAAAAACCGCCCTCCGCCAGCGCATCAAAAAAACAGTTGTCCACGATGATAAAATATTCAGGAATATAAGCGGCGGCGATTTTGAAAAAAAATTGACCGGCCGCACTTTTATTGATACTTACCGGCGCGGGAAATATATGTTCGGGAAATTGGACAACAACAAATACGTGCAATTCCATTTTGGCATGACGTGCGATTTTAAATATTATTCAGATATAGCCGACAAGCCCCGGCACGAGCGTTTTGTTTTTATTTTTGAAAATGGTTTCCGGTTGGGATTTGATTGTCCGCGCAAATTTGCCCGCATAAATTACATCGAAAATCTGGACGAATATATAGCCCGCATAAATTTAGGAACGGATGCTCTGGAAATATCGGAAGCTGAATTTTTAAAAAAAATAAAAAATAAAAAAGGGACGCTGAAAGGGTTTTTGTTGAACCAAAAAAATATAGCGGGCATGGGCAACCTATATGTCGATGAAACCTGCTACCAATGCCGCATCCACCCTGCTTCGCGTTTGGATAAAATACCGCTAAAAAAGAAAAAAGAAATTTTTGATAAAATGCAAAATATATTGCAGCGGGCCCTTGACGAGCGGCCGCATTATAAAGGATATCCGCCCGACTGGTTTTGGCAATGGCGGGAGGAAGGCAAGCTCGCTCCCGATGGAAAAAGCAAAGTCGAGAAAACGGAGGTAGCGGGGCGCACTACTTATTTTGCGAAAGGGTGGCAGCGGTTGTATTGATGACAAATTACTGATCAGGTAGCCACAGCCGACCTATTGTTCAACTCGGTAATAAGTTTTTGTGAAATTGATTGCACCCGCTGCCCCGAAAGGATTTCTGACAGCTTCTTTTCAAAGGCTTGCATATTGTCTAATTTGTGAACAGTGATTAGTTGGTGAACCTTGCCAATAAATATATTTTTGCAAAACTATCAAAACATTAACTAACCTGATCCACTACTTCACTAATCACTACTTCACTAATCACTACTTCACTAATCACTACTTCACTAATCACTACTTCACTAATCACTACTTCACTAATCACTACTTCACTAATCACTACTTCACCAATCACCAGCATGAAACAAGTTCAGGTACATAAATACGGAGGGCCGGAGGTATTGAAGATTGTGGAAGCGGCCATGCCGGTCATCGAGGGTTGGGAAATGTTGGTGCAGGTAAAATATGCAAGTGCCAACCCAAAAGACGTGCTGCTGCGCAAAGGCAAATTAAAGGCATTTCTCAGCATTGCCTTTCCACTTACTTTGGGGCAGGATTTTTCTGGCGTGGTGGTGCAGGCAGGCAAAAAAATAAAAGAATATAAACCCGGCGATAAAATATACGGCATGACCAACCGCCCCAACAACGGCACTTTTTCGGAATATATAAAAGTATCGCCGCAGGAGGTCTGCCACCTTCCCGAAAATATGGATTTTGCGGAAGCGGCCGCCGTGCCGCTCACTGCGCAGACCGCTTTGCAGGCATTAAAAGATATTGCAAAAATAAAACCCGGCCAGCATGTTTGCATTAACGGCGCATCGGGCGGGGTCGGGACATTTGCCATACAAATAGCAAAAATATTGGGCGCTAAAGTAACGGCCGTATCCAGCGCCAAAAACGAAGATATATGCCGCCGCCTCGGAGCAGATATACACCTCGATTACAATACTATTTCTGTCGAAAAATCAAATGCCAAATACGATGTCTTTTTTGATGTTTTTGGAAATAAAAATTGGCGGAAAACAAAACATTTATTGCCCAATAATGGCTGGTATATATCCACCGCGCCAAATGCAAAAAATATTGGCGACACTATATTGTCCTATTTAAAAATAAAAAATTCGCGGCTTATAGTCGTGGAGTCCGATTACAATGATTTAAAAACATTAAAAGGCTGGCTGGAAAAAGGAAAACTAAAACCCGTCATCGAAAAAGAATATCCGCTCTCCGAAATAAAGGAAGTACATAAAAGGCTGGAAACAAAAAGAGTGGTCGGCAAAATAGTGCTGCGGGTAAGTTGAAAATGAAAATGAAAATGAAAATGAAAATAAAAATAAAAATGAAAAACTCCACTGGGGGGAGTTCATCCAGTGGAGTTTTTCATTTTAATTTTTATTTTCATTTTCATTTCTCACTCGTCATATTCAAAAACTGCCGTTACCGGAAAATGGTCCGAATATCCCTTCCCGTTTTTTTTGTTGAATTTTTTTGGCCTGCCCGAACGGGTGGCATTTACGCTTTTGTCAATAAATATATCAACACTGTCCAAATTGATCCTAAACCCGGTGTCTGACAGCACGCCCCTGCTCACGATCAATTGATCCAGTATTTGATAGCGGTTGGAAAACCTGGTGCCGGTGGCCGGAACACTGTCAATAAAATAAGTCCCTTTTTGATCCACGGAAATAAATTTCCAAGTTGCATTGTATAAATAAACGTCCTGTTGCCTATACCTTCCGACTTCTTTTTTAAAGCCGTCTATATCGTTCGTTTTTCCCGTCACCCGGTCCATGTCGCCCGTCGCTTTGAGGTGTTCGAGGATGCTGCGGTCGGTCGGTTCGTCGTTGAAATCGCCGACAATGATTACATTCGAGTCCCATCTTTTTATAACGGCTTCCAAGTCATCGGCGGCTTTTAAACCGATATATTCCTGCGGGGTATATTTCACTATTTCCTCCACGATAAAAGATATGTTTTCGGCCACGGCAATGCGGTTGGGTTCTGATTGGTAGCGGCCCCTGCTCCTCGACGGCAGGTGGCAGCCGATAACCGTAAATTCTTCTTCCGTTCCTATTATTTTAAATTTAGCGGTATATATATCGCGCGTCCTATATCGGAGGTGAACCATATGGCTCTCCACTTCCAGCAGTTCCAATTTGTTTTTATTATAGGCCAGTGCCACGTCAATGCCGCGCAGGTCGCTCGTGCCGCTCACATCAACCGCTACTTCCATATCCGCCCTTCCCATATCTGTCAATAATTCGGCTAATATAGCGTCCTTTTCGATTTCGCAGACGGCCAATATATCGGGGCCTTCGCCATTGTGGGTCATATTGATAAGGCTCGCCAATTGCTGCTTTTTTTTGGCGTATATTTCATTCGTCCAGCCGTGGGCGGGCGTGTAATTAAAATCGAGCGATATCGGGTCGTCGTCGGTATCGAAGAGGTTTTGCAGGTTCCACCAGGTCAGTTTTATTGTTCCCATTTTATTTGGTTTTAATTGAATTATTATATGTGCCTAAATCATGGTGGTTCAAAAAATCACCATGATTTTATACACGTATTTTTATTGAAAATTAGGCATTACATTTGACGCACCGCCAAAAATTAAAAATCAATTTCCAGCCGCTCCTTCTCGCCCTTCCAAAAGAGGGGGAATTTATTCCCCCGATTTATTCCCCGAACCTTCAAAAACCCGAAAGTAACATTTTCCGCCAACACCAAACAAACCCGATATTTATTTTTTTCAAATAGCCCCCAAATAGTTACTTTTATCCCTTCTTTTTTTATTTCCCAAAAAGAAAAGAAAAGACACCCACGGCAGCCATGAAAAGCACGCTTTTTTTGCTGCCAAAAACAAGAACGTCCAAAACAACGAAACCCATGCGCCACTCTACCCATTACCGCATTACACTGTTTTCAGCCATATTTTGCGCCAGCATTACCTCTTCCCTTTCACAGACCATCACTTTCCAAAACCCCGACGATTTTTTCGTTTGTGGCTCGGCCACGTTTTAGGTGACGGTAGAAAACACCACCGCATCGGCATTGGAAAACTTGACGGCACAGGTCAATTTCACCACCAATTCCGGTGCAGCCTGTGGGGTCGTTTATTTGCCCTCCACTGCCGTGGGTGCGCAGGAGTCCGATATTTCCGACCCCGCCTCTCCCGTCTTTTCACTGGGCAGCCTCGCCCCCGGCGAAACCCTCACCTTCTCCATAGGCGCCCAAGCCCCCTGCTCCACGGTGGCCTGCATTGACGGCGGCGAGTTTTTCAACAACCAGATCGGCCTCGACTGGGACGGCGGCAGCAGCTCCGCCACCTCCAACCCCTACATCATCGAGCGGGCGCTGCTCGTCATCACCGGGGTCAACAGTTCCATCCTCAACGGCTCGCAGGGGCAGGTCGTTTTGCGGAGCATCACCATCGCCAACACGAGGCCGGGCGCTTTGCAGGGCTTCCTTTTTTCCGACAACAACCAGGGCGGCATCAGTATCAGCAGCAGCGTGGGAACGGATATTTCCACCAGCAACACCGCCTTCCAGCTCGCCCTCGACGGCAGCGATTTCACGGGCATCGGCGACGGCGACGGGCTGTTCGAACTCAACGAAAGCATCACCATCACCGAAGAAATAACGGTACTTGACTGCGGGGTGGACATTCCCTCCACCGTCTCGGACATTACCGTCGGCTGGGGCTGCGGCGGCGAAATCTGCCAGCAAATAAGCACCAATGCCATCGTTGCCATCAGCCCCTCGGAGCAGGAGCCGAACCTTATTTGGGAACCGATCACCCGTTTTGCCGAATGTTTCTGCGGGCCAGGTGCCTACCGGCAGGGCATGAAAATAACCAACGCCGGAGATGGCGCTGCCAACGACTTGGTCTTCGACCTAATGATGTTAAATAATGACCTGTCCACCCCCTTTGGCTGGATAGATACCGGGAGCGTAGTGGTTGACAGCCTCGGTTTTCTGCTTGATATACAGCCCGGCTTCAGCTACTCGTTTAGTCTGCCCGATCCTTGCACGGGGCTTGAAACAGGGACACCTTCTTTCATCCTGACCATCCCCGATCTCGGCCCTGCGCAGACTGTTACCGTTTTCTGGGATGTCTATTTCTGCGGTCAAGGCTGCAAGCGGCCGCAGGTGGAATGGCGGTACAGGTACAGCTATTTCAAAGACTGCCCGCCCGCGCCTTTTGTCATTGTCGAAGACTATATCCCGGTGAGGGCAGAAGGTGTGCAGATGAACAGTGGACTGGACGTTGAGCCCCTTGAACCCAACGAACCGATGGTTGACGGCAGCGAACTCACCGCTACCTTCAGCCTTGATTACGATAGCCTGACCTTGCTCGACGATGAACTGGTGCTGGAGTTTGAATTGCCCTGCGGCCTGACATGGGACGAGGGCAACGAACTGCTAATCAACGGGCAAAGCCCCCTCAGCTTAGTGCAGGACATTGGGACGGGATCAACCCTTGTCACTGCTATTTATCAGCTTCCGCTAAATGCCAACGAAGTGGATACGCAGTTCGGTTTTGTGTTCAATTGCGGGGACTTGTGCCAGGCTTCCCAAACCTGTAAAGACTCCGTGGCCACCACTTGTGCCGAAGTGCCATGTAACGCTGATCCACCTCCGGCTTTGTTTTTGGATGCGACTGCAACCATCGTCAAATGCAGCGGATTCCCGCTCCCTTGCAACATGCAGTCTTGCCGGGCAATTCGCCTTCCTTACGACTGCCCAATTGATTCGGTTTGCGTCAGCAAGCCGCCCGGCTACGCCAAATACAGCTTCGCAGCAGGCCGCTCCAACTTCGGCCTGCCCGACAACGACAACGACCGATTGGCCGATGCAGGGGGCACCATTGACCTCTCGCTGGTACGCACCGACCGGCTGATCGCAGGCGATACCATCCATGCCTCCCTGACCGGGGAAGTAGTGATTGATGCAGTGGGCGCGACCCTGCCTTTTGCTAGGGTCGAAATGAGCTTTCTCCCTTCCATGCTGACCATGCCCAATGTCCAAAACCTGCTGAAAGAAGATGCTGGTATTTCGGAGTTAGCTTCTTCCCTCCGTATTTTTGACCGTTCCAGCGGCACTTATTTTGATTGTGAAAACCCGGCGCATGTCATTGTTGATACCAGCGCTTTCACCTTCGTTTACGACATTTCGGCCACTGCCCTCGGCGCTTGCGTCCCCGCAGGTTTTGCATTTGCCGAAGGCGATTCTATCCTCTTTGATGTGGACTATCGGATAGAGTACAACATCGTGCGGGAGATAGACGCCGAACCGCTGTGGGGCAAAATAATACTGAGTCCGAGCATGGTCCTTTTCGACGCCGACAGCAGTGATTACGAGCCCGTCAATTGCAGTTGTGCCGCACAGGTTTTCGAGATTTCGGCTTATGAATACACCCTGCTGCCGGGCGTTTTTGGCGTACCTCCCTGCCAACCTTCCGGCTTTGTGGGCGGCAGCCTTTTCCGCCTGCAACTGCACGAGAGCAACTTCTTCCCTTTCGAGCACCGCAACCTTTTGGTCAATGAAGATTGGCGGGTGGGCATCCCGCCAGAAGTCGTTTTGAGCGATGCGAGGCTGACCTTTTTGCGCTATCAGGACGGCAGCGTCATAGCCTCCGACGAGGCCCTCTCGCCGGTTTTTTCGGGGGGCGGGTACCTGCTTGATTTTGGCCAGTTCCAAGACCCGCCGCTCGACGAGGGCTTCTCTGCCCTGTTCCAATATATTTTTGAATCGGAATGCGACATCAGCGGCTCTTTGCCCTTTGCCGCCACCACGAATATTGACTTTGCCGACGGGCTGCCGGAGGAGGAAGACCCGCTCGAACTCACCGTGGAGGCCAATGCGCTGCGGGCGCTCATCCCCAACCTTTCCGTCGAGGCGCTGCTGTTCAACCAGATCAGTTTCGACAACCAGTTGGACTTCGATTTTACGCTCGCCAATTTTTCCACCAACGTCGCTGCGCAATCATCGGGCATTGCCCCCAACGTGTGGCTGTGGGTGGAATCGCCGAGCGGCCTCGTCACCGATTTTGCACTTTTTTACCCCCTTACGGGAAATGAAGTCCCTGCGGAAAATGGCGTTTTCCTGCTCGGGGATTTGCCGGTTGATACCATCGCCCTGCGCCTCACCGCCACCAATAATTCTTGTGAAACGGAGGGCCTCGTCCTGCATTACGGCTGGGACTGCGAGCCCTTCAACAGCCAAGTGCAGACGCCCTGCTACGAGCGCACGCAGGCCATCAGTATCACCTCGCCTCCCGGCGAAATTGACTTTTTGGTGGACAGCCCCGCAGGCTGCTACGACCTCTGCGATACCGTTCCCTACCACCGCCTCGAAATTTTCAACGGCCAATTTGGCGCAGTTTACCGCCTGTCGGCAAATGCGCAACTGCCGCCGGGGCTGAGCGTTCTCGCCGGTTCATCGCAGGTGGAGTACCCGACGGGCAGCGGCAATTTTTTCCCCATCGCCGACCCCGAAATCGTAAACAATACCATCGCCCACTGGGACTTGGCAGCGCTCGATTCATTGGCCGAAGGCCTGCCCGGAATAGGCAGTGCGCCCGCCAATTCGATCAGCCTGCAGTTCCTCACCACCACCGACTGCGGCTTTGTGGCCGGGGCCTTCACCCTCTTTTCCATCGCCGCCGAACAGAACTGCGGCATCCCCACCAACACCGTCGCCAAGCCCGGTGAACCCATCTGCATCAACGGCATCACGCAGCCCTATTCCGCCAATATTTCGGTGGAAACGCAGACCGGAATCGGCTGCTCGGACGAGGTGGTTTTTGAGTTTTCGATGACCGCCTCCGACGACCTGCCCGCAGGCGCAGTGGCCATTGTCAGTCTGCCGCCGGGCATTTCTTTTGTGCCAAATTCGGCCTCCTCCATTTGCCAAAACAATTTTGACCCAACGCCTGAAACAGACGGCAACACCTATATCTGGCACCTGCCGGAAGGGGTGGCCTCCAACCAGATTATCTGCTTCGGATTTGCCACCGCAGGCTGGAGCGCACTGGGCTGCGAGGAGGGTTTGGTGGTTTTCAGGACGGCCAACGAGACGCAGGCGCTTTGCGCCGAAACGGGCGAAATGTGCAGCACTTTGGTCAACACGGGCTCGCTCCTTTTTCCTTTTGAAATACTGCGGCCGGAGTTCTCGCTGGAAAATTTCAGCGTCAGCGCCAGCCAAATGGGCAGCAGCGACAACATCGGTTTTTCGATAGACATCATCAATTGCGGAGCGCAAAACGAGCCGCCGATTACAGTTGATTTTTTTATTGACAATGATGGCGACGGCGCGGGCGACCAGTTGGTACACAGCGAAGAATTGTTGACTGTTTTGTCGGGCTGCCAATCGGCCACGATGAGCGGCAGCTTCAATGTTCCTGCGGGCAACCTTTGCAATTTGGTAGCTTACATCAACTCCGGCCAATGCGCCTGTTCCATTGATTCGGCTTCCGTGGCCATGCCGATTGAATACCAGACCGGGCAGTCGCCGACGGTCTGTTCCGGCGATGAGATCATGGTCGGGGTAGCTGCGGTGCCGGGTTTTACCTATCAATGGCAGCCCAGTGACTGCATCCAAAACCCCAACTCGGCGATGTCTGTTTTTAGCTGCGAAAACAGCGACCCGTTCCCGTTTACCTACCAATTTACGCTGGCCGAAACGGACGGCGGCACTTGCCAAATAGACAACCTTATCAATGTGACACTGCAGCCGGTGCCGGGCATTGCCTTCGCCGAAACGCCGGTTTGCGCAGGCGCCGCAGCCAATATTGCAGCCACCGACGGCGCCGTTTTCCAGTGGGAAGGGCCGGGCATTTCCGACCCAAATTTGCAGATACAAACGGTCAGCCCTTCTGCAACGAGCGTCTATTCGGTCTCCATCACCGATGCTTTTGGCTGCACGGGCACGGACATGGCCACCATCGAGGTCAGCCCGCTGCCGGTGGCCGATGCGGGAGCGGACATAATGGTCTGCCCCGGGCAGATGCCGCAACTAAACGCTGCTTTTGCCGCAGGCTTGGATTACCTTTGGTCGCCTGCGCTGGTCAACGGCCTGCCTGCCTTGAACAACCCAGCCATCGCAGACCCAGTCGTCGAGACCAGCGAAAATACAGTTTTCACGCTGACCGTAACGGACGGGAACGGCTGCTCCGCAACGGACGAAGTGGCGGTGGTTTTAGGGGGACTGCTCGATTTGGAAATTTCGCCGGACGTGACCATCTGCTCTGGTTCGTCGGCAACTTTGACGGCCTCCGGCGCCGATTTTTATGATTGGTCGCCTGCCGGCAATTGTTTGGACGGGCCTTGTTCATCCATCAATGTGTCGCCCACTACGACGACCGTTTTTACGGTCTTTGGCCATAGCAACGATGGCTGCCTCGACAGTGCCCGCGTCATGGTGACAGTGACGACCGACGAAATCATTACCAACTCCACGGTCGAGATTTGCGAAGGCGAAACGGCAGTAATTCATGGCATGGAGGAGGGCGAGGCGGGCATTTATACCTTTTCTACGATGGTGGCGGGCGGCTGCGATAGCACGAGCAATGTGGAACTGATTGTCCATTCCTTGCCCGACACCTTATATATAGACACCACTATTTGCGCGGGCGAGGGTTTTAGTTTTCAGGGGGAAACAATTACCGAAACGGGGGTCTATACAAGGGCCATTTCTTCTACCAATGGCTGCGACAGCACTATCGAACTGACGTTGACGGTCATCAGCCCCGACGTTGAAATTGTATTTGCCGAAGGCGATACCCTCCTCCTCGGAGATACCCTCGAAATGAGCATTTTGCCCAGCAGTTTTGATTCGGTTGTCTGGTCGGGCGGGGGCATTGCGGGCCAATGCACCAACCTCCCCGACTGCTCCGATGCGCCAGCAGAAAATACGGAATACACCGTCGCCGTGATAGACGAAAACGGTTGCGTGGCCACTGCTATCCACCAAGTAGCGGTGGTGACGGAATGCTTCCCCAATGAGGTGGTGGTGCCGAATGTTTTCACTCCGAACGGGGACGGCAAAAATGACCTTTTCGATATTGTTTCAAAGGCTTCGGAAGAGGTGAGGCACATGCAGGTCTGGAACAGGTGGGGCAAAAAGGTGTACGATGGCCCTGGTCCCTGGGATGGTAATTTCGATGGGAAAGCGGCGGCTTCGGATGTTTATATCTACCACATTGTGGTGGGCTGCCCGGCGGGCCTTGAGGAGGGGGTGAGTGCTTTCAAAGGGGATGTGACCTTGCTGCGGTGATTTATGGGGCAACGGGCACTGCGTACTTGGTTTTAATTTTTGAAAACTCCTTTATATTCGGGAAAAACAGGAATTGTAAAACATATAGCAAGGGTTCAGCATAGACAAATGAAGACATATTTCCCCGAACCCTCGGGGAAATATCTTTTGGGTGCTGAACAGTCACAACATATATTGAATTTCATAGGGGATGGAACATAGCAATTACAGGCTTAAAATTATTTTTCCACAAATAACCAGATAAGCGATACTTCCAGCAAATCCCTTCGTCCACAAATCATCTTATTGGCTGGCCAAATAAAAAAGCGCAGTGCAATAGAAGCCGCCCAAATGATGATTTTCGCCTGAAAAGAGGTCTCATAACACCGATATTTTAAATATTAAGCGGCAAAATTTGTTGAATTGAATATTCTTTATACATTCAGCCCGCTTTTAAAAATTCCCGCCATACTGCCAATCGGATCGCACCCCAACAGCCGGAAGAAGAACAAACATTATTCATCCATTTTTTTAATCAAAAATAACGAGAACCATGAGGGTCCGCCTTTACAAAAAAACAAAAGACAACCGCTCCTATTTCCAGTTCTTGGACGGAGATCAGGTTGTACTCAACAGCCAAGGCTACACGGGCAAGGAAGACCGTAACAACGGTGTCCGTTCGGTAGTGGCCAACTCATCGAACGCCGACCGCTACGACCGGCAAACGACCGACGACGGCAAACATTATTTCATCCTTAAAGCTGGCAACGGGCAAGAGATCGCAAGGAGTGTGGAGTATGACAGTGCTGCCGATATGGATGCGGCTATTGCTGCCTGTATAGCCGAGATACCGGAAATTGCAAAAAAAGGCAAAAAGGATGCCCCCGCAGCACCTGCAAAGCCTGTTGAAACAACTACCGATGCCGCCGATTCCGCTCCATACAAAGGAGAGGGCGGCGACGACAATTACAAGCCGCTCGCCTTTTACCAACAACACATCAGCGGCACAGAAAACGGCTTCGACACTTTTGCTTCCGAGGATGGCAGCAATTTTTATTTCACATATAACTTGGATGGGAAAATTGTCCTCATCAGCGAGTCCTATACTTCGCAAAGCGGCAGGAACAACGGCACCGATTCAGTGACCCGCAACCTTCCGAATGCCGACCGCTACCAACGAAAGGTACACCCGAACGGCAAGCATTATTTCAACTTGCTGGCCGGCAACAACCAAGAAATAGCGACCAGTATCTGGTTCGACTCAGAGGACGACATGAACGCTGCCATCAGTGCTTTGCAAAGAGGAACGGCAGGCAGGGCAGTAGCCGGGGGCGGGACGGAACTGGAAGGGATGACGGGTTACCGCGCATCTGTAGAAGTTGAGGCTGCCCCCCCCGCCGACGATGCACCGAAGCCCAAAAAGAAGCGGAGGAAAAAAGTAAAAAGAGAACCGAAAGGCGAAAAGGTACTGCTCAAATCAGGTGGCTACCTTTTCAATGATGTGACCTATCAGACGATGAAAAGTGCGAACGACAAGTATTACTTTTCTTTCCGCACAGCGGAGGGGAAGGCATTGCTGTTGAGCGCCAATGTCCGCGGTTATGATACGGAAGAGGAGGTGGATGCGGTCATCCAAAGGATTTTGGAATTTGGGCCGACGGAAAGCAACTACGAGGGCAAGACGACCAAGAACAACAAGTTTTATTTCTACCTAAATGATACCGACGGCAATAGGCTCGGCAAGAGTTTCTTTTACAACACGGTGGAAGACATGCAGTATGCCATCGGGCTGCTGATAGGCCGGGGGATAGTGAGGGAAGCAGCCGCTGCGCCTGCCAGTATTGATGAATACTTGCCCTGCGAGCGCTATGCAGGCGACGAGGGTTTCCACCGTTTTTTCAATGCAGAGCAGGAAGAATGGTATTTTGGGTTTAATGGGGAAGGCGGAAAAACCTACCTCCGTTCCGAGGGCTATACCACTGAAAAAGCAAGGGACAACGGCATCAGTTCCGTTATCAAAAATGCACCGCTTCCCGAGCGTTGGAAGAGCATCGAGGAAGGCGGTGAATTCTTTTACATACTCAAAGCAGGCAACCACCAGGAGATCGGGCGAAGCTGCCCGTATGAAAATGCGGAGGCAAGGGATGCTGCTTTGGCATGGGTAAGTGGAGAGGAATCTACCATCGGTGCAGGTTCGGAAGAACGGGAAGGCGCACGTTGGTCAATGGGCATGATGAGGAGAAAAGCCGAGGAAGAAGAAGCTGCCCGCCTCGCTGCCGAAGCGGAAGCAAAAAGGAAAGCAGAGGAAGAAGCTGCCCGTCTTGCTGCCGAAGCCGAAGCAAAGAAAAAAGCAGAAGAGGAAGCCCGCCTCGCTGCCGAAGCGGAAGCAAAGAAAAAAGCGGAAGAAGAAGCTGCGCGCAAAGCTAAAGAAGCCGCCGCCGCTGCCGCCAAGCGAAAAGACGATGACTATCTTGCCTGCAAAGAATACAAGGCAAGGGCAGGCCAGACTTCGGAGGCACATCCGGATTTTGCCACTTTTGAACACGAGGGCGAGTACTACTTCGCATGGGTCGAAGATGGCGAAGTGCTGATGCGCTCGGAAGGCTACACCACCGAAAAAGCAAGGGACAATGGCATCGCCTCGGTCACCAAAAACAGGGAGCTCGAAGAGCGTTACAGCATAGACGAAAAGATGAACCACTTCTTTGTGGTGCTGAAAGCGGGCAACCACCAAGAGATTGCCCGCAGTTGCCCGTACAAGGACAAAGCCGCCGCTATGGCCCTCTTCCCGAGCGAAAGGGAAAAAGCAAGGGCTGCCAAACTCGCCGCCGCCGCACCTCCTCCAAAACCGGAGCGCAAGGACGACGACTACCTCGCCTGTAAAGAATACAAAGCAAGGGCTGGCCAAACTTCAGAAGAGCATCCTGATTTTGCCACTTTCGAGCATGAGGGAGAGTACTACTTCGCATGGGTCGAAGATGGAGAAGTTGTGATGCGTTCGGAAGGCTACACCACTGAAAAAGCGCGGGACAACGGCATTGCTTCGGTTATCAAAAACAGGGAACTGGAGGAGCGTTTTAAGATAGAAGAGAAGATGGGCTACTACTTTGTGGTACTCAAAGCAGGCAACCACCAAGAGATTGCCCGTAGCTGCCCGTACAAAGAAAAGGACGCCGCAATGGCCTGGCTGCCTTCTGCACGGACAGCCAAATTGGCCGCCGCCGCAGTAGCGGTTGCCGCTGCCGTAACGCCCGAAGAAAAGGAAGATGACTACTTGCCATGCTCCGCTTACCAGAACCGCAAGGTGAACGACAAGCAAAAAAATGCGGTCTTCTTCAAGCACGACGATGGCCAGTTCTACTTCGCCATTTACGACGACAAAGGCAATGTGCGCCTGCGCAGCGAAGGCTTCCGGGATGCCAAATTGCGGGACGATGAACTGTCGTCGGCACTGAAACACCTCGACAACGACGACATGTACGAAGTCCTCGAAAGGGGCAAGTACCGCATGCGCATTTTGAAAGATGAAACGGGAAGGGAAGTAGGCCGTACCTGCCTCGAAAGGGTAGTGGCCGCCGTGCCTCCGCCAAAAGAAGACGACTACCTCAAGTGCGAAGAATACGAAGGGCGCACCATAACCGACAAAGAGAACAAGGTGGCCTTGTTCAAACACGACAACGGCCAACTCTACTTTGCGGTCTATAAAGACAACGGCAAAGTCCGCATCCGTAGCGAAGGTTTTACCGACCCAAAAGAGCGGGATTTTGAACTGTCGGGCGTGCTCAAGCACATTGATAACGACGACATGTACGAGGAGATCAAAAAAGGAAAATACCGCATCCGTGTATTGAAGGACGAGACCGGACGGGAAGTAGGGCGCAGTTGTTTGGAGAAAATAAAAGTGGTAGCAGCAGTACCTGTTGCCGCCGCAGGGGCCGCAGCCGCAGTAGCGGTGGCCGCTACGCCTCCTCCGCCACCTCCTCCTCCGCCACCTGCACCAACTCCTCCACCACCGCCTGTGGCTGCGGCTTCGGGCGGGTTTAACTGGTGGTGGTTGATGCTCTTGCCGTTGTTGTTGTTGCTGTATTGCTTGTTTTTCAGTGATGGTTGCTGTGGCTGCAGTGGTTGCGCTACCGCTCCTCCGCCACCGCCAAAAGTGGAAGAGAAAGCACCAACGCCTGCGCCAGAGACAACGGCACCTGCACCAGAGCCAGAACCCGCTCCTGCACCTCCGCCACCAGCAGTCTGCGATTGCGGCAGCTTCGGCAGCGGCATGTTCAGCGGTGTATCTACGAGCAGGGCGAAGTCACTGAAAAGGCTCGGCACTTACCCAGAGTTCGGGAACTCGCACAGCCTCGACGCTGCAGGTTTTTACAACAAACTCAAGCGCAGGTACGGCAGCAGCGCCACCGACAAGCGTTTCCTCGACCGCCTGTTCAAAGGCATGGGTTACGCCAACGGCTTTGGTGATGCGGATGCCAGCATGTTCTCGGAAGTCACCCTGACACCGGGCACGAAGGGCTATATGGGCTATGGCAAAGCCCATAAAACGATCTATGCCAGCCTCGATACAAAAGGAAAAGACCTGGAAGCCTTCCGCATCAAAGCGGCCAATGGCTGCCACATGCAGTTCATGAAGACCTGCGGCAACCACTTCTTTTTCTGTCCGAAATGACAATTCTTAGGTTTAATGGGTGAACAGATATTCATCCTGAGATAATTACTCGTGAAGGCCGTCCTGTTTGGGGCGGCTTTTCTTTTTGTTTTTAGGGAGCAAGAAAACTTCCCTGTCAAACAGGATTGAACACAGATTGAACAGATTGAACTGATTGAACAGATTTCCGCAGATTTATTGATAATAGAGCAAATAATCTGCGGAAATCAGTTCAATCTGTTCAATCTGTGTTCAATCCTGTTTGATTGGTAGTTTGTCTTTTGCCACTTCCCTTATCCGTGGGTTTTATTTGGCAGTGCTTATGGCCGGGCATGTGCGAAAAAAAACGGTTCACTGCCATCGGGCAATGAACCGTATAAATCCTATATGAAATAGTCCCAAAGTTTTCACAGCTTAGGACTTGAAGTCCTGTATTTGGGAAAAATAGGAGAGAACATGTTTAAAAGTGGTATTTGGAATCAGGTATTAGGTATTGATTTTTATGATACCTAATAGCTGATTTCCAATATCCACTCCTAATTAATCAGCTTTTTTAAATTACCATTCACAGCCACAAAGAAAGGGGGCAATATGCTTGTTGTCCAACCAAGTTATTTTATAAGTCAGGTTCCTGAATTATTGAACACTCTGGAATTGATGGCTTTCAGGAGACAGTTCTTTGTTTTTGTTTTGTGCCCGAAGTTAATATTCCGGCCTTTTATACTTCATTGGGTTCCTCGTTTTGCGAACAAATTTTCCCATAAGTCAGCATCCTGTTTTTGGATTATGTGTTTTTATTAAAAACTCCCTAAAACCCTTTTCTAAAGCCATTCCCTACCGGGCAAACTTCTGCATTAACCTTACCTTTGCCCTCTTTTTCACAAAAACAATTTTTTTTACAAACCAGCATTTTACGGCAAACCGCAGACGGGGTAATTTCGCTTGCTATTTGCCGCCTGCCGATGTACTATGAAAAAAATCAAATCCGCACTCATTTCCGTTTTCCACAAAGAAGGGCTGGAAAACACCGTCCTCGAACTGCAGCAGCTCGGCGTCACCATTTACTCCACCGGCGGCACGCAGCGCTATATTGAAAAACTCGGCGTGCCTGTGAAAACGGTCGAGAACCTGACCTCCTATCCCTCCATTTTGGACGGGCGGGTAAAGACGCTGCACCCAAAAGTTTTTGGCGGCATACTCGCCCGCCGGGAAGAGGCGCACCGGGCGCAATTGGCCGAGTTCGACATTCCTGAAATTGACCTCGTGATCGTTGACCTTTATCCCTTTGAGGAGACAGTGGCCAGTACCGACGACGAGGCCACCATCATCGAAAAAATTGACATCGGCGGCATTTCGCTTATCAGGGCGGCGGCCAAAAATTTTAAGGACGTGGCCGTTGTGCCTTCCAAAAATGAGTACCCCTTGCTCGAAAAACTGCTGAAAGAAAAACAGGGTTTTATGGATTTGGCCGACCGCAAGGAACTGGCCCGCAGGGCTTTCAAGGTCTCCTCCAATTACGATGTGGCCATCTTTAATTATTTCAACGAAGGCACTGCCGACCTTTCTTTTAAATACAGCATCCACCGTTCGGACATTTTGCGCTACGGCGAAAACCCGCACCAGGGCGGCGTCTTTTTTGGTGATTTTGATAAAATATTTGTGAAGCTGAACGGGAAGGCCATCAGCTATAACAACCTCGTTGACATTGATGCGGCGGTGCAGGTCATGCGCGAATTCAAAGATGCCGAACCGACTTTTGCCATCCTGAAACACACCAATACCTGCGGCCTCGCAAGCCGCCAAACCCTGCACGGGGCATGGACGGCGGCGCTCGCCTGCGACAATGTTTCCGCATTCGGCGGCATCTTTGTTTGCAACCGGGAGGTGGATTTGGAGACGGCAAAAGAGATTGACCGGCTCTTTTACGAAGTGCTTATTGCTCCTGATTTTGCCGCCGATGCGCTGGAGTTTTTAAAGAAAAAAAAGAAACGCATTTTATTGAAAATAAAAGACTTCTTTGTGCGCCCCCGTTCTTTCCGCAGCTTATTGAATGGCGTGGTGGAACAGGACACCGACCTGCGCACCGAAACCAAAGCTGACCTCAAAACAGCCACCAAAGTTGCCCCCACAGCCGAGCAGATCAGTGACCTGCTTTTTGCCAATATTGCCGTAAAACATTTAAAATCGAACGGCATTGCTTTGATAAAAAACAAGCAGTTGATCGGCATGGGCTGCGGCCAACCTTCGCGCGTGGATGCGCTGCGGCAGGCGATCAACAAGGCCAAAGCTTTTGGTTTTGATCTGGAAGGTGCGGTGATGGCCTCCGATGCTTTTTTCCCTTTTCCCGACTGCGTGGAGATAGCGGACAAGGCAGGGGTGAAGGCAGTTATTCAGCCCGGCGGCTCTATCAAGGATCAGCAGAGCATTGATTATTGCGACGGGGCAGGCATGGCAATGGTGATGACGGGGCATCGGCATTTTAAGCATTGACTTGGAGGGCAAGAGGGATTATCTTATTTTTGGAAAAAATAAAATGACATGGATATTCAACTGGAAAAAATAAAAATCATCCAAAAATTGGCGGAGGTTGATGATGAGCAGATTATTAAGAGCATAAAAAAACTGCTGAACATATCCGATGACACTGATGCTGAATTTATAAAAAAATACGGATCGCATTTAATGCCTATGTCGGATGACGAATTAAAGAGAAAGGCATTGGAAGCAGAAAGGGATTACAGGGCAGGGAAATTTGTTGATATAGCATCGTATTTTGGTTTGGTTGAAAAATGATTTTGAGTGACTATGAAAATTAAATTAATATCAGTTTTTTTTAACGTTGCACTTACTACTTGAATTTAGCAAGCCAATTTTTTTTTTAACCTATCTAAACAAAAAACGTTATGAGGTAGTGTTAATTTTGACGTGATAGGCAGAAACATGTTTATCTGATTTCCAAGCACTCAAGAAGCACTCAAGCCCCCGTCTCCGCTGCTTTGTCATCCGCCTTTAGGCGGATGACAAAGCAGCGGAGACGGGGGCTTGGCCTAAGTGCTTGAAATCACGTCAAAATTAACACTACCCGTTATGAAAAAAATATTTTTTCCTTTATTGCTTGGCCTGGTTTTCTTTTCGTGTAGAAAAGATGATGTCACGCCGAATTATGCTAAACTATACGGAATAGAAGATTATAATGAGGCTAAAGACGAACTGAAAATATATGCAAATTATGGAGTTTATACAGATGGAGTAGCCAGAATTGCTATTGAAAAAGAACCAAACAAAAGCACCTCAATAGGAGAGCTGTTCGCAAAGTATAGATCAGTGCCAGACGCAGAAAGAACGGATGGTGGGCAATATTCTATTGGTGGGTATAAATTGAATTTTGTTCCCGATGGTTTCTACTTATTAGAGGGTAATACCCTGAACAATTCCTATGATCTGGCAACCGAACTATCTGACGATTTTGGTAAAGAGGTTGATTTTTCTTTAACAAGGGATGGTTCCAAAATTTTTGATGAGTCTATATATATTCCCCTCCCAATAGAAATTTCCGAATTTAGCAATACTGGGCTAATTGATCTTACCAATTATTACGGCCTTAGCAGGAACGGATTCGAAATAAATTGGAATATAGACCCTAATAACAGCAATGGCATTTTGGTTGTTTTGACTTGGTCGGGGACTAAATTAAATACGCCTTTGGATGAATTGGGGAATACTGATTATTACTATAAAGCAGCATGGCTGCAAGATACTGGAAGCGGCATTATGCCGAGTTCTTTTTTTGAAGATGTGCCAAAAGATGCTGTATTTATAATTGAATTTATTAGGGCAAATATAGTCCTTATAGAAGGGACAGATGATCGTTCATATAAAATATACGGCATCTCCCAAGACACCAAACAATGTGCGTTAATAGATTAATTTGTATCAGGCTGTTGACGACAAATAGAATTTAACAATACGGGACGGCAACACCGCCCCGTATTGTTTTTAATAAAATAAACATGTCAATTTACGACCAGTACGAAACCGTGATCGGCCTCGAAATCCACCTCCAACTTTCCACCGAGAGCAAAGCCTTTTGCGGCGACGATGTGACCTTTGGTGCAGCACCAAATACACATGTCAGCGCCATCTCCCTCGGTCATCCCGGCACCTTGCCACGGCTCAATAAAAAGCAGGTAGAATATGCCGTCCGCCTCGGGTTGGCATTGGGCAGCAAAATTAATTTGCGCAATTGTTTTGACCGAAAAAATTATTTTTACCTGGACTTGCCAAAAGGCTATCAAATCACCCAAGACCGCCTGCCTGTCTGCGTTGGGGGGGGGATGGAAGTGAGGGTAGGGGAGGCAAAAAAATACATCCGCCTGCACCATATACATATGGAGGAAGATGCAGGAAAATCCATCCACGACCAAGACCCGCATTATTCATTGATTGACCTGAACCGGGCAGGCACGCCGCTGCTCGAAATCGTTTCCGAGCCCGACCTGCGCTCCGGCGAGGAGGTGGATGCCTTTATGACGGCGATGCGCCAACTGGCCCGCTACCTCGATATATCGGACGGCAATATGCAGGAAGGTTCGATGCGCTGCGACGTGAATGTTTCGGTAAGGAAAAAAGGAGAAACAGGATATGGCGAACGCTGCGAGATAAAAAATGTGAACTCCATGAAATTTGCCCGGCAGGCCATTAAATATGAAACGATGCGGCAAATTGATTTAATTGAGAGCGGCGGCGAGGTAACTATGGAAACCCTGAATTTTAATCCGGCAACAGGCGTCACCACGCCGATGCGAGATAAAGAAAGCGCACATGATTACCGCTACTTTCCCGACCCCGATCTGCCGCCCGTTGTATTGTCGGAACAATATGTGGAGGAAATAAAAAAGGCTTTGCCTGCGCTGCCGAATGAATTGTTTGAACAATTTATTTCAAAATATAAGCTGTCCGTATATGATGCCGAATTATTGACCGCTGAAAAAAACACGGCTTTATATTTTATGGAATTAATAAAATATACGCCGCATTGTAAAGCTGCCGCTAATCTGATTATCAATAAAATAAACCCGTATTTGACGGAAAAAAATATAGCGCTGGAAATGTTTCCCGTTTCCACAAAAAGGCTTGCCGAATTTATTCAATTAATTGAAGATGGGAAGGTGAGTGCTTCGATTGCCTATCAGCGCCTGTTTCCTGAAATAATAAATAAACCAAATATAGCCGCACTGGAACTGGCAAAAGAAATGAATTTAATTCAAAGCGCCGACGAAGGTTTTTTGGAGAAAATAATTGACGAAGTT